>CAZVSO010000174.1:0-5424 GCA_964629425.1 uncultured Gemmatimonadaceae bacterium
ACCCGTTCCTCGGCGTGCTGGGCGTGATGAGCGCCAAGAACACCGCCGTGAACCTCATGATCCTGGCGACCTTCCTGTCGTTCCTGCTGTACCGCCGCGCCAACAAGCGGCTGGCGGTGCCGTGGGCGCGGGCCGGGACGTGGATCCAGGGCGCGATGTTCGCGGCGGCGGCGGCGGTGGTGCTGTTCTTCGGGATCCGCGGCTACTTCGTCGAGGCGATCGTGCGGATCGGCTACAGCGTGTACCAGGTGGCGGCGGTGCTGGCGTGCATCCTGTTCGTCACGGTGCTCGACGTCGTCATGGCGCGCGGCGCCCAGTCCATCGGCGCGATCCGCTGGGGACAGATGCCGCCCCGCTCGCAGTACGCGCTTTTCATCCTCGCGGTCACGTTCACCTGGCTCATGGGGCTCATGGGCTTCGCCCGCAGCGGCATCCGCCAGCACTGGCACGTGTGGCAAGTGATGCGGGACACGAGCCAGTCCGCCGCCACGCCGGCGCTGGGCTACGCGGCGATCATGATCAGCGTGTGCGTGCTCATCTTCCTGGGGCTCGCGGGGTTCATCTTCTGGATCGGGGGCCTGGCCGAGAAGTCGACGTTCGTGCCGGCGGCACCGGCCGTGGGTCGTGGAACGGGAGGCGCGGCGCATGTGGGCCACTAATCTCAAGGTCGCGGCCGTGGTGCTGGGCACCCTGGCGTTCTACACACTGATCGCCAACAGCATTCCCCAGCTCGCGTCCGAGGTGCCCCGCGACCTCACGCTGGGCGCCGATGTCAGCCCCGAGCAGCTGGTGCAGGCGGGCGAGCTGGTATACACGGGCAGCGGCGGCTGCACCACGTGCCATGGACTCGGCACCCGGGCGCCGAACCTCCTGACCGACGACCGGGGCGCGGGCTCCATCGGGGCGCGCTGCGGCGCGCGCCAGGTCGGCAAGAGCTGCAAGCAGTACCTGCACGAGTCGCTGGTGCAACCCGCGGCCTTCGTCGTGCCGGGCTTCGAGCCGATCATGCCCGACATGAGCCGCACGCTCTCGCCTCAGCAGATCTGGGCGGTGGTGGCGTTCCTCGAGTCGCAGGGCGGGACGGTGGATGTAAGCGCGGCCGATATCCCGGCGGCGACGTCGGGAAGCGGGAAGGGGGGAGCAGGAAGCGGAATGCTCGCCGGGGGCTCGACCGACCCCATGACGCTGTACCGTGCCGGCGGCTGCATCGGGTGCCACAAGCTCGACGCCGAGGGCGGCGCCGTGGGACCGGACCTGTCGCGCATCGGGGCGCGCCAGAGCGTGAGCCAGATCCGCGCGTCGATCCTCGACCCCAATGCGCGCATCGCCAAGGGCTACGAGCAGCTCGCGGGCATCATGCCCAAGACGTTCGGCGACCAGATGACCGCCGCGCAGCTCGAGGCCCTGGTGCGCTTCCTGGCGAGTCGGAAATGAGCCGCTCCCTCCGGTCCGCGCTCGGCCATCCGTTCTGGCAGGCGGCCGCGATCCTGGTCCTCTCCTACGTCGCGATCGTGCGGGGCATCCCGCTGCTGCCCGGCAGCGCCCTCGTGCCCAGGAGCGTCGTGCTGCAGTTCATGGCGACGATCCTCGTGGGCGTGCTCATCTACGTGAGCGCCAGCGAGGAGCGCTGGACCCGGTTCAAGGAGCCGCTCCAGGCCGTGCTCGTGGAGCCGCGGCTGCGGCTCGTGCGCGGGGCGCTGCTCGCGGGCGTCCCGCTGCTGGTGGGGCTCGTGACGCTGGGCCAGGTGCGGGCCACTGTCCAGGCGCCGCCCAACCTGCGCTCCATCCACCCGGCACCGCCGACCGCGATCACGTTCCGCGGCAAGGCTATGAGCCTCGCCGGGCTCGAGAACCCGCTGCGGAGAACGGGTGCGCTGGAGGAGCATCTGGCCCTGGGCAAGCGTGTCTATTACCAGAACTGCATGCCCTGCCACGGCGACTACCTCGACGGCCAGGGCCACTTCGCGCAAGGGCTGAACCCGATCCCGCTCAATTTCCAGGACAACGGGACGATCGCCCAGCTCACCGAGAGCTTCGTGTTCTGGCGCGTGGCCAAGGGCGGCCCCGGCCTGCCGCGCGAGGGCACACCGTGGAACTCCGCCATGCCGGCGTGGGAAGACTTCCTCACCGAGGAAGAGATCTGGGCGGTGATCCTTTTCCTGTATGAGCAGACGGGATGGACGCCGAGAACGTGGGAGGCGAGCCGGGAAGCGGGAAGCGGGAAGGGGGAAGCGCGATGAGCGGCGGGCTGGTCGCGCTCGCAGCCATTCTCGGGGCGGGGCTGGGCATGGGACCCTTCCCGCTTGCCGCTTCCCGCTTCCCGCAAGACACGGCGAAGGGTCGCACCGTGTACGAAAAATGGTGTTCGAGCTGTCACGGCGACGGCGGCGCGGGCGACGGCCCGGCCGCGCGCTACATGCTACCCCGGCCGCGCGACTTCACGGCGGCGCTCTACCAGATCCGCACGACGGCCAGCGGCCAGCTCCCGACCGACGCCGATCTCATGGCGGTGATGGCGAAGGGGATCCCGGGTACGGCCATGCCGGGATGGGAGACCCGGCTCTCGAAGCCGGACCGTGCAGCGCTCCTGGCCTACCTCAAGACCTTCTCCGCCTTCTTCGCCGACCCGGCGCAAAGCCCCGAGCCGCTCGAGTTCGGCCGCGCGCCCGGCGGCGGAGGTGACGCGGCGCTGCGCACCGGGCGGCAGTTCTACGATTCGATCGGCTGCGCCAAGTGCCACGGCGACCTGGGCCGCGGCGACGGCCCGTCGGCGCCCACGCTGGAAGACGATTTCGGCGCCCCGATGTTCGCCGCCGATCTGTCGCAGAACTGGCTGTTCAACGGCGGCGGCACGGTCGAGGACATCTATCGCCGGTTGCGCACCGGTCTCGACGGCACGCCGATGCCGTCGTTCAGCGACCTGATCGAGCAGCAGTTCCTCACCGACGAAGAGCTGTGGCGCCTGGCGCAGTACGTGCGCAGCCTCTCGCCCGATCGGGCGGCGGAGCCGGGCGAGGTGATCCGCGCGGCGCAGCACGCGGGACCGCTCCCCACCGCACCCGACGATTCCGCCTGGGCGGATGTGGAGCGCCACTGGTTCCCACTCGTGGGGCAGATCATCCGCAAACCGCGGTGGTTCACGCCGGCCGTGTCGGGGATCTCGGTGCAGGCGGTGCACGACGGCGCGACGCTCGCGCTGCGGCTCACCTGGCACGATCGCTCCCAGAGCCCCGACACCGCGTGGCTCGAGTTTGCGGGCAAGGTGCTCGCGGCGGTGGCGGACGATTCGGTCACGCCCGCCGCCGGCCCGTGGCCGGACCAGGTGGTGGTGCAGTTCCCGCGCCGCATCCCCGACGGGATGGAGCGCCCCTACTTCCTGATGGGCTCGGGCGTGGACCCCGTGTACCAGTGGCGCTGGACCAGCGCATCGGGGGGCGCGGTGACGGGGCTGGCGCGCGGCCTCAAGCGGTTCGACGCGCTTCCCGGGGCGCGGATCGCGGCGCAGGCGACGTATGACCGGGGCGAATGGCGCGTGGTCTTCACCCGCGCCCTTGCGACGGCGGACACGGCCAACGACCTTGTGTTCGAGACGGGCCGCGCCATCCCGATCGCGTTCTTCGCCTGGGACGGCTCGAACGGTGAGGCGGGGGCACGGGCGGCCGTCAGCTCGTGGTACTTCCTCGCGCTCGACCGGCCGACGCCGCTCCGGGCGTACGTTTCTCCGGTGATCGCGATGGCCTTGACGCTCGGGCTCGGACTGGTAGTGGTGCGCCGGGCGCAACAGCGAGGGGAAAGGGGAAGGGGGAAGGGAGAAGGGTAAGACGCGGGGGCGTGGGGGCGTGGGGACGTGGGGCAGAGACATTGTCCTAGGAGGCGTGATGCGCGGGATTGGAGCGATTGTGGCGCTGGTGGTTACCGTCGGCGTCTTCGGTGTGGCGTGGACCCGGGGCGAGGCGGCGCAGGGCGGGGCGACGATCACGGGGAAGGTGAAGTTCACGGGGACCAAGCCCGCGAACCCACGGATCGACATGAGCGAGGAGCCCCAGTGCAAGGCGAAATACCAGACGCCGCCCACCGCCGAGGCGGTGGTGGTGAACGCGAACGGGACACTCGCCAACGCGTTCGTCTACGTAAAGGCGGGGCTGCCGGCCGGCGCGAAGTATCAGGCGCCGGCGACGCCCGTGGTGATCGATCAAGATGGGTGTCGCTACAAGCCGCACGTGTTCGGCCTCATGGTCGGCCAGACCCTCGAGATCCGCAACAGCGATCCTCTGCTGCACAACATCAAGGCGAAGGCGACGAAGAACCGGCCGTTCAACATCAGCCAGCCCACCGCGGGCATGAAGACCACCCGGACGTTCTCGGCGTCGGAGGTGATGGTGTCGCTCGAGTGCAACGTGCACGGCTGGATGAACGCGTACGTGGGCGTGCTGCCGCACGGGTTCTTCGGCGTGACGGGCACGGATGGCAGCTTCAGCATCAAGAACCTGCCGGCCGGCACCTACACCATCGAGGCCTGGCACGAGAAGTACGGCACGCAGACAGGGACCGTGACCGTCGCCGGCGCGGAGTCGAAGACCCAGGACTTCACGTTCGCCGCCAAATAGGAGAGAGATCCGCATGAGCTGGTGGCTGCCGCCGGCCGCGTCGACCTACGCGGCGGACATCGATTTCCTGTTCATCGTGATTCTCGTGATCACAGGGATCGCGCTGGTGATCGTGGAGGCGGGGCTGCTCTGGTTCGCGATCAAGTACCGCGCGCGCCCGGGTCGCAAGGCGTACTTCACCCACGGCAACAACACGGCGGAGATCATCTGGACTGCGGTGCCGGCGGTGACGATGGTGATCCTGGGGATCATGAGCAACGGCGTGTGGCAGAAGATCAAGGGCCGCGAGAGCGTTCCGGCCGGCGCCTACACGATCGCGGTGGCGGGGAAGCAGTTCGAGTGGAACACGACCTACCCCGGACCCGACGACCGGCTCGACACGGGCGACGACTTCACGGTCCGCAACCAGATCCACGTGCCGCTGGGCCGCGCGACGGTGGTGCGGCTCACGGCGGAGGACGTGATCCACTCGTTTTTCGTGCCCGAGTTCCGGATCAAGCAGGACGCCGTCCCCGGCATGACGATCAACGTCTGGTTCGAGCCGACGGCGGCCGGGGAATACGAGCTCGGCTGCGCCGAGCTGTGCGGCATGGGCCACTACCGGATGCGGGCCCGGGTCTTCGTACATACAGCCGAGGAGTTCGACGTCTGGGCCGCCCAGGCCGCGCAAGGGGAGGTTTCGTCATGACGGGGGCGCACGACGCGCCACACAGCTTCTGGCGCAAGTACATCTTCTCGACGGATCACAAGATCATCGGGATCCAGTTCCTGTTCGTGAGCCTGTTCTTCCTGCTGGTGGGCGGGATCCTGGCGATGC
>CAZVSO010000175.1:0-5395 GCA_964629425.1 uncultured Gemmatimonadaceae bacterium
CTCGCACAGCGAGTAGATCTCGATGTCGCGCACGCAGATCATGCTCTCGTGCTTTTCCTCGAACAGCCCGCCGCCGATCACGTCCTCGACCGACATCTGGTAGCCCCGGGTCAGCCACTTGAGCGACGCCTCGACGCGGGCCGGGGTGGCCTGCAGCCCCTCGCGCCGCGGATCCTCGCCCAGCTGCTCCAGCATCTCTCGCACCAGCGTGTCGAACGGGATGCGCGCCACCGTGGGCGCGACGTGGGCCTCGTGAACGCTGTGGTGGCTCGCCGACTTCATCTCGTCACGTCCCATGGTAGTCCACGTAATTGCGCTCCGTCTCCCAGAGGCGGACGCGCGTGAGGGTCGCAGGCTGGACCGCCGGCGCCAGCACCTGCCAGCAGACCACGGCGATGTTCTCGGCGCTGGGGATGCGGTCGCGGAACCACGGTACGTCGAGATTCAGGTTGCGGTGGTCGAGGTGCCGCACCACGCACTCGGTCACGCTCTCCTTGAGCCGCTGGAGGTGCAGCACGTAGCCCGTCGAGGGATCGCTATCCCCCTCGACCGAGACCTCGAGGTTGTAGTTGTGGCCGTGATAGTTCGGGTTGGCGCACACGCCGAACACGCGCGCGTTCTCGGCGTCCGACCACTCGGGGTTGAAGAGGCGATGCGCGGCGTTGAAGTGCACGCGGCGCGTGACCACACAACGGGGCATGGCTTGTTCGGCCTCCCGGTCCGGCGGTATCTTCGGCGCACGTGAGACTCGTCGTCCTAAAGGTAGTCGCCACCCTGTCGTCGGCGGGAGCCTCGGCCCTGTCGGCGCTGTGGACCTTCCCCAGCATCCTGCTCTCGGCGTTCCTGGTCGCGTGGGGCGCGGAGGCCGCGCAATTCCTCATCTCCCAGGGGCTGTCGCTCGCGATCCTCGCGTGGCTCCAGACCCTGCCCGAGTTCGCGGTCGAGGCCGTGATCGCCTGGGACGCCGGGCGGGATCCCGAGCGCGCCCACCTGGCGATCGCCAACCTCACGGGCGCGATCCGGCTGCTCCTCGGCCTGGGATGGCCGATGATCTATTTCGTGTTCCTGTTCTCGGGACGGCGGCGCACCGCGGAGCGGCTCCCCACCATCAAGCTGCGGCCCGAGCACGCCGTCGAGATCGTGGGGCTGTTGCCCCCGCTCCTCTACTTCGTGGTCATCGTGCTCAAGGGCACGATCTCCTGGGTGGACGCCGTCGTGCTGCTGGTGCTGTACACGGCCTATCTCTGGGTTCTGTTCCTCCACCCACCGCAGGACACGGAGGAGCTGTCGTCCGCCCCGCGGGTGGCCCAGTGGGCCTACCGTCAACGCGCCTGGCGGCAAAAGGCGGCGATCGGCGGGCTGTTCGCCGGAGGCGGCCTGCTGCTGTACGCGACGGCGCATCCGTTCCTCGAGTCCATGCTCGCGGTCGCCGCGCTGCTCGGCGTGAGCCAGTTCGTGCTGGTGCAGTGGGTGGCCCCGTTCCTGTCGGAGTTCCCGGAAAAGCTCTCGGCGTTCGCCTGGGCGCGGCGCGTGACCCACGCCCCGATGGCCCTCATGAACATGGTGTCGAGCAACATCAACCAGTGGACGGTGCTGGCGGCGATGATCCCGCTGGTGTACGGCTACTCCCACCTGCGACATCACGGCACCTGGGCCGATTTCCCGTTCGACGCGGGGCAGCGAATGGAGATCGTGCTCACGCTAATGCAGACCGGCCTGGGCATGGTGGTGCTCGCCAACATGGAGTTCGACTGGCTCGACGCCACGGCCCTGTTCGTGCTGTGGCTGGTGCAGTTCCTGGTGCCTCACCTGCGGGAGGAGGTGGCGGTCGCCTACGGCGTGTGGATGGCGGTGCTGGGGATCGGGTTCGCGTTGAAGGGGAAGGCGCTGCTGGCGCCGAGGTACTTCTGGGAGTCGGTGCGACCGAAACGGAAGCAGTAGGGGAAGGGGAAGCGGGAAGGGGAAAGGGTAATGCCGGGGCATGGTTTCACCCGTCCCCCTTCCCGCTTCCCCCTTCCCCTCAAAAAAACCCGACCGGCCGGGTTCGCGCTCAGCGCGGCCCGGCCGGTCGGTCCATCAGGAGCAAAGAGGATTATTGAAGCCCGAAACGAATGACTGGTCCCTCACCGCAGCGTCTGCCTTCCCCACGTGGGGGCATGGCATCGGTCACAGTATCCGGGTCCATGCTCGAGCTTGTTGGCTCAATAATTGAGCTCCTCGCCCCTGACGACTACAATACATCGTGAACCAAAGACGTCAAGCATCGGCGTCGCGCGGCGACGTCGCGCGGAAACGTGGAAAAGGCGTCGACGAAGAAACGTCAAGAGGTGACGTCACAGGGCCGGCGTCCTCACGCGTGTGTGGGCTGCATCACCGAGGAATGAGGATACGATGAATCTGACGCTCATCGGCGCGGTTGCGCTGCTCGCGGCGTGGGTCGGCGTGCTGGTGACGGTGCAGCCGACGAGCGGCTGGCTGCACGTATTGCTCGCCGGCGCGGTGATCCTGATCGCGCGGCGGATCATCGTGGGAGCGCCGACGTTTCTCTCGTGAGACGGGGACGGGGGACGAGGCCACCCCTCCCCCGTCCCCGTCCCCTTTTCTCAGATCTCCCAGTTCGAAAACAGCACCCCCCGCTCCGGCCGCGGCTCGGCATACCCCTCGTAGGTCATCCGCAGATCGGTCCAGCGCACCCGATAGCCGCGGGCGATGAGGCGGCGGAACGCGTCGTCGTAGCGCGTCTGGCAGCGGACGGCGACGCGGCGGATGCCGGCGCGCGCCGCGGCGGCCTCGGCCGCCGCCATGGCGAGGGCGAAGGCGCGGTCGCCGCGCGCCGCGAGCTTCAGGAACCGGACTTCGTCGCGCGGCCGCCCGTCGGCCAGGGGTACCGCGTGCCACAGGACCAGCGCGTCGAGCCGGTCGTCGCCGCCGATCAGCACGGTGTCGCCCAGCTCGAGCTCGGCCGTGAGCGCGATCTCGCGGGTGAAGTCGTACCCCGGCGCGAGGTCGTGCACCAGCGCGCGCGCCGCGCCCAGCGCAGCGTCCCCTTCGGCCCTGCCCCGCTCCGACAGCAGCGCGGGCGCGCGGTGGCCGCGCAGCGCGATGTCGTTGGTCAGCGTGAGGGTGAGGTGCCCCGGCACGAACCCCAGGCGCGCGTAGAAGCCGATGTTCTCGACCGTGCGCGGCATGGTCTCGAGCCCCAGGGTCGTGACCCCCTGCGCCACCAGCCAGTCGGTGGCGGCGCTCACCACGGTCTTACCGATGCCCGCACCCTGGCGGTCGGGCCGCACGGCCAGTGGGCCCATCCAGCCCTCGGCGCCTGAGTGGTGGGCGATATTGAACGCCACGATGTCGCCGCGCTCGTCGCGCCAGACCATGGCGCCGTCCCCCGCGTCGCGCAGGGCGTAGCGCCACACGGCGGCGTTGAGGCGCGGCACACGCACGCCGACCAGCCCGTCGCGCCGGTACCGGTCGGTGAAGGCCTCAGCGAACACGCCGTTGAGCAGGTCGATGTCCCGCTCCTCGGCGCGCCCCGGCCCGTCCACCCGCTGCTCAGGCAGCCACGCCCGCATCGGCCTCCCCGGCGCTCCGCACGCCCAGCGTCGCGGTGTCGTCCCGCACCACACTCGTCCCCCGCCCGGCATCGTACTCCACGCGCAGCACCCGGTCGAGCCCGTCGCGCACCTGCTCGACGTGCGTGATCAGGATGACCTGCGGGAAGCGGTCCGCCAGACGCCGTAGCAGCCCGAGCACGTCCTGACGGCGCGACTCGTCCAGCGCGCCGAAGATCTCGTCCAGCACCAGGAGCGACAGGGGCTGGCCCGCCCGCTCGGCGATCATCTGCGAGATCGCGAGCCGCAGCGCCAGGTTCGCCACGTCTTCCTCGCCCCCGGAGAGCACCGGCTTGGGGAGTCCGTCGTCGAGGATGGCGATCTCGTAGTCTTCGGTGAGCTCGAGCGTGTCGTAGCGGCCGTCGCTCAGGTGCGAGAGGAATCCGGACGCGAGCTCCGCGATCTCGGGGCGCATCTCCGCGTTCAGGTCGGCGCGGATGTCCCCGAACGCGTCGTCCAGCTCGGCGTGGAGCCGCTGGCGCAGCTTCACCTCGGCGATGCGGCGCTCGCGCGTCTCGCGCTCGGCGAGCCGCCGCTCCACCCCCCGCACGTCGTCCTCGCCGCGGGTGAGGTCGCCGCGCGCCTCGACGACCGTCAGCTCGGCGGCCCGCAGCGCGCCCAGAGCCCGCTCGTGCCGCTCCCGCGCGAGGCGGAACTGCTCGTCGGAGAATCCGTCCGCCGCGATGGCCGCCTCGACCTCGCGGGTGCCCCGCTCGCGCGCCGACAGCACCTCCTCGGCCGCCGCCGCGTCCTTGACCAACGTCACCGCCCGCTCGGCCCGCGCCTGGAGGCCCGCCGCCTCCAGCGCCACGGGCTCCACCCTGGCCAACGCCGCGCGCACCGCGTCGTGCCGCGCGGCGTCGTAACCGGCGGGGCGGGCCGCGAGGCTCCGCGCGATCTCCGCCGAGCGCTCCAGCGCCTGCGCCCGGGCGCGGGTCGCCCGCGCCCGCTCGCCGGCCTGCGCCCGCAGGGCCCCCGCGCGCTCGCTCATCCGCCGGCTCTCCTCGAGCACCGCATCCCGCGCCGTCTCCGCCTCCCGGACTTTCTCCGGCGCCTCGGCGAGCTGGTCCACCCGCTTCCGGAAATAGTCGCCGTTGTCCACGATCGCGCGCAGCTGGTTGTCCAGCAGCTCGAGCACCGCCCCGTACTCGGTCCCCAGCGGCCGCCGGCACGTCGGGCAGGTGCCCTCCGGGCCCAGCTCGACGATGCGGTCGCGCTCCTGCTTGACCTCCCGGTACTGCGCCCGCAGCTCGGCACGCTTGGTCTCGGCATACTGCTTTTCCCGCTCCCACGCCGTGCGCTCCTGCTCCAGCACCCGCTCCGCCACCTGCAGCCGGGCCTCGATCGCCGCGGCCTCGCGATCAACGCCCGGCAACGACTCCAGCGCCGGCGCGAGCTCGGCCAGCCGCCGCTCCAGCGTGGTCGCCGCGCGGCCCAACTCCTCGAGCTGAGCCGCCTCGGCCCGCCGCGCCGCCTCCTCCCGCTGCAGCCGCTCGAGCTCCGCGAGCTCGCGCTTCAGCGCCTCGATCGGCGCCAGCTCGGGCTCCAGCTCCCGCAGCCGCTCCCGCGCCTGCAGCGCCTCGGCCAGCTCCCGGTCGAGCCGCTGGTGCTCCTGCCGCGCCGTCACCACCGCCTGCTCCGCCATGCGGCGCTCGCCGCCGAGGGACAGCGCCCGCTTCTCGCGCGCCTGCCACTCCTTCCACCGGGGGTCCTCGCGCTCGAGCACCGCCCGGGCCGCCGCCCGCGCCGCGTCCGCCGCCCGCGCCGCGCCCCGCGCCGCCGCC
>CAZVSO010000176.1:0-3262 GCA_964629425.1 uncultured Gemmatimonadaceae bacterium
TTCCCGCCCACCCCGAGCCCTGGCCGTCGGGCGTCCGCACGGTCAGGGTGTGCGACGCGATGGTCGAGGCGTGGTACGCGAAGAGCCCGGCCGAGTTGGCGACAGCCCCCGCGCCGGCCGTGCGCTCGAGGAAACCCGCGGCGACGAGGCCCGCGCGTTGCACGGCGTCGGTGGCCGTCGCGACGGCCGCCGCCCGCCGCGCGGCGTCGAGCCCCGCCGTCGCCGCGAAGAACGCCGTCACCTCTCCATACTGGTGCACCGGGAGCAGCGGCATGAGCTCCGGGTTCTCCGGCGCCAGCCGCGCCATCCGCTCGCTCATCTCGACCGCCCGCGCTAGTCCCGCGTCATCGAGCACGTTGGTCGTGACGGACGCGGTGCGCTTGCCGAAGCGGGACGACATGGTGAGCGCAGCGTCCGCGGCGTCGCCGGCCGTCGAGATCTCGTTGCCGGCGTAGCGCGTGTTGCCCGTCGCCCCGGACTGCACGCTGAGCTGGCACCCCTCGGCCTTGGAGACGGCCAGCGCCCGGTCGCACAGCCGCCGCGCCTCGTCGCGCGAGAGCCACTCAGCCACGGTCCCTCCCGGTGTTGAGGACGTTGACGTTGCGGAACCGCGCCGGGGGGCAGCCGTGACTCACGGCGTTCGACTGGCTGGGCTGGCCCTTGCCGTCGTTGAAGCTGCCGTTGACCTGGTAGGACGCCTGCCCGCCGATCATGTCCATCGAATTCCAGAAGTCGGTGGTCCGGGCCTGGTAGGCCACGTCCTTCAGCATCCCGGCGATCTTCCCGCCCTTCACCTCGTAGGCCACCTGCCCGCTGAACTGGAAGTTGTACCGCTGCTGATCGATCGAGTACGAGCTGCGGCCGAGGATGTAGATCCCGTTGTCAGTGGCCGCTATCACGTCGTCCAGCGTGAGCGGCTGCTCCCCCGGCAGGAGCGACACGTTGGGCATGCGCTGGAACTGGATGTCCGACCACGACTCGCCGAACGAGCAGCCGTGCGAGCGGGTGCGCCCGGTGAGCGGGGCGATCCAGGCAACCTGGTCCCGGGTCGTCTGGTAGTCCACCATGATCCCGTTCTTGATGATGAGATAGGTCTCCGGCACCACACCGTCGTCGTCCCAGCCGCAGGCCGAGAGCGTGCCCGGCTGCGAGCGGTCGCCCTGGATGTTCATGAACTCGGGGCCGTACTTGAGCTTTCCCAGGACCCGCTCGGGGGGCGCGGCGAAGCTCGTGCCCGCGTAGTTCGCCTCGTAGCCCAGGGCGCGGTCCAGCTCGGTGGGATGCGCGATGGACTCGTGAATCGTGAGCCAGAGGTGGCTCGGGTCGAGGATCAAGTCGTACCGCCCGGGCGCAACGGGCTTGGCCGTGAGCTGCTGCACCGCCTCCTCGGCCCAGCGGCCCGCGCGCCCCGGCAGGTCGGCGTTCACCACCCACTCGTAGCCTCGCCCGGCGGGGCCCACTTCCACCGCCTGCCGCGTGGCGAACCCGGCCGCCGGATCCACCGCCGTCACCGTCAGCTGCGGCTCGCAGCGGTAGACCTTCTGCACCGTGAAGATGTCGTCGGTGGAGGCGAAGGTCTTCTCCTGCAGCACGAAGAACATCGACGAGGTGACGAACCGCGCCCCGTTCACCTTGAGCGCCTCGGCGTTGGCCTTGAGCAGCAGCGCCACCTTGTCCTCGATGGGAACCGTGAACGGGTCGATCTCGATCGGGCTCTGCCACCGGCCGTCCGGCACCGGCGGCGTCGGCGCCAGGGTCACCGGCCGCCGCACCGCTCGGCGGTTCGCCTTGGCCTGGGCGACCGCCAGCCGCGCGATGCGCTCGACCTCGTTGGCGGTGAGATCGCGGCTGGCCGCGAAGCCCCACGCGCCGGCCACGAGCACCCGCACGCCGAACCCGAAGGTCTCGGCGTCCGACAGCCCGGTGATCTGCTGCTCGCGGGTGCTCACCGACTGGTTGCGGTTACGCACCACGCGGATGTCGGCGTAGCCCGCGCCGGCCCGCCGGGCGGCGTTGAGCGCGCGGTTGCACAGATCCCGCACGCTCGCGTCGGCCTGGATCTCGCGTCCCGCCAGCAGGCGGGGGGCGAGCGCCGCCGCCGCAGCGGCCGCCGCGGTCGTCTTGACGAAGTCGCGCCGATCCATTGACACCTCGGAGTCGCGGGTGGAACAGTCAGCCAATCCTCAAGCCCGTGGGAACTTGCCTGCTATCGGCGAACCTTGCAACCGCCTCTCGCCGCACCTAGTGTTGGTCGCATGGCGACCCTCAGCATCAACGGCCGGTCGCTCACGGCCGAGCCCGACGCGACGATCCTCGACGCGGCGCGCGCGGCGGATCTCGAGATCCCCACGCTGTGCTGGTATCCCAAGCTGCCCATCGTGGGCAACTGCCGCATCTGCCTGGTCTCGGTCGAGGGGCAGCCCAAGCTGCTCCCCGCGTGCGCGACGAAGGTGGCCGACGGCATGGCCGTCACCACCGAGTCGCACGCGGCGGTCGAGAACCGCAAGGGCGTGCTGCGCCTGCTGCTCGAGCGCTATCCCGCCGACCACCTGCGCGACGGGGGCCGGGCCAGCCCGCGCAACGAGTTCGAGGGCTACGTCGTGCGCTACGGCGTGGAGCCGACGCCGGTCGCGGGTCGCGACCTGCCGCTGCGCGACGGCGACGAGCGGCCCGGCGACCCGATGATCCGCCACGACATGACGACATGCATCCTGTGTACGCGCTGCGTGCGCGCCTGCGCCGACATCCAGGTGGTCGGGGTGCTGGACGTGGGGCGGCGGGGCGAGCACGCGGCGATCATCGTGGGCGCCGACGGCGACCCCGACCGGGCCGCGTGTACCTGGTGCGGCGAATGCGTCCGCGTCTGCCCCACCGGCGCGATCTTCGAGGTGATGCCGCGCGAGCGGTTCGCGCCCGAGCGGATCGCCCGGCCCGACCGCGTCGTGCGGTCGGTGTGCCCCTACTGCGGCGTCGGGTGCCAGCTGGACCTGCACGTGATGGACGGCCAGGTGGCGCGGGTCACCTCTCCCGACATCGAGCTCGACACCCCGAACCAGGGCTCGACCTGCGTCAAGGGCCGCTTCGGCTACGACTTCCCGCAGCACCGCGACCGGCTCACGCAGCCCCTGATCCGCAAGGGGTGGATCAAAGAACGCGGTCGCTGGGTGTGGCGCGGGCCGACCGGTGCCGAGCGGCGCGGCGGCCCCTGGCGCACCATCGAGGGCGAGGGCCGCGAGCCCAAGCCCGGCACGCCGCCCCGGGC
>CAZVSO010000176.1:3272-5368 GCA_964629425.1 uncultured Gemmatimonadaceae bacterium
GCCCCGCGCGACGGGGAAGTCGGTGCGCGAGCTGCCGCTGCTCGACCGACCCGATCCCGACATCCGCGACCGCGTGGCCACGCCGGCGGCCTGGTACGAGCCGTTCCGCGAGGCCACGTGGGATGAGGCCATGGAGCTCACGACGCAGGAGCTGTCGCGCATCAAGCGCGAGCGCGGCGGCGACGCGCTGGCCTGCTTCTCCTCGGCCAAGTGCTCGAACGAAGAGAATTACTTGATGATGCGGATGTTCCGCGGCGCGCTCGGCACCAACAACGTGGACCACTGCACGCGGCTGTGTCACTCGACCTCGGTAGCCGCGATGCAGCGGGCGATCAATACGGCGGCCGCGTCAGGCTCGATGCGCGAGGTCGAGCACGCGGCCGACGTCATCTTCATCGCCGGCGCCAACACCACCGAGTCGCACCCGGTGTTCGGCGCGGCGATCAAGCGGGCGCAGGTGCGCGGCGCGACGCTCATCGTGGCCGACCCACGGCGCACGGAGCTGGCCGCCCGCGCCCACATCCACCTCCAGATGCAGCCCGGCACGGACGTCGCCCTGTTCAGCGCGATGCTCAATCACATCCTCGCGCTGGGGCTCGAAAACCGGCGGTTCATCGCGGAGCGGACCCACGGGTTCGACGCCGTGCGGCAGACCGTCGGAGCCTACGATCCCGAACGGGCGGCGAAGATCACGGGCGTGCCGGCCGCCAAGATCCGCGATGCCGCCGAGCGCTACGCCCGGGGCCCCAAGACCTCGACGCTCTGGGCGATGGGGCTGACCCAGCACGCCAACGGCACCGATCTCGTCACCTCGCTGCTCAATCTGATGTTCGGCTGCGGCATGATCGGGCGCTGGGGCGCGGCGATGCTGCCGATCCGGGGCCAGAACAACGTGCAGGGCGCGTCCGACGTGGGCGCGATTCCGTTCGTCTATACCGACTACCAGCCGGTCGGCGACCCGGCGGTGCGGGAGCGGTTCGCCCGCACCTGGGGTGTGGCACCCGAATCGCTGTCCCTCAACAATGGGCTCATGGTCACCGAGGTGGTCAAGCAAGAGAGCGGGATCCGCGGCATGTACATCATGGGCGAGAACCCGATCCTCTCCGACCCCGACATCGCCCACGCCGAGCACTGGTTCCGGGAGCTGGAGTTCCTGGGCGTGCAGGACCTGTTTCTCACCGAGACCGCGCGCTACGCCGACGTGGTCCTGCCGGGGGCGAGCTTCGCCGAGAAGACGGGGACGTTCGTGAACACCGAGCGGCGGATCCAGATCAGCCATCGGGCGGTGGACCCGCCGGGCCAAGCGCGCGGAGATCTCGAGATCCTGATCGAGCTGTCGAGCCGGCTCGGCCTCGCCACCGGGTTCCGGGACGCGGAGGCCGTGATGGCGGAGATCACTCGAGTGACACCCTCGTGGGCCGGGGTCACATACGAGCGGCTAGAGGGGGCGGGACTCCAGTATCCGGTCGCGACGCCCGACCATCCGGGCACGGCGTTCCTGTTCGACGACCGGTTCCCGACGGCCGACGGCAAGGCCACGTTCGTGCCGGTCGAGTACGCGCCGCCCGTCGAGCTACCGGACGCCGAGTACCCGTTTGTGATGAACACGGGCCGCCAGCTGTATCACTGGCACACCGGCACGATGACGCGGCGGGCGACGGGGCTCGACGCGCGCGAGCCGACGGCGATCGTGGAGATCCACCCGGAGGACGCGGCCAAGCTGGGGGTCACTGAGGGCGACCTGGTGCGGCTCACGTCGCGGCGCAACTCGATGGTCACGGCGTGCCGGATCTCGGATCGCGTGGCGCGCGGGCAGGTGTTCGTGCCGTTCCATTTTCGCGAGGCGGCGGCGAACCTGCTCACCAACCCGATCTTGGATCCCTACGCGAAGATGGCGGAATTGAAGATCTGCGCGGTGCGGATTGAAGCGGTCAGCCGTCAGCCGTCAGCGGTCAGCTAGGCGCGGCCTCCGATCCGACTCTACAATAGGTCTCGGGCCACGCTTCGCTGACCGCTGATAGCTGACGGCTTTCCCGCCCCCTAGATTCTCCCCCTCATGGAGCTCGGTCTCCGCGGCCGCGTGGCCCTGGTCTGCG
>CAZVSO010000177.1:0-5347 GCA_964629425.1 uncultured Gemmatimonadaceae bacterium
CCCTTGAGCGCGCCGCTCTCGAACCAGTCGTCGAGCAGGTCGGCGACCGGCATCGGTACCGTGCGCAGCAGCTCGATCATGTCCGCCTTGCCGAGCCGGCGGAGCCGCCATGCGAGGCGCGCCAGCGCGACCAGGTCGCCGAGCCCCTCGCCCGGGACCCGCGGCGGAGGGGCGCCGTACAGGGTCGCCAGGAAGCCGGCGAGCCGCGCCATCAGGCGCGCAAAGTCCGGCCACCGCTCCGCGTCGCGCGGGGAGAGGCGCCGAATCGCCTCGGCGGACGTCGCGGGATCGGACGAGAGCGTGAGGGCCCCACCGCCGGCCAGCGGCGCCACGATCGCGGGGTCGGGCCGGAGCAGGCGCAGCTCGGGCTCCCGCGCCGCCAGCGCCCGCTCGATGGCGGGCGGGATCCACCCGACGTCATGCCGCGCCGTGTCCACGCGGAACCCCGGCGCGATCTCTTCGGTCACGAGGGTCCCGCCCACCGCGTCCCGCCGCTCGAGCACGCGCACGCGCATCCCGGCCGCGGCCAGCCGCCACGCGGCGACGAGCCCGTTCACGCCGGCGCCGATCACCACCGCGTCGCGCGTCACACGCCGTCCCGCAGCATCTCGAGCGCGGCCAGCCGGCCCGACGCGCCCATGATCCCGCCCCCGGGGTGCGTCCCCGAGCCGCACTGGTACAGTCGCCGGACCGGCGTGCGGTAGCGGGCCCATGCCGCCGCCGGCCGCAGGAAGAACAACTGGTGGAGCGCGAGCTCTCCCTGGAAGATGTTGCCTTCGGTGAGGCCGGTCATCCGCTCGATGTCCGCCGGGGTGATGACCTGCCGCCCGATGATCGCCCGCGGCAGGTTCGGCGCGTACTCGGCCAGCGTGGCGACCACCGCGTCGCCGAACGCCTCTCGTTTCGCCGCGTCCCACGGCCCGTCGTGCAGGTGGTACGGCGCGTACTGCACGAAGATCGACATCACGTGCTTGCCCGGCGGCGCCATCCCCGGGTCGATCAGCGAGGGGATCACGATGTCGAGGTACGGGCGCCGCGAGAATGCGCCGTACTTCGCATCGTCGTACGCGCGCTCGAGATAGCTCACGCTGGGCGAGATCGAGATCGCGCCGCGCAGATGCGCCCCGCGGCCCGGCAGCGCGGTGAAGTCGGGCAGCTCCGAGAGCGCGAGGTTCACCTTGCCGGACGAGCCGCGCATGCGGTAGCGCCGGATGTCGCGCACGAACTCGTCCGGCAGCTCGGCCGGCTCGAGCAGCCCGAGGAACGTCCGCCGCGGATCGAGCCCCGACACGACGGCGCGGGCCGCGATCTCCTCGCCGTCCTCCAGCGCGACGCCGGTGGCCCGGCCGCCCCGCACGATCACCCGCGCGACCGTGGCGCCGGTGCGGATTTCCGCTCCGCGCGCCCGCGCGGCCGACGCGATCGCTTCGCTGACCGCCCCCGTGCCACCCCGGGCGAACCCCCACGCGCGAAACGCGCCGTCGATCTCTCCCATGTAGTGGTGCAACAGCACGTAGGCCGTGCCCGGCGAGCGGGGCCCGAGGAACGTCCCGATGATCCCGCTCGCGGACTTCGTGGCCTTGAGCGGCTCGCACTCGAACCACTCGTCGAGGTAGTCCGCCGAGCTCATGGTCATGAGCTTGTGCAGGGCGTGCAGGTGCTTCTCTCCGACGCCCCGGAAATGCCGGCCCAGCCGGACGAGCCCCGCCAGGTCCCGCGGGCTGAGCGAGGTCGGGTCGGGAGGAACGAGCCCGAGAATCGGCTTCACCGCCATCGCCATGTGGTGCATCAGGTGCCCGAACTCGTCCAGCGCCTCGGCGTCGCGCGGCGAGTGGCGGGAGACTTCCCGGCGGGTGCGGTCGGGGTCGGCCCACGTCGCGAAGTAGTCGCCGCCCGGCAACGGCACGAACGTGCTCTCGAGCGGCAGCAGGTGCAGCCCGTGGCGCGGCAGCTCGAGGTCCCGCACGATCTCGGGCCGCAGCAGGCTGACCACGTAGGAGAACACCGAGAATTTGAAGCCCGGTAAGATCTCCTCGGTGACCGCCGCTCCGCCCACGCGCTCCCGCCGCTCGAGCACGAGCACCCGCCGGCCCGCGCGGGCGAGATAGGCGGCGTTGACCAGGCCGTTGTGGCCGCCGCCGACGACGATCGCGTCGTACGTCATGCCCGCTTGCGCTCGGGATTGAAGAAGGGGAGCGGCGTGACGCGCGCCACCGCGCGCCGCCGCCGGTGCTCCACGGTCACCTCCATCTCGACGGGGCGTCCCGGCGCCGCGTGCGGCTCCCGCACATGCGCCAGCGCGAGGTACCGCTTGAGCAGCGGCGACCAGCAGCCGCTCGTGGCGTAGCCCACCTGCGTGCCGTCGACGTACAGCGGGGCGCTGGTCCGCCACGCTACGGCGGGCAGCCTCGGCGGCAGCCCGACGTCCCGGTACAGCCGCTCGAGCGAGTCCCACTCCACCTCGAGGCCGACGAATCGCCAGGCGGCGTGCCCGCCGCCCCGCGCGTGTTCCTGCACGAGGGCGCCGCGGCCGACGAACCCATCCTTCTCCAGGCTCACCGCCCAGCCCAGGTTCAGCTCGTAGGGGGATGACGTCTGCGCTTCGATCAGCGCATGGCGGGCCGAGACGTAGTCCACCTCGAGCAGCAGCAGGCCCGCCTCGATGCGGGCGACGTCGAGCGCCAGCATGCCGGCGGGCACCAGGCCGTAGGGCCCGCCCGCGGCTGCCACCGCGTCCCACACCGCGAGGGCGTCGCCCGCGTCGAGCCAGATCTCGTAGCCCAGATCGCCCGTGTAGCCGGTGCGGGAGATCGTGACCGGGATGCCGCGCAGCCGGGCGGGCGTGAGGCGGTAGTACCTGAGGCCCGACAGGTCGGCATCCACGATCGCTCCCAGGATGGCCCGCGATGCGGGGCCCTGGAGCGCCAGCGCCGCCGTGCGCTCGGACACGTCTTCGATCGCGACGTCGAGCCCCGCGGCACTGTCGCCGAGCCACCGCAGGTTCGGCTCGGCGGCGGTGAGTCGGAAGGTGTCCTCGCTCAGGCGCGCGATGGTGCCGTCGTCCAGCACTTTCCCCGCCGCGTCGCACCAGGGGGTGTACAGCACCTGGCCGGCGCGGGCCGTCGCGACCCGGCGGGTGACGAGGCGGTCGAGCAGGCGCGCGGCGTCGCGCCCGCGGACCAGGTACTTGTACAGCGGCGACACGTCGATCAGCGCCGCCGAGCCTCGGATCGCGTGGTACTCGCGGTCATGCTGCAGCTCGTAGGCGCTCGCAACGAGGTAGCCTGCCCAGCGCCGCCACGCCGCGCCTTCGTTGAGCGGCGCCGTGCGCGGATGGAACGGCGTGCCCTTCAGCACGGTCGCGGCGCCGTTCCTTCCGCCGGCGCGAAGACCACCAGCAGGACCAGTTCTTCGACGATCGAGTGGAAGCGGTGCTCGACGCCCGCCGGCACGTATACCACGGCGCCCGGCTCGACCGCACGGTCGTCCTCACCGAGCCGCACCCGCCCGCGGCCCCGCACCACGCAGTAGATCTCGTCCTCACCGTGCGGCGACTGCCCGTCGGTCGCTCCCGCCGGAAGGACGTACCATCCGGCGGAGAGCGCCGGCACCCGCAGCAGCTCCGCGTAGCGGGAGCCGCGCGGCGCGGGCGTGGTGGGGGACGCTGCGAAGACGCGGGCGCTGGGCTCGATCGGTCCCTCGGTGGCGATGGTCAACCCGGATGAGAGGCAATAGGTTAGTGGCGCAACCGGTTGCGACGCAACGGGCACTCACTCCTTCTCCTGGAGCACGTCATGCCTTCCGCCGACGTCAACTACCTCGCGGTGCTCGTCGCGGCCGCGGCCACGTTCGCCCTCGGCGCGCTGTGGTATTCGCCCGCCGTCCTCGGCAAGCAGTGGATGCACGCCCACGGCTACACCCCGGAGAAGGTCAAGGAGATGCAGAAGACCGCCGGCCGAGCCTACGTCGTGTCGTTTGCGTGCTACATCGTCCTGGCGTCCGTGCTCTCGCTGCTGGCGGGCTACACGGGCGCGACCACGATGGTGCAGGGACTGTGGCTGGGGTTCCTCGTCTGGATCGGCTTCGCGGCGACCCTCGGCCTCACCGCCCACATGTTCTCCGACAAACGGCTGGCGACGTACCTGATCGACGCGGGCTACCAGCTGGCGTTCCTGCTCTTGATGGGCGTGATCCTCGCGGTATGGCGGTGACGACCCGCACCGCCCTCGTCGCCGGCGCCAGCGGCCTCGTGGGCGGCCACCTGCTCGACCTGCTGCTCGAGGACGGGGGCTACGCCACGGTCACCGCGCTCGTGCGACGCGAGCTGCCCCGCACGCACCGCAAGCTCAGCCAGCGCCTCGTGGACTTCGATCGCCTCGATCGCACCCTGCCGCGCGCCGACGACGTCTTCTGTTGCCTGGGGACCACGATGAAGCGGGCGGGCTCCGCCGACGCCTTTCGCAAGGTGGACTTCACCTACGTGGAGCGGCTCGCTCGGCTCGCCTGGCAGCACCGCGCCAAGCAGTTCCTCCTGGTGACCGCCCTGAGTGCGGATCCGCGCTCCCGGGTGTTCTACAGCCGCGTGAAAGGAGAAGTGGAGGAGGCCGTGCGCAAAGTGCCGTTCGACGCGGTGCACATCTTCCAGCCTTCGCTCCTGCTGGGCCATCGCCGGGAGAGCCGGCCGGCGGAGCGGCTGGCGATGCTCGCGGGCGGAGCCCTCGGGTTCCTGCTCGTCGGCCCCCTGGCGAGATATCGGCCCATCCCGGCCCGGACGGTGGCGGCCGCGATGATCCGCGCGGCGAAGGAGGCCACGCGCGGGGTGCAGGTGTACGAGTCGGACCGGATCCGGGCGCTCGCGGGATGACCGCGCCGCAATAGGAACCCAAAGGAGGATCCTCATGGCCTTGCAATTCACGATTCGCGAGGAGTTCGCGGCGCCGCTGGCCCGCGTGTTCGCGGCGGCGACCGATCTCGACGCGGCCCGCAAGTGGATGCCCAATCTCGTCAGCCTCGAGACGCTCAGCCCGGGCCCGTTCGGCAAGGGCACGAAGTTCCGCGAGACGCGGAAGATGTTCGGCCGCGACGCCACGGAATACTTCGAAGTGACCGGCTACGAGCCGGGGAAGAAAGTCGAGTTCTTCGTCGACGGCACGAAAGGCTCGAGCCGGCGCGGCCAGTATCGCTTCCGCTACGCGTTCACCCCCAGCGGGAAGGGTACGACGGTCACGCTCGACGGCGAGATCAGCGGCATGGGGAAGGTCGGGGAGTTCATCGGCCGCCTGCTCATGGGACCCGTCATGAAGAAAGCGATCGCGAACGACCTCGCGGCGCTGCGAAAGTACGTGGA
>CAZVSO010000178.1:0-5313 GCA_964629425.1 uncultured Gemmatimonadaceae bacterium
TGGTCAAGCCATAGCGAGCGAAGGATTCCTGCCCCCGGGGCTGCGCGGGCTTGCCCCGGGGGTGCCCGAACTCTGGCTGGTCTGAAGGGCTACATTTAGTTCTTCGCGCGGCCCCTGTCGGCGAGCCGCCAGGCCGTGCGCTCCGGGTGTCATGACATACTGAACGTTCGGCTCCCACGCTTCTCGCGGTCAGGACCACGAAGTGGGCAACCGGCCCGTGGCCGCCGCGTTCAGCGACGTTGCCCGGACGCCCAGAAACCGACCTCGTGCTACGGTAAGCCATGCCGCACGCCGCGCTACGCGAGCTCCTGGCGCTCGCCGGACTGGAAGGAGCGGTGAGTTTCTCCGGCGCCGATCCGGTCCTGCGCACGCCCTACCGGATCGGCACGGCGGGCGCGGCCGCGCTCGGTGCCGTCGGACTGTCCGCAAGCGAGCTGTGGGCGTTGCGCACGGGAAGGCGCCAGCGGGTCGCCGTCGATGTGCGCGCAGCGGCCGCGTCGCTGCGCAGCGGTGTCTATCTGAGGATCGACGGCAAGCCGCCACCCGCGCTTTGGGACCCGCTGAGCGGCTTCTACCCGGTGCGCGACGGGCGCTGGATCAGCATCCACTGCAACTTCCCCAATCACCGCGACGCGGCGCTGGCCGTGCTCGGGGCATCGGCCGAGCGAGCCGCCGCGGAAGAAGCAAGCACGGGCTGGGACGGTCTGGCGCTGGAAGAGGCGATCCACGCGGCGCGAGGCTGCGCCGGCCTCGCGCGCAGCGCCGAGGAGTGGATGGCGCATCCGCACGCGGCGGCGGTTGCGGACCAACCGCTGCTGGAGATCACGCGCATCGGGGACGCTCCGCCGCAGCCGCTGCCGAAGGGGGACCGGCCGCTTGCGGGCGTGCGCGTCCTGGACCTGACCCGCGTGCTCGCCGGGCCAACCTGCGCCCGCACGCTCGCCGAACACGGCGCCGACGTGCTCAAGATCACCGCGGCGCATCTGCCGGATTCGGGCGCCGTGGAACTGGACACGGGACTGGGCAAGCTCGCCGCGCACCTCGATCTGCGTACGTCGGAAGGCATCGCACGGCTGCGCGAGCTGCTGCGCGACGCGGACGTGTTCTCGCAGTCCTACCGGCCCGGCACGCTCGCCGCGCGCGGCTTCTCGCCCGAGGAAGCAGCGGCGCTGCGGCCGGGCATCGTTTACGTGTCGTTGAGCGCCTGGGGACAGACCGGTCCCTGGCGCGAACGGCGCGGCTTCGACAGCATCGTGCAGGCGGTCAGCGGCATGGCCTGCGCGTCGGGGGACGGCGCCAAGCCGCGCCTGATGCCGGTCTCCGCCATCGACTACGTGAGCGGCTATCTCATGGCCTTCGGCGCGATGGTCGCGCTGGCAAGGCGCGCGCGCGAGGGCGCCAGCTGGCTAGTGCGCGTGGCGCTGGCGCGCACCGGGCGCTGGATCGTGGATCGCGGCGCGATCGAGCCGGCCTTGCTGAAAGAGGTGCCGCAGGATCTGCCGTCGGACGAGCTGGCGCGCCTCAGCATGCAGACGCATTCGCCGGCCGGTCTCATCGGCCACCTCAAGCCGGTGGTCGAACTGTCCGAGACGCCGCCGCGCTGGGCGCGGCCGCCGGTGCCGCTCGGCCATCACCGGCCGGAGTGGCCGGCGCGCTGAGCGACCAAGCCCCCCCGACTGAGCCCCGCGGAGGCGCCGCTCAGCAGCCCCGATCTCTCCCGGGGGTCGGATCGTCCGGGATGCTACTGGATCGTGAGCGACAGCGCGTCACTGAACGTCCCGACGAACGCCCCGGACGCCGTCCGCCCGAAGGTTCGCGGAGGCGCGCCTCCGTTGAGCGGTCGGGGTCAGGCGCCGTCCAGGGGCTCGAACTTCGGTAGCGCGATCTCGTCGCTCACGCGCTCGAAGACCGCGCGCACTCGGAGGCCGATCGCCACCCGCTCGGGCGCACAGTTGACCACGTTGCTGACCATCTGCGGGCCTTCGTCAAGCTGGATGGTCGCCAGGACGATGGGGACCCGCGCGAGGAACGCCGGATGCTGTGGGCGCCACACCAGCGCGAAGGAGTATACGGTGCCGCGCCCGGAGAGCTCGACCCAGTCGTACTCCATCGCCAGGCACTCGGGACACGCCGGCCGGGGGTAGTAGATCAGCTCGCCGCAGTCGCGGCACTTCTGGAGCATGAGCCGGCCGGCCAGGGCCGCCTGGAAGTACGGGCGGTTCCACTCGTAGAGCCGGGGCAGCGGGATCCCGACGGTCGGCTCGCTCGCGCTCATGAGTCCCCCCAATCGCTCGTCAGTCGCTCGTCAGGATCACCGCGCTCTGGCACAGGCCCTTGACGAAGCCGACCATCCCGAAGCCGGTGACGAGCGCGGTCTTCGCCCCCCGCACCTGGCGGTCCCCGGCCTCACCCTGGAGCTGCATCACCGCCTCCGTCACGCCGATCGCCCCGCCGCCGGCCCCGCACTGCCCGCACGAGAGCTGGCCGCCGCCGGTGTTGATCGGCACGCTGCCCCCCAGCGAGATATCCGTCTCCTCGACGAACCGCCCGCCCGCGCCTTTCGGACAGAAGCCCAGCCCCTCGATCTGGAGCAGCTCCATGATCGGGTAGTCGTCGTAGAGCTGGAGCATGTCGATGTCGGTGTGCGTCAGGCCGGCGTCCCGGAACAGCTTCGGGCTGAACTCGGCCCAGCCGCCCTCCAGCATCACGAGGTCCTTGGGCCGGTAGTTGGTCCGCTCGTCGCCGGCGAGGATGCGGATCGCGGGCCGGTTCAGCCGGCGCGCCCGGACGTGACGACCACGGCGTCTCCCCCGCTGCACGGGAGGACACAGTCGTAGAGACGAATCGGATCGGCAATCACCCGGGCCGTGAGGTAGTCATCCAGCGTCATGGGCGCGCGCAGCAGCGCGTTCGGGTTGAGCTGGGCGTTCCGGCGCTGCGTGACGGCGAGCTTGCCGAGCTGGGCCCGCGTCGTCCCGAACTCGTGCCGGTGCCGGCGCTCGACCATGGCGAAGAGGCCGTTGGTGCCGCCCATCCCATAGGGCGCCAGGTACTCGAACCCGGTGTTGAAGACGTTCATCATGGCCATGTGCCGCTCCACGGTGAAGGCGTCGGCGGCGACCACGACCACGACCTCGGCCTCCTCGTGCTGGATCGCCCGCGCCGCCCGCAGGAGCCCGATCACGTGCTCGGCGCCGCCGAACGTGCCCAGGTATCCCCAGCGGAGCGTCATCCCGAGCTGCTCGGCGATGGTGGCCGTGTTGTCGGGCGGCAGCATGAACGAGCTCACCGCCAGCCCGTCCACCTCCCGCTTGGCAATGCCGGCCGACGCCAGCGCGCGGCGGGTCGCGTCGGCGATGTGCCAGTGCACCTCGTGTCGCGCCTGCTTCTCGTACTGGGTCTGCCCGTACCCGACGATGACGGCGCCGTCGTAACCCATCAAGAGTCTCCCGCGCCCCGCCCTATATGACGCGCTGCCGGCGGAGCTCCTCGAGCTCGTCCGCGCCGAGACCCAGCACCCCGCGGTAGATCTCCTCGTTGTGCGCCCCGCGGGCGAGCCCGGCGTGGAGCACGCGCCCCGGGGTCCGCGAGAGCTTGGGCACCACCCCCTGCATCCGCACCGACCCGAAGTCGGGATCGGGCACCTCGACGATGTCCTCGCGCGCCGCGTAGTGGGGATCGGCGAAGATCCGCCGGATGTCATTGACCGGTCCCGCGACCACGTCCGCCTCCTCGAGCCGGCGCATGGCCTCGTCGAGCGTGAGCCCCTGGAACCACTCCGCGAGCATCGCGTCGAGCAGGTCGCCGTTCTCGACCCGCCGCGAGAGGGAGCCGAACCGCGGGTCCTCGGCCAGCTCCGGACGCCCCAGCGCGCGCGCCAGCCGCCCGAAGATGCGCTGCGAGCCGACGGAGATGGCCACGTGCTCGCCGTCGGCCGTCCGGTAGGCGTTGCGGGGCGAGTCCTCGTCCATCCGGTTGCCCCGGCGCTGCTTCACGATCCCGAGCTGGTCGAACCCGATGACCTGCGCCTCGACGATCCGGAAGAACGACTCGTAGAGACTCGCGTCGACCACCTGCCCGCGGCCCGATCCCCGGACGTCGCGCTCGTACACCGCCAGCATGGTCGCGTACGCGGCGAAGAGCCCGGTCAGGGCGTCGCCCATCGGGAAGGCCGAGAACGTCGGCGGCTTGTCCGGGAACCCGGTGAACGAGGGCACGCCGCTCATCGCCTCCGCCACCGTGGCGTAGCCGGGACGATGCGCATACGGACCGGTCTGGCCGTAGCCGCTGACCCGCACCATGATGAGGCGGGGGTTGGTCTGCGCCAGCTCGTCGTACCCGAGCCCCCAGCGCTCCATGGTGCCCGGTCGAAAGTTCTCGATGAGCACGTCGAAGCGCGGCACGAGGCGTCTCAGAAGGTCGCGGCCCCGATCCGTGGAGAGGTTGAGGGTGATCAGCTTCTTGTTGCGGGCAGTCACCTTCCACCACAGCGAGCGCCCCGCCTTCATCGGCGGCCAGTTCCGGAGGTCGTCGCCGAGCTCCGGGTGCTCCACCTTGACGACCTCGGCGCCGAAGTCGCCGAGGAAGGCGGCGGTGATGGGACCCGCGATCATGGTGCCGAGGTCCAGCACCCGGAGACCGGCGATGGGCCCGAACGCCGCCGGGATGCCCTCACCGCCCGCCCCGACGCCCGGGGCCGCGTCGCCCGGCTGCCGCGAGTCGGGGCCGCCAGAGGTCACACCACGGTCGTCCACCGTGATCCCTCCTCTCCGCTCGGGGCTCGCCGGCCTCTCACAGCGGAAGCAAGATCCCGCGGCCGCGCGCGACGGCGAGATCGTAGACGCGCCGGGCCGTGGTGACGTCCTCGACCGCCACGCCCATGTTGATCGCGACGATGACCTCGTCCGGCCGCTCGCGACCGATCGCCTTGCCGGCCACCACGTCACCGATCTCTGCCGTGACCGGCAGGACCTCGAGAAAGTACCCGTGCTCCCGGAGGTGGACGAGCTGTCCCCCGTCGTCGGTGTAGAACTTGTGCGCCGCTCGGAGGGCCGCGGGGCGCCAGTAGCAGTCGTAGTCCAGGGCGACCCCGAGCATCCCGGGCTCGAGCCAGTCGGCGTCGATCGTGCGCTCCCGGCTCGGCTCGATCGGGCCCGCCGTCACGACGAGCTGAGCGCCCCGGAGGGCGTCCCGGGGACGGCTTTGGGGCAGCACCTCGATCCGGTGGCGCGCACTCACCTCCTCGACGTACCGGCGGAGGGCCCCGGCGTCGATGTCGTAGGCCTGGACCCGTCGGAGTCCGGGGAAGACGAT
>CAZVSO010000179.1:0-5234 GCA_964629425.1 uncultured Gemmatimonadaceae bacterium
CGCTGACGGTCCGGCCTCGTCGGACTCCGACTCGTTCTGGACCAGGGTGAAGCGCGGCCTCACCGGCGGCACGTGACGCCGGGCGGCCCGCTCCCCGCAGCCTTCTACGCGCGACCGACGGCCGAGGTCGCGCGTCGGCTTTTGGGGCACATCCTGGTCAGCGACGTCGCCGGCCGGCGCACCGCCGGGATCATCGTCGAGACCGAGGCGTACGTGGGGCCCGACGACCCGGCCTGCCACGGGTTCGGCGGCCGGCGCACCCGCCGCAACGCCGCGCTCTACGGCCCCCCCGGCACGGCCTACGTGTACTTCACCTACGGCATGCACTGGTGTGTGAACGCGGTGACCCAGGCGCCGGACTATCCCGCCGCCGTGCTCATTCGCGCGCTCGAGCCG
This sequence comes from uncultured Gemmatimonadaceae bacterium, assembly GCA_964629425.1. GTDB lineage: Bacteria > Gemmatimonadota > Gemmatimonadetes > Gemmatimonadales > GWC2-71-9 > CAZVSO01. The sequence continues at coordinate 397 of CAZVSO010000179.1, forward strand.
GTGGCGGGACTGGCGCTCATGCGCCGGCGCCGGCACGGCGCGGCCGAGGGGGCGCTGTGCGCGGGACCGGCCAGGCTATGCGAGGCGCTGGGGGTGACGGGGGTGCTCGATGGAGTGCCGTTGCAGCGACGCCCCCTGCGCATCCTGCGCAATCCGGCCCGGAGGCGCCTGCTCGTGGGCAGGGGGCCGCGCATCGGCGTGTCGCGCGCGGCGGATTGGCCGCTGCGGTTCTTCGTCCGGGGGTCGCCCTGGCTCTCGCGCTGACCGAGCCCTACCGGCCGGCCAGCCCTTCCTTCGAAGTGCCGAATGAGTAGCGCGCGCCCACCTGCACCGTCATCGTCGAGCCGTCCAGCAGATAGTCCTGGCTCGCCGATTGGAGCTGGACCTGGCCGAAGAAGTTCAGCTTGTTCGTCCAGTTGATCTGCAGGCCCGCCATCGTCCAGGCGAACGCCTTGCTGGCGGCGTCCTCGGCGATGTCCTGTGCCTCGGCCGCTTCCGAGGGGGTCACGCACGTCGAGCAGTCCACGACGGGGTCGAGAATGTTCATGATCGCGAACCCGCCGCCGAAGTACGGCTCGACGCGCGTCTGGCTGGGGTGCGCCAGCAGCCCGAACGCGATGCGCCGCACGTCGCTGAACGTGACGTCGCGGAACCCCGGGCCCGCCGACGAGGCGCTGGATGCCGGATCGACGACCACGGCCCGGGCTTCGGTGAGGAAGACCGCTTGCTCGAACGCGACGTAGAGCGACGTCCGCCGGCTGGTGATCAACCAGTGCGCGCCCACCATGGGATCGAAGTAGGTCCCCTGGAGGTTGGTCTTGTAACCGAATGCCCCGGCCTGGGCGCCCCAGTACCACTGGTAGAACCGTCCGCTGCGCCGCTGCTCCCCGGTCCCACGGGGTGGGGCCGGTGCCGCGGCGAAGTAGGACAGGCCGAGCGAGCCGACGACCTGGCCGGACCAGCTCGCGCCCGGAGTGGGGAGATCGGTCTGGGGGTCGTACATGGCGCGCACCTCCGCCCGGAGGGCCCAGCGAGGCGAGAGGAAAAAGCGATCGCCGATGGCGCCGTGCACGCTGTGGTCGGAGAACTCGGCCCCCGGCGTGTCCCCGAAATGCTGGTAGGTGTAGCCCCCCAGCATGTAGAGCAGGTTCTTGTCCCCGAGCGGGAAGTTCACCACGAGGCTGGCGCTGCCGAACATCGCCTTCGTCGCCGTCGTCCCGCCCACGGGGAACGGCGTGGCGTAGTTGCCCTCGAACTCGACGCCCAGACGCTCGCTGAGGAAGTAGCCGAAGCGACCGCCAAACCCGAACTGGTTGTCGAGCTGGAAAGCGCGGTCGTAGCGCGTGTATGAGCCGAACACGCCGAACTCGAACTGCTCGGCGTGCTGGGCTGCGGCCGGGCGGGCCGCCAGAGCCGCCAGCAGTACGCCGCCCAGGAGTCGGAATGCCAGCTTCATCGAACTTCCTCCCGCCTGGCCGTATGGTCGTAAGCCGTATGGCCGTAGAGCCGTATGCCCCCTAAGGGCCGTCCACCCAGTCCAACAGCAGGGCCCCGAAAATAGGGGATGGGGATCAAAAATGCGAGAGCTTTCGGCCCGTGGGTCGCAAGCTAGGGTATTGGCCGCAGGGAGGTTAAGTGGCCGAACCGCGAAATCACTTGAAGTGGCAGGACGGAATACCGAATAAATGCCGAAGAAACGCGAATCTGACTGGGCTGCGATGTCGTTATACTGACGCCAGTATGTCGAATGACGGCTCTCAGATCAAAGCCAGTTGAGTCCCGACCCGCCGGAACGCTTGGAGCGCGAAATCGAGGTCGTCCCGCGTGTGTCCCGCCGAGATCTGGCAGCGCACCCGGGCGTGGCCCTGCGGCACGACGGGGTATCCGAACCCCGTCACGAACACGCCCTGCTCGAGCAGCAGCTCGCTCATGCGGATCGCCTTGGCGGTCTCGCCCAAGATGACGGGGATGATCGGGGTGTCGCCGGGGAGCGGCTTCAGGCCCAGCGCGGTCAGACCCTCCCGGAAGTAACGCGTGTTGTCCCGCAGCCGGTCGAGCAGCTCGGGATGCCGCTCGACGAAGCGAACGGCGGCCAGCGCGCTCGCGGCGACGGTTGGCGCCAGGGCGTTGCTGAACAGCTGGGGGCGGGAGCGCTGGGTGAGGTAGTCGGTGAGGGCGGCGGGCCCGGCCGTGAAGCCGCCCGCCGCGCCGCCCAGGGCCTTGCCCAGGGTGGAGGTGATGATGTCTACCTGGCCCAGGATGCCGCAATGCTCGGCCGTGCCGCGTCCCGTCTTGCCCAGCACGCCGGTGGCATGGGAGTCGTCCACCGCCACGATCGCGTCGTAGCGTCGGGCAAGGGCCACGATGTCGGGGAGCCGGGCGATGTCACCCTCCATCGAAAACACCCCGTCGGTGAACACGAGCCGCGACCGCGCGTCCCGCGCCGCCTTGAGCTTGTCCTCGAGATCCGCCATGTCGGAGTGGCGGTACACGGCGGTCTGGCACCGGGTGATCGTCTTGGCGAGCCGGATCGCGTCGATGATCGAGGCGTGGTTCAACTGGTCGGAGATGACGATGTCCTGCTCGCCGAGCAGGGTGGGACACAGCCCCTCGTTCGCGTTCCAGCAGCTCACGTAGGTGAGTGAGCTGTCGCAGCCCACAAATCGCGCGAGCGCGGCCTCGAGCTCGCGGTGGATGGTGAACGTCCCGCAGATGAAGCGCACCGAGCCGGTGCCCGCGCCCCAGCGGTCGAGCGCCGCCTTGCCGGCGGCGACGACGTCCGGGACGTCGCACAGGCCCAGGTAGTTGTTGGACGACAGGATCACGACCTCGCCGCGGCCTTCCATAGTGACGCGGCTTGCCTGCGGGGAGTCGAGGTGGTTCAGCCGCTTGTAAACGCCGTCGTTCTTGAACTGCTCGAGCTCTGCCTCGAGCCGGGCGACGAAGGGGGCGGGGCGGCTCATTGGATCTCCAGAATGACCTTGCCGGCGTCGCCCGCCCGGATGGCGGCCAGAGCGTCGTCGATCCTGGCGAGCGGAAAGCGGTGCGTGATCACGGGGCGGGGATCGAAGGTGCCGGCGGCGAGGAAGCGCTGCATCTGGTGCCAGGTCTCGTACATCCGGCGGCCGATCACGCCGTACAGGGTGATCCCCTTGAAGATGACGTCGTTCGCCAGGTCGAGCGGCACGTCGCCGGTCGGGAGGCCGAGCAGCTGCACCCGCCCGCCGGGGCGTACGGCGGCGAGCGCCTGGCGCAGCGCCGCCGGGACGCCCGACATCTCGCACGCCACGTCGGCGCCTTCGCCGCCCGTCTCCTCGCGCACGGCGGCCACGACGTCTGTCGTCCTGGGATTCAAGGTCACGTGGGCGCCCATGCGGGCGGCCAGGGCGAGGCGCTTGGGGTTGATGTCCGAGGCGATGACCCGCGTGGCCCCGGCCGCGCGCGCCACCCCCACGGCGAAACACCCGATGGGACCGCACCCCACGACGAACACGGTGCTGCCGGGGATGTCCGCGGTGAGCACGGCGTGAAACGCGTTGCCCATGGGATCCATGATGGCGCCGATCTCCGTGGGGATGCCGTCGAGGGGCAGGACGTTGCCGGCCGGCATCGCGATCAGCTCGGCGAAGGCCCCGTCCCGGTCCACGCCGATGATCCGGGTGTTGCGGCAGATGTGGCCGTTCCCGGTGCGGCACTGGAGGCAGTGGCCGCACACGATGTGGCCCTCCGCCGTGACGAGCTGGCCGGTTCGGAGCTCGGCGACGCCGTCGCTCACCGCAACGATCTCGCCGGCGAACTCGTGGCCCACGATGACCGGCGGCTTGATGCGCCCTTGGGCCCACGCGTCCCAGTCGGCGATGTGCAGGTCGGTGCCGCACACGCCCGCGTGGCGCACGGCGATGAGCACCTCGCCCGGGCCGGGGGCGGGCTTCCGAGCGGTCGTAACGGTCAGGCCGGGAGCGGGACGCTCTTTGACGATCGCCTGCATCATCGACGGCATTGGGGAAGGGGGAAGAGGGAAGGGGGAAGGGTCAGAAGATGGACCGCGTGAAGCCGCCGTCCACCTGGAGCACGGCGCCGGTAATATAGCCGGCGCGTTCGGAAGCGAGAAAACACACCGCGGCGGCGAGCTCGTCGGGGCTGCCCATGCGGCCCAGCGGGATATCGGCGGCCATCTCCTTGACGATTTCCTCCTGGGGCCGCTGTTCGCGTTTGGCGCGCGTCTGGGCTAGCTCCGCGATCCGTTCGGTCGCGATGAAACCGGGGCACACGACGTTGACGGTGATCCCGTCGGCGGCCACCTCGTCGGCCAGCGCCTTGGCGAACCCCAGCACGCCGGCGCGCGCGGTGGTCGACAGGATCAGCCCGGGGAGCGGTTGTTTGGCGGCCACCGAGGCGAGACAGATGATCCGGCCCCATTGCAGCTTGCGCATCAGGGGCACGGCGGCGCGCGCCAGGTGCACCGTGGAGAGCAGGTTGACCTCGAGCACGCGGCGCCACGCTTCACTGGGCTGGTCCTTGAACGCGGCCGCGGGCGGGCCACTCGCGTTGCAGAATACGATGTCGAGCCGGCCCAGCTCCTTGGCCGCGCGCTGGACGAGCTGCTCGGCCTGGTCGGGGACGCCGACGTCGGCGACGAGCGGCACGACGGTGCGGCCGGTCTCGGCCTCGAGCTGTCCCGCGGCCTGGGTGACCGAGTCCTGGTGGCGCCCGTTGAGGACGACCCGGGCGCCCTCCTGGGCGAGGGCCCTGGCGACGGCGCGGCCAAGGCCTTTGGTGCTGCCGCAGACCAGGGCCACGCGGCCGCGGAGACCGAGCTCCATGAGGGGGAGAATCTA
>CAZVSO010000180.1:0-5169 GCA_964629425.1 uncultured Gemmatimonadaceae bacterium
ACGGCCACGCAGGCGCCGGCCGCCGCGGCGATCGGGATGGCGTTGCGCCGCCGGGCGGCGCGCCGCAGCCGGCGCCGGTCGAGCTGCGCGCCGAGCGCGGCGCCGATCCAGGCGACGGCGAGCGCGGTCACCGGCGCCAGCGCCCGCTCGACGGGCGCGGTGATCACGTCCAGGCCGGGGCCCAGGACCAGGCCCAGCAGGACCAGCGGTGCGCCGGCGGCGATGAGCAAATCGAGTGGCGGAGGGAGGCGGGTGGACCCGTGATGAATCAAGGGTCCGCCCTCTCGCTGCGTGACCCACAGCGCCACCGCCGCCGCCAGCGCGAGCGCGAGCAGGAACGACACGGCGCCAACGTTCGCGCGCGCTTGACGCGCGGTCAAGCCGGGCCGTAGCTTGCGCGCCTATGGCTCCAGCGTTCCGGGTCGCCGGCGGGCGCCCGCTCACGGGGACGATCCGGCCCGCCGGCAACAAGAACGCCGCGTTGCCGATCCTCGCCGCTACCCTGCTGGCCGACGGCCCGTGCCGCCTCGACAACGTCCCGCGCATCCGCGACGTGGACACGATGCTCGAGCTGCTGCGCCATCTCGGCGCCGCCGTCGACTGGAGCGGGTCGAACACCGTGACCGTGGATGCTCGCGCCGCACAGCCGCGCGAGCTCGACCCCGCGCTGTGCGCCCGGATCCGCGCCTCGATCCTGCTTGCGGGACCGATGGTCGCGCGGTTCGGCCGCCTCACCCTGCCGCCACCCGGCGGTGACGTGATCGGGCGGCGCCGGGTGGACACCCACCTCCTCGCCCTCGAGCGGCTCGGCGCCGAGATCACGCTGGGCGACGCCTTCCAGTTCGACACCCCGAGCGGAGGCCTCGCCGGCGCGGACATCTTCCTCGACGAGCCGAGCGTGACCGGCACCGAGAACGCGCTGATGGCCGCCGTCGGCGCCCGCGGCACCACCGTGCTGCGCAACGCCGCCTCGGAGCCGCACGTGCAGGACCTCGCCCGCTTCCTGGGCGCGCTCGGCGCCGACATCGAGGGTGTGGGCACCAACGTCCTCACCGTCCGTGGCGCCAAGCCGCTCGCCGGCGGCGCCTACGAGGTCGGGCCCGACCACATCGAGGTGGGCTCGTTCGTCGGGCTCGCCGCCGTCACCAACGGCGCGATCACCATCGACCCCGTGCGCGGCGATGACCTCCGCGCCACGCTGCTCGCCTTCGAGCGGCTCGGCATCCATCCGCGGCTCGACGGCACCCGGCTGGTCGTGGATGCCGACCAGGAGCGGCGGATCCGCCCCGATCTCGGGGGTCACGTCCCCAAGCTCGAGGACGGGCCGTGGCCCGCGTTTCCCGCCGATCTCATGTCCATCGCGATCGTGGCGGCGACGCAGTGCGAGGGGCTGCTCCTCGTGTTCGAGAAGCTGTTCGAGTCGCGCCTGTTCTTTGTGGACAAACTCATCGGCATGGGCGCGCGCATCGTCCTGTGCGACCCGCACCGCGCCGTGATCGCCGGGCCGTCTGCGCTGCGGGGTGGGGTGGTGGAGAGCCCCGATATCCGCGCCGGCATGGCCATGCTCATCGCCGCCCTGGCGGCGCGCGGGGAGTCCACCATTCACAACATCGGACAGATCGAGCGGGGCTACGAGAAGATCGACGAGCGGCTGCGGGCGCTCGGAGCCGAGATTGAACGAGTCACGTAAGGCCGTCTAGCCGGAGCAACGAAGGGCACTCGGAGAGCAATGCCGGACCTGAACTCGCAACCCGCCACGGCCATACGGCCATACGGCGTTACGGTCTTACGCGAGGTTCCCGCCGGCGACGCCGCCGTCCCCCGCTTGGAGCTGGCCGAGTGGGCCACGCGCTACGGCCTCGTCGCCGGCGTCACCACCCGTGGCTCCGGCACCGGCTTCTCCCTCGGCCTGTGGAGCGACGAGCCGGTCGGACATGTCCTCACCCGCTGGCGCGCCTTCGCTGAGGCGTTCCAGCCCCGCTTCACAGGGATCGCTCTGGGCCACCAGGTGCACGGCACGACCGTCCACTGGCATTCCCACGCCTCGGACGGCTGGCTGCTGCTCGACGGCGTGGACGGCCACGCCACCACGGTCCCCGGCCTGCTGCTCGCCGCCACCGTGGCCGACTGCATCCCGATCTACCTCGCCGCGCCGGCGCGCGGCGCGGTCGCCCTGCTGCATGCAGGCTGGCGCGGTATCGCGGGGCGCGTACTCGACGCCGGCGTCGCCGCGCTCCAGTCCCACGCGAGTGTCTCCGTGGACGATCTTGTAATGCATTGTGGCGTAGGCATTTGCGGTCAGTGCTATGAAGTAGGTTCTGAAGTCATCGAGCGTCTCACCGGCGCGCGCACATCAGGCCCTCGCCCAGTGGACCTGCGGGCCGTTCTCGCCGCGCGGGCCGCACACCTCGGGCTGGGGTCAGTGTCCACGTCGCCCTGGTGCAGCGCCCACGACCGCGACCAGTTCTTCTCCCACCGCGCGTCCGGCGGCCGCGACGGGCGGATGGTGGCGTACCTAGGACGGCCGAGCCCAGGACGGCCCAGGACGGCCTAGGACGGCCCAGGAGCAAACGTGCCTTGGGCCGTCTTGGGCCGTCTTGGGCCGTCTCGGGCCGTCTTCGCCCGCCCTCGCTCGTCCTTGACACGCTCTCGCCCCCGGCTACATTCCCCCTCGCAGCGGGCGAAGTCAGGCCCGCGCTTTTTTTTGCCGTGATGCCCTCCGACAGCCTCGAGGCGGCGTTTCGCTCCCGGGTCGAAGCCTTGGGCTTCGATCTGGCCGACCTGCGCATCGGCGGCACGCCGCACCGGCCGCTCGTTCAAGTACGGATTGACTGGCCGCCGGGCGAGGTGCGCCGCGTGAGCGTGGCGGACTGCGCCACGGTCAGCCGAGCCCTGGAAGCGTGGCTCGACACCGGGGAGGGCGGTGCCGGCGGCCCACTGGGCCGCCGCTACCAGCTCGAGGTGTCGAGCCCCGGCCTCGAGCGGTCCGTCCGCTGGCACCGGCACTGGGTGGCCTTTGTGGGCCGCGACGTGACGGCCCAGCTGCCGGGGCTCGGCCGGGTGCGGGCCCGCATCGTGGCGGTACCCGACGAGCACACGGTGGTCCTCGAGCCGCAAGGCGGCGCGGCGCGGCCCGTGTCGCTCAGCGAGATCCGGGACGCGCGCCTCGCGGTGGACTGGTAGGTGGCGGCGTCCGACATGCCCCGAGGGCTGACAACTGACGACTGACGACTGAGAACTGCCTATGGCCAATACAGCGGATGTGGTGTCGGCACTGCGCGAGCTGACCAGCTCCAAGCAGCTGGAGCGCAGCGATTTGATCGACCTCCTCAAGGACGGGCTCCACGCCGCCCTCGTGAAGCGCTACGGCCCCAACGTGCGCTCGGAGATCAGCGTGGACGAGCTAAAGGGGGCGATCCGCATCGTCGTGCTCAAGACGGTGTCGGAGGCCGTGGAGGACCCGGGCTCCCAGGTCTCGCTCGAAGACGCCCGCTACGAGGACCCGGACTTCCAGGTGGGCGACGTGCTCGAGGAGGAGGTCCCCTTCGAGGACTTCGGGCGCACCGCCGTCCAGGCCGCGAAGCAGCGGATCATCCAGCGCGTGCGCGAAGGCGAGCGCGCCCGCATCCGAGACGAGTTCGCCAGCAAGGTGGGCGAGCTGCTGCCGGGCGAGGTGCAGCAGATCGAGCGCGGCAAGATCGTCGTCATGCTCGCCAAGTTCCGCGAGGCGGAGGCGATCATCCCCTACCGCGAGCAGAACCACCGCGAGCACTTCCACCAGGGCGACACGATCCGCGCGGTGCTGAAGCGCATCGAGGAGACGCCCAAGGGGCCGCGGCTCATCCTGTCGCGCGCCGATCCCCTCTTCGTGAAGGCCCTGTTCAAGATCGAGGTGCCGGAGATCGCGCAGGGGATCGTCGAGATCCGCACGTCGGCCCGGGAGGCCGGCAGCCGCACCAAGGTGGCGGTGTCCTCGCGCGACGACGCTATCGATCCGGTCGGCGCGTGCGTCGGGATGAAGGGCTCGCGCGTGCAGGCCGTGGTCAACGAGCTGGGCGGCGAGCGGATCGACATCGTGCCCTGGTCGCCCGATCCCGAGCGCTTCGCCAAGTTGTCGCTCGCGCCGGCCCGGGTGGCCCGCGTGTTCTCCGACCCCGAGACCAAGACGATCCAGGCGATCGTGGACGAGGACCAGCTCTCGCTCGCCATCGGCCGCAACGGGCAGAACGTGCGCCTCGCCTCCGAGCTGACGGGATGGAAGATCGATCTGTACTCGAGCCGCGAATGGCTCGAGCGGGGCGGCGAGGGCCCGCTGTTCGCGCCGCTGCCGTCGGCGGAGGAGCAGGCGGTCAAGGTGGCGCTCACCGAGCTCAAGGGGCTGCCGCCCGAGCTGATGGCGATCCTCGAGCAGGCGGGCAAGAAGACGTTGCAGGACATCATCGATCTCGAGCGCGACGAGGTGGACGCCCTCCCCGGCATGACGCCGGAGCTGGCGGACCCGCTGATGGCGTTCCTCACCGAGCTGACGGAAACGGAAGAGGGAGGCGAAGAGCCGGAGTCGTCGCCGCCGGCGACGACGTGACGGGGGACGACCCCGCCGTCGCGCGTCTGCTGGGGCTGGGGCTGCGGGCGCGACGGGTGGTCGTGGGCGTCGCCGGGGTGCGCGCGCGGCTCGCGCGCAAGGGACGGGGCGGGTTGGCGTGCGTCGTGGTGGCAGCGGACGCGAGTGCGCGAACGCGAGACAAGGTCGAACGGCTGGCCGCGGCGCTCGGGGTCCCGGTGTTGCGGGGGCCCGATGCGGAGCGGTTGGGTGCCGGGTTGGGGCGGACGGCGGTGCAGGCGGTCGGGGTGCGCGACCACGCGCTCGCCCGCGGATTGGCGGCGGTCATCGGAGGAGTGAGTGCCAACGACACGGGTGCATGATCTCGCGGCGGAGCTCGGGGTCGAGAGCGAGCAGCTGATGGCGCTGCTGCGCGACCTGGAGATCTTCGTGCGCAGCCATCTCTCGCCGCTGAAGGACGATCAGGTGGCGCGGGTGCGGGCGCGCTGGGAGCGCGAGAGGCGCAAGCAGCGGGAGCCGGCGGCGCCGCCCAGGCGGCGCCGGGGGGCTCGCGGGGCGGAGCCCGCCGCGCCCGCTCCCGAGGCCCGGCCCATGAAGCGGCGCCGCAC
>CAZVSO010000181.1:0-4844 GCA_964629425.1 uncultured Gemmatimonadaceae bacterium
AGCTCGGCGAGCTGGGCCTTGTCGGTCGCGTCGGCGATCGACCCCGGCCGCAACCCGTCACCCAGGGACAGGGTGACGTCGTACGTGCGTGCGATCTCGAGCACGCGGTCGAAATGGGTGTACAGGGGATTCTGCGCCTGGTGGTGCGTCATCCAGTAGGCGAGCAGCGAGCCGCCCCGCGACACGATGCCCGTCACCCGACCAAGGGCCAGCGGCACGTGCTCGCGCAGGATGCCGCAGTGGACCGTGACGTAGTCCACCCCCTGCCGCGCCTGGTGCTCGATCATGTCGAGCAGGTCGTCGGGCGTCAGGTCCTCGACTTGCTTGACCTGCTGCACCGCCTGGTAGATGGGCACGGTGCCGATCGGCACGGGCGACGCATTGATGATCGCCTGCCGGATGGCGTCGATGTCGCCGCCGGTCGAAAGGTCCATCACGGTGTCCGCGCCGTAGTGTACGGCGTGGTGCAGCTTCTCCAGCTCCTGCTCGATGTTCGACTCAACCGCCGAGTTGCCGATGTTGGCGTTGATCTTCACGCGCGCGACCGCGCCGATGCCCATCGGGTCGAGCCCCCCGCGGAGATGGCTCACGTTGGCGGGGATGACGAGCCGACCGCGTGCCACCTCGTCGCGTACGAGCTCCGCGGGAAGGTCCTCGCGCTCGGCGACGCGGCGCATCTCGGGGGTAGTCGTGCCCTGGCGGGCGTGGAGCATCTGGGTGAGGCAGGCCATCGGAGGACTCCCTTCGCCGGTATGACCCGGATCAGGTTCAAAGGGTCTGGTCTCAGCCCGCGCGACCGCTGGCGGGCACCCCTGTCACCCGCGAATCTAGTCGTTCCACCTGTCACTCACCACGGGGGAGTTCCCATGCGCAACCTTGTGACCGCCGCCGTTCTCAGCGCCCTGGCTCTGCTGATCCCGCTCACCCCGCTGGTCGCCCAGACCGCGGTCGCGGAGAGGCCCGACCCGGAGATCCTCAGGACCGTCCAACGCCTGTTCGACGCCATGCGCGCGCGCGACACCGTTGCGCTCCGGGCGGTGCTCGACTCCAGCGCCCGGCTGGTGACGACCACGACGCGCGACGGCAAGCCCGTCCTGCGCGCCGGGTCGATGGATCGGTTCGTCGGGGGGGTCGGGGCGGCGACACAACCGCTGGATGAGCGGATCTTCGAGCCCGAAGTGCGCCAGGACGACAACCTCGCCACCGTGTGGACTCGCTACACGTTCTATTTCGGGACCCAGCTCTCCCACTGTGGTTACGACGCCTTCCAGCTGTTCCGGTCCGAGACGGGGTGGAAGGTCATCCACATCGCCGACACGCAGCGACGCGAGGGCTGCGCGCCTGGGCTTGACGGGTAACAATACATTCATATATTGACATATATGCAGCTGACCGTCCTCGCCCCCCAGGATGCCCACGACGTGTTCGCCGCGCTCGGTGAGCGCGTGCGGCTGCGCCTCGCGTGCTGCCTGTTGGCGGCTCCCGACGGGCTGTGCGTGTGCGAGCTGGTGGACGCGCTGGGCGTCTCCCAGCCGAACGTCAGCCGCCACCTCAAGCTCCTCAAGGCGGCCGGCCTCGTGGCCGAGCGCCGCGAGGGCCGCTGGATGTACTACCGGCCGCGGGAGCACCCGTTGCTCGCCGGGTTGCGGCCGTGCCTTCAGACGGTGTGTTGCTGCGAGGACGTGCAGGAAGACCTGCGACGACTACGCGCCCGGCTCAAGCTGCGCCGTGGCGGCAAGTGTGTCGTCGGCTCCACTTGACTCGAAGGGAGGTGAGACCGATGAACCCCTGTTGTCCCTGGTGTCCGGACGAGAGCTGCTGCTGACAGAAACGGGAGAGGGGAGACGGGAGACGGGAGTGAGGACGTCTCCCGTCTCCCGCCTCCCGCCTCCCGTCCCTCACATCTCCCTCGGCTGCGCTGGCCCGTAGCGCTCCTGGCGTGTGTGCGTCTTCTCCCATTCCGTGCGGTAGGCGAACGGGTCGAGTCCGGTCGCCCGGTCGAGCGCCACGATCCCATCCAGGTGGTCGATCTCGTGCTGCAGCAGCTCGGCCATCGGCCCGTCGAGCTCCAGCGTGTGACTCTTGGCCTTGAGGTCCTGGTAGGTGACCGTGATCCGGTAGGCGCGCGTCACGCGAACGAGGAGATCGGGAAACGAGAAGCAGTCGTCCCACACCGTGAAGTCGTCCGAGCCGACGTCGACGATCTCGGGATTGACCATCACCCAGCGTTGCTTCTGGGTTTCCACGAACACGATCCGCACCGGGGCGCCGATCTGCGGCGCCGCCAGCGCGCGGCCCATGTGGTATTTCTCCTTGGCGGCCCGCAGCGTGTCCCGCAGGTCGTCGGCGATGAGCCGAATGCCGGGCGAGCGTGCGTCCTCCACCCGTTCGCACCGGGTACGCAGGATCGGGTCGCCGAGCTGGCGAATGCGACGGACGGCCATGGCGCGCGCCTAATCTGGGTGCGCGCGGCCGGTCCGCAACTGCGTATTGCCCGAAACGGCGCCGTTTGACCCACGTACCAGTCACGTATCGCGTTGTCGCACAAGTGATTACGCGACTGGCGCTGGGCATGTCGCGGGCGGGCCCGGCGCGGTTGCCGTTCCGGCCGCACCGCCCTATACTCGCCGCTCCCTCATGTCTGTCGCCGGGATCGTGTTGGCCGGCGGCCTCTCGAGCCGCATGCACAGCCCCAAGGCGCTGCTCGATTTCCGCGGGGCACCGTTTGCCGTGCGCATCCTCGAGGCCTTCGAGGCGCTGGACCTCAAGATTCGGGTCGTCGTGCTCGGCCCCGACGCCCCCCGCGTTCGCCCCATCCTGGCCGTTCACGACTGTGTGATTATCGAGAACGCCGAGCCCGACTCCGGTCCGATCGGGTCGCTGCGCCTCGCCCTCGCGGCGTTGCGGCCGGTCCGCCCCCGCGCGGCCCTGGTCTGGCCGGTCGATCTCCCTCATGTCCGCCTCACAACCGTCGAGCGCCTGATCGAGGCTTACCGCCGCGCCGCTACTCCCGCCCCGCCCCCGGCGGTCGTGCCTGTGTTTGCTGGCCACCGAGGGCATCCCGTGATCTGGGATGCCGCGCTGTTCGACGAGCTGGAGACCAGCGAGCGCGCCGCGCGGGAGGGCCCGCGGGCGGTCATGCACGCGCACCGGTCGGAGGTGCTCGCCGTGGCGGTGGACGACCCGGCCGTCGTCGATGATCTCAACACGCCGGAGGACTACGAACGGCTCGTGCGACAGATCAATCGAGACTCGTGAGGCATCGTAAGTCGTTTTGGGCACTGGCCTTCCGAATTCATCCAAATTTTGTGGTTTTTAGTTGACAAGCCATGCATGGGCGGGATATGATTCCGCTCATGCAACGGTCCGAGTTGCCGCAACTCGCGGCGCACAAGGGACTTCGCGGAGATATCGTGCTGGAGCTCAAGCGAGCGCAGCCCCTGGCCGCCCGCGAGCTGGCCGGGCGGCTGGGTGTGTCACCTAACGCGGTGCGGCACCACTTGAAGGAGCTGGAGGCCGAGCGGCTCGTGCGGTACGGTCGCGAACAGCGCGGCGTGGGTGCGCCGACGTATGCCTACCGCCTGTCCCCCGCCGGTGAGGCGCTGTTCCCGCGCCGCTACGAAGAGACCCTGACCGAAGTGCTCGAGCGCGTGTCGGAGAAATCGGGCCGCCAGGCGGCGGTGGAGGTGTTGGAGGACCACTACGCCGGCCTGACCCGCCGACTCCAGGCGGAGCTTGCTGGAGTTGCGCCGGCTGAGCGGCTCGACGCGATTGCGCGGGTGCTGACTGAGGCCGGCTACATGGCGGAGTGGGCGCAGGAGGAGGGCGCGTTCCGCCTGTCGGAGCTCAATTGCGCCATCCCGGCCGTGGCCCAGCTCTTCCCGGAAGTGTGCGCGGCAGAGGCGAAGTTCCTCCAAACCGTGCTCGCCGCCGACGTGGAGCGGCTGGCGTACATCCCGAGCGGCTGCAACGCCTGCGAATACGCGATCACCTTCCCCACCGGCAAGAGCCGGCCGGAGAGCGCATGACGTCCATCGAAGCCCAGGTCCTCCAACCCTACAAGTACGGGTTCGTCACCGACATCGAAGCCGAGGTGATCCCCCCCGGCCTGAACGAGGACGTGATCCGGCTGATCTCGAGCAAGAAGGGTGAGCCCGCGTGGCTGCTCGAGTGGCGGCTGCGGGCATATCGCAACTGGCTCAAGATGCCGGAGCCGCACTGGCCCAACGTCAAGTACGGGCCGATCGATTACCAGGCGATCAGCTACTACGCCGCGCCGAAAGCGCTGCCCAAGCTCGAGAGCCTCGAGCAAGTGGACCCCAAGCTGATCGAGACCTTCGCGAAGCTGGGGATCCCGCTCGACGAGCAGAAGCGGTTGACCGGGGTCGCGGTGGACGCGGTGTTCGACAGCGTCTCGGTGGCGACGACGTTCAAGGACACGCTCGCGAAGCACGGCGTGATCTTCTGTGCGATCTCCGAAGCGGTGCGCGAGCACCCGGAGCTCGTCCGCCACTATCTCGGATCCGTGGTGCCACCCAACGACAACTACTTCGCCGCGCTCAACTCCGCCGTGTTCACCGACGGCTCCTTCGCCTACATCCCGAAGGGCGTGCGGTGCCCGCTCGAGCTGTCCACCTACTTCCGGATCAACGCGTCGGCGACCGGGCAGTTCGAGCGGACCCTGATCGTGGCGGAAGAGGGCAGCTACGTGAGCTACCTCGAGGGGTGCTCGGCCCCGATGCGGGACGAGCACCAGCTGCACGCGGCCGTGGTCGAGCTCGTCGCGCACGACAACGCCCAGATCAAGTACTCGACGATCCAGAACTGGTATCCGGGGGACGAGG
>CAZVSO010000181.1:4854-5125 GCA_964629425.1 uncultured Gemmatimonadaceae bacterium
CGAGGAGGGCCGCGGCGGCATCTACAACTTCGTCACCAAGCGCGGCAAGTGTGCGGGTCGGGGCTCGAAGATCTCCTGGACCCAGGTCGAGACCGGATCGGCCATCACCTGGAAATACCCCGGCTGCATCCTCCAGGGGGACGACTCGGTCGGCGAGTTCTACTCGGTGGCCGTGACGAGCCGCCGCCAGCAGGCGGACACCGGTACCAAGATGATCCACCTCGGCAAGAACACCCGCAGCACGACCGCGTCGCAGGGTATTTCGGCCGGG
>CAZVSO010000182.1:0-5001 GCA_964629425.1 uncultured Gemmatimonadaceae bacterium
CCGCGGCCAGCTGGGCGGCGGCCGCGCGGGGCCCGGGCCAGTGGCGGCGCCCGTGCCGGTCACGGGGGGCCGCAGCTACACCGCGCTGGCGGCGGGGGCGCGGCACACCTGCGGGGTGGCGACAGACGGTGTGGCGTGGTGCTGGGGTGACAACAACTCGGGGCAGCTGGGCGACGGCTCGACGCGGGGCGGTACCACGCCGCGGCGCATCGCCGGCGGCCTCAAGTTCACGGCGCTGGCGGCGGGCGACGATCACACCTGCGGCATCACCGGGGCCGGCAAGATCCACTGCTGGGGCGACGGCTTCTCCGGCCAGCTGGGCCGGGGCGTGCGCGAATCGGCGCTCGAGCCCGCGCCGGTGGAGGCGGCCGGGAAGTTTACGGAGATCGCGGCGGGCGCGCGGCACACCTGCGCGCTGGAGCAGGGCGGCAAGGTGTTCTGTTGGGGCACGAACGACATGGGCCAGGTGGGCGACGGCTCGAAGTCCGAGCGGCCGAGCCCGGTCGCGGTGGTCGCGCGCATCCCGTTCGCGGCGCTCACCGCCGGATTGGCACACACGTGCGCGCTGACGCCCACCGGCGACGCGTACTGCTGGGGCCGCAACCGCGATGGGCAGCTGGGCGACGGGTCGCGCGTGGACCGGCCCTCGCCGGTTCGCGTGGGGACCGAGGCGCCGCTGCAGGCGGTGAGCGCCGGCAGCCGCCACACCTGCGCCTTGACCCGAGCCGACAAGGCGATCTGTTGGGGCCAGAACCTGAAGGGCCAGCTGGGTGACGGGACGACCGTGACGCGAGCGACGCCGGCGCCCGTGAGAGCAGAAGCCGAAGGGCCGTAACGGCAGCATTCCTCATCACGCACGGGAGGACTCTGTGTCCACTGGAACGTCGTTTGTCCGGACGATGCTGCTCGCGGGTGGCGTGTGCAGTGCGGGCCTCGCGGCCCCCGCGGCTCTCCGGGCCCAGGCGAAGCTCGAGCTGGTTCCGTTCTTCGCGAGCTACTACGCGCTGACCACTGTTGCCGAGTTCACGGACGTCGCCGCCGGCATCACCTACACCGAGCGACAGACCGCGGCCCCGGGGGTCGGCGGTCGGCTGCGCTACTGGATGTCGCCGAAGCTGGGCGTCGAGGGAGCCGCCAGCTATTCGTGGAGCGGCACGAGTTTCGCGTCGGACGACACGGCCGACGTGGGATCGTCCGGGCTGCCCGGAAACCTGGTGCACGCCAGTGCTCGCCTGCTCTACCGTCCGGCCCGCACGAACCTCCACCTGATGGTCGGCGCGGGCGTGGTGTCACGCGGCGGCGAGACGTGGGACTTCGACTTCATCGACCAGAAGACCGAGTTCGCCGCCGTTCTGGGTTTCGGGGTGCGGGCGACGGTGACGCCCAAACTGGCCCTGGAGATCGGCCTTGAAGCCGACCTCTACCAGGCTGATCCGGACGGCTCGGACGATGGGACCTACGAGCAGAAGTTCCAGACGGACCTGCTGGTGACGATCGGGATCCCGTTCGCGCTGATGCGGTAAGGACGAGACGTCAGACCTCAGACGTCAGACATCAGTCACTGAGGTCTGATGTCTGACGTCTGAGGTCTGACGTCTCGGGTCTCGGCGCTCTCACTCAATCCCGGCCCCACGCGCGCGCGATCTCCCCCGCCGCGATGGCGATGCCGGCGGCATTCCAGTGGGTATCGTCACGCCAGTAGAGGTATTCCCCCGCATCCACCCCTGCCGCCGCCGCGGCGCGGAACGGCTCGGTCAGGTTGACCACCGGGATGCCTGCGCCGCGGAGCCGCCGCTCGACGCGCGCGTGATAGGCCGCGGCGCGATCGGCACCCGGCTCGGGAGGCTGCAGCAGCGGGGCGTACACCGTGAACTTCTTCGGCACGAGCACGACCAGGAGGCGGAGGCCGTCCGCCCGGAGCTTGCGGTCGAGCCAAGACAAATACCGCACGAGCGGCTCCTCGGATCGCGCCTCGTGGAACCGCACACGCTCTTCGGGCAGGAAGAGCATGTCGGCGCCGTTGCGCAGGCGCGCCCGCAGCACGAGGCCGGCGTACGGGTTGGGCAGCAGGCGGTTGTTCTGGACCGCCTTCAGGGCGCGCTGGGCGAAGATCTGGAGCGGCGACACCCTTACGTCCATCGCCAGCCGGCCGAGCCGGCGGCACGTGGCCGGCCGGTCCAGGGCGCGCAGCACCGCCGGGCACGGCCCGACGGCCTCGCCCGGTGGCACCGTGGTCATGGGCGGAAGGTCGGCCGTTTCGGGCGGCTCCAGGATGATCAGGCCGCGCTCTACGCCAAGGCGGCGCGCGAGCGCGCGCATCTGGCCGAGCCCCAAGTCGCCGGCGGCGGCGTTGTACACGGTGCGTCCCGTCAGCTCGGTGAGCCGGGTGGACGGCGTCTCGTCGTCGTTGACCTCTGCGCCGGCCGATTGCGAGGTGCCGAACAGGATGGCCGACGGAGCGCCCGCCCGCAGCAGATCGGGCGCGTTGTGGTATCCCAGCTCATCGGTGGTGAACGTCTGGGCACGGTAGTCCCGGTGCTCCGGCAGGTTGCCGAGCGCGGCGAGGTTGCCGTAGACGTCGTCGCGGTGGTAACGCGCGCCGGGGCGGAAAGGCGAGGGCTCCCACCGGGTCCGCATCGCCTCCCACACGCGGAAGCTGTAGCGATCCGGCGGCAGGGCGCGCAGGACGAGGTCGGCGATGCCGGCGGCCGCGATCGTCGCGGACACGAGCGTCCCGATGCGGAGCAGGCACCGGAGCTGGACGAGGAAGGAGATACGGTCGGTCACGGCGTCAGAACTGGAAGTAGAGGAACGGGAGACGGAAGCCGGCGTAGATGACGCCGAGACAGACGGCGAACAGGGCGGTCAGTCCCATGGCGGCGGCGGGGCGCCACTGGTGGCGCAGCTCCCAGGTGTTCTTGCCGAGGTGCGCGGCGGCGGCGGCGATGGCCAGGACCGGCACGAACAGGGCGGCGCCGGCGAACAGCGGCCCCGCGACGCCGCCGAACATGGCGCCGAGCAGGTCCCCCGCCATGGTGAGACTGTCGGCGCGGAAGAACACCCAGCCCACGAGGACGAGGAGGAACGTGGCGGCGCGGCGCAGCGGCGCGGGCAGCGAGTCCCACGGCCGGCGCGCCAGGCGGTAGGCCACGAGCAGCGCGCCGTGGTAGCCACCCCAGATCACGAACGTCCAGCTCGCCCCGTGCCACAGGCCGCCGAGCAGCATCGTGATCATGAGGTTGCGGTACATCGCCCAGGGCGCGCCGCGGTTCCCGCCCAGGGGGATATAGAGGTAGTCGCGCAGGCACGTGGAGAGGGAGATGTGCCAGCGGCGCCAGAAGTCGCTCGGATCGAGTGCGCGATAGGGCGAGTCGAAGTTCTGCGGGATGCGGATGCCGAACAGGTAGCCCAGGCCCACGGCCATATCGCTGTAGCCCGAGAAATCGAAGTAGATCTGATAGGCGTAGCCCAGCATGGCGAGCCAGGCGCCGGCGGTGGACAGGGTGGCGTGCTGCGCCAGCGCCGGATTGATCACCGCGGCGATGGTGTCGGCGATGAGTACTTTCTTGATCATGCCAAGCGTGAAGAAGGACCACCCGAGGTCCCAGGTGCGCCAGCGATCGGTGCGGTCGATGTGCTCCAGGTCGTCTTCGATCTGCTTGAATCGCACGATGGGTCCCGCCACGAGCTGCGAGAACAGCGAGACGTAGCAGGAGAACTCGAAGAAGTTGCGGGTCGGCGTGATGGTACGACGGTACGAGTCGACGATGTAGGTGATCGTGTGAAACGTGTAGAACGAGATGCCCACCGGGAGGATGATCGTGGGCCCCGAGAGATACCAGGGCAGGCCGAGCCACTGCGCGATCTGGTTGGCCGTGTCCATCCCGAAGTTGGCGTACTTGAAGAAGCCGAGCAGGCACAGGTCGACGGTGATCGGGGCGATGAGGCAGAGCCGCCGGCGGCGCGGGTCGTCCCACGCGCGCAGGCCGAGCCCGGCCAGGTAGCTCACGAGCGTGGAGGCGGCCATGAGCGCGCAGAACCGGTAATTCCAGAACGCGTAGAAGACGTAGCCCGTGAGGGTGAGCCAGATGTAGCGATCGGTCTTCCGCCGGAGGCGCCAGAAGACGAGATAGGTGACGGGCAGGAAGCCGTAGAGGAACGGCAGGCTGTTGAAGAGCATGGCGGCCGGCCGCAATGATAGGCGCGACGGGCCGGCGTCGCGCGTGACGCGGGTCACGCCAGCGGCCGGGTCGCGCGGCGGGAGGTGATGCGCCCGGGAGGATTCGAACCTCCGACCAACAGCTTAGAAGGCTGTCGCTCTATCCAGCTGAGCTACGGGCGCCCCAGCAGATGCACAGGTGCGCAGACGACAGCAGACGCACAGTAACGCAGGCGCACAGGTGGTGAACCGGGGAGCGGTAGACAGGTCTTCCTAGCCCCTGGGGTCTCACGCTCTGTTCACCAACTGTGCGTCTGTTGCGTCTGCGCACCTGTCAACGCGTCGGTGCGCCTGCCCGTCTGATTCCTGCAATCGGGGCGCCGGGATTCGAACCCGGGACCTCCTGGTCCCAAACCAGGCGCGCTACCGGACTGCGCCACGCCCCGTGCACCGCAAACTAAACCCCTACAGGCTCCGGCGCAGCAAGACTTCGATCAGCGCCCGGAAGGCCCGGCCCCGATGCGACACCCGGTGCTTGGCGGCCGGGCGCGCCTCCCCGAAGCTCGTATCCAGGTCGCTCGAGAAAAACAGCGGGTCGTACCCGAAGCCGCCCGTGCCCCGCACCTCGACCAGGATCGAGCCCTCGCACACGGCCTCGACGATCTCCGGCACGGCCGTGGGCGTCTGGAGGTAGGCCACGACGCAGCGGTAGCGCGCGGTGCGCCGCTCCCGTGGAACGTCGGCGAGTTTCTCCAGAAGCAGCGCATTGTTCAGCGAGTCGACGTCCCCTTCCCCTTTCCCCTTTCCCTTTTCCCCGTAGAGGTCCGCGAACCGCGCCGAGT
>CAZVSO010000183.1:0-2418 GCA_964629425.1 uncultured Gemmatimonadaceae bacterium
TATCCACCACCACGATTTCGCGGGCGAAGAAGTTGGCGATATAGGCGCGGCGTCCGAACGTATCGAAGGCAATGACGTGGGCCGCGCCGTTGTCCCCGACGGCGAGCTGGCGTTCGTCGCGAACTCGGACTTCCACGGCGACCACCCGCGCACCAACGTGGTCACCATCGTCCACACCCCGACGATGACGACTCTGGCCAACCTCCCCGTGTGCGACATGCCGCACGGGGTCAAGGTGAATCACGCGGGCACCCGGGTGTACGTCTCCTGCATGAACTCCGACGAGATCGTGGAGATCGATCGCCAGGCCTTCCGGGTCACGCGGCGCCATAAGACCGGGGCGGGAGCGGCGCACGGCCCCACCCCGACCGGCGCGGTGCACGACGGGGCGGCCGCGCCCGCGGCCGCGCACGATTGCGCGCCGACCTTCGTGTCGATTTCCCCCGACGATCGCCGGCTGTACGTCGCCTGCAACCACGGCAACACGCTCCAGGTACTCGACGCCGTCTCGCTCGATCTCGTGAAGGAGATCCCGACGGGCGCGGGCGCCTACAACGTCGAGCCGTCGCCCGACGGCCGCTGGGTCATCGTGACCAACAAGAAGGCCCAGAGCGTGTCGCTGATCGACGCGGCCACGCTCGCCGAGGTCGCGCGCATGCCGACGTCCAAGCGGTTACCGCACGGCGTCGCCTACGCGCCGGACGGGCGCTGGGCGTTCATATCGGTCGAGAGCGTCGGGGCCGATCCGGGCGCCGTCGACGTGATCGACCTGACGACGCGGACCCGCGTGGCGAGCGCGCCGGTGCCGCTCCAGCCGACGGGGCTCGCCATCCTGCGCCAGCCGTGACGCACACTGCCACCGTCGTCCTCGCGGGTCCCGAGGTCCTCGCGCGCGCCAAGGCGTTCTTCGCCGAGCGGGTCCCGCACGCCGCCGCGTTCGTCGAACAGGAGGGTCCGAGCTTCCTGGTGCTGCGCGGCCAGGGCGGGGCGGAGGTCGTGTTCAGCGTGTCGGACGCGGGGGGGAGAACGCGGGTGCGCGCGTCCACGCTGTTCTTCGACCAGGTCGTCGATCGCTTCCTGTCGACCCTGCCGCTCGAGTCGGGCGTGGAGGTCGCGTGACGGTCGACGCCCAGATCTCGACCTTCCCGATCCGCGTCATGGTGACCGACGTGTGGGACCACGTCGTGCTCGCGGTAGAGCCCGGGACGCGCGTGGCGGAGCTCAAGCGCCAGGCGCTCGAGCGCGCGCTGCGCCGGCCGGGGGGGGGGATCCGGCTGGAAGACTACGTGGTCAAGTTCCGCGGCGCCGAGGTATTGGACGAGTCGGTCGGCGTCGGGGCGCTGGGGGCGGAGGCCAACAGCCCGTTCATCGTGCTGCCCGCCCGCCGCCGGCCGGTCCGGTGAAGCGCCTGTTCCGCCCCAGCCGCACGCTCACCACGCTGGCGGTCGGGTTCCTGTTGCTCGACGCCGTGCTCCTGATCTACGCGGGGCTCGCCCTCGACCGTACGCTGCTGCTCGTGCTGGGCGGCGTGTTCGCCGTCGCTGCGGCGGCCGTGGTGGTCGTCGGGTGGCCGTGGTACCGCCGCCGCCTCGACGAGCTCGAGCGGGCGCGGCGCGACATGCGGGTCGAAGTCGAGTCGATCCGGGATTTGCTGCAGAAGCGGCATCTCGACAACTGAAACTGAAGTCGTCAGTCGTCAGTCCTCAGTTGGCTGATGACTGACGACTGATGACTGACGACTTTCGGTGACCACCATCGTCTGGCATCCCGCCTGCCGCCTCCACCAGCCCGGCGCGGGCCACCCCGAGCGCCCCGAGCGTCTCGAGGCGGTGCTCGAGGCGCTGCGGGCCCCTGGGCTCGACGGCGTCCGCTGGGTAGAGGCGCGCGCGGCGGACCGCCCGGAGCTCGAGCGGGTGCACGCCGCTGCCTACCTGGAGTCCCTCGCGGCGCTGGCCGGCCGCGGGGGCGGGCCGCTCGATCCCGACACCGTCATGGGCCCGCGCAGCTGGGAGGCCGCGCTGGCGGCGGCGGGGACGGCGCTGGTCGCCGTGGAGCAGGGACTGGCCGGGTCGCCCGCGTTCGGCGTCACGCGCCCCCCCGGGCACCACGCCCTCGCGGAGCGCGCCATGGGCTTCTGCTTCCTCAATAACGTCGTCATCGCCGCCCGGCACGCCCAGCAGCTCGGGGCCGCCCGGGTGCTCATCGTGGACTGGGACGTGCATCACGGCAACGGCACCCAGGCCATCGTGGAGCGGGACCCCACCATCCGCTACGTGTCGCTGCACCAGTATCCCTGGTATCCGGGCACCGGCGCGGTCGAGGAGCGCGGCGTGGGCAACGTCTTCAACGTGCCGCGCCCGCCGGGCCTGCCGCGCGCGGCGTACATGACGGATCTGCTCGCGGCGGTGCGCGCCGCCG
>CAZVSO010000183.1:2428-4938 GCA_964629425.1 uncultured Gemmatimonadaceae bacterium
AGCTCCTCGCCGTCGCCGGCTGGCGGCCCGATCTCGTCCTCGTCTCGGCGGGGTTCGACTGCCTGGCCGGCGACCCCCTGGGCGGGTTCACGCTCGAGCCCGAGGATCTGGCCGGGTGGACGGTCGCGCTGCGTGAGCTCGCGCACCCCGCGCCCCTGGTCAGCGTCCTCGAGGGTGGCTACCGGCTCGACCGGCTCGCCGCGGGCGCGCGGGCGCACGTGCGCGCGCTTGCCTGACCCCGAGGGCGTCCTATACTACAGGCGTGACCGCCACCGCCGCGCAGCCGCAAGCCTCCAAGCACTGGCCCCAGAGCCTGTACCGGCGTCCCGACGGCGCGCTCGAGCACAGCCTGCCGCCGGCCCGGCTGCGCGAGATCGTGCAGTCGGGGGAGGGCGAGCTGTGGGTGGACATCGACAGCACGAACATGCACCAGCACGCGCTGCTGGAGAAGGTGTTCGAGTTCCACCCGCTGTCGGTCGAAGACACGCTGTCGCCGGGCACGCGCGTCAAGCTGGAGGAGTACGACCGGTACCTCTTCGTCGTGATGGCGGGGCTCCGGTTCGACGAGGGGACGCCCGATCCATTCGATTTCTCGACCTTCAACCTCAACTTCTTCCTCGGTAAGAACTTCCTGGTCACCGTGCACGGCATCCCGTCGTCCAGCTGCGACGCGGTGCGCGACCGCCTGCAGCGCAACCCCGATCTCCTGGCACGGGGGATCGAGAGCACGATGCACGCGATCATCGACCAGTCGGTGGATGCGTTCTTCCCCCTGGTCGAGCAGATGAACACCCTGGTCGACCAGCTCGAGGAGCGCCTGTTCGAGCGGTTCGACGAGCGGTTGATCCACGAGATCTTCAAGGCGAAGCGCGGAGCATTCGCGTTCCGGCGCCACATCGGCCCGCTGCGCGAAGTGCTCAACATCCTGACCAACCGCCCTGCGGTTACATCCGGCCGGAGACGCAGCTCTACTACCGGGACGTGTACGACCATTCCATCCGGATCATGGAGCAGGTGGACACGACCCGCGATCTCATGAGCGGCGTGCTGGAAACCTACCTGTCCCAGGCTTCCAACCGGCTGAACCGGGTCATGAAGCAGCTGTCGGTCGTATCCATCCTCGCCCTCCCCCTGATCGTCGTGAGCGGGTTCTTCGGGATGAACTTCGAAGTCATACCGGGCAGCCAGCACCCGTTGGGCTTCTACGGCGCCCTGGCGGCGATGGCGGCAATGTCCGCGATCATCCTGTGGTGGCTGCATCGCAGTCGATGGCTCTGACGCTCGCCACCGAGGTCCTCACTCTCACCACCCGTCACCCGTTCATCATCGCCCGCGGCGGCCAGAGCGAGTACCGGGTGGTATGGGTGCGGCTGCGCGACGACGACGGCGTCGAGGGCTGGGGCGAGGCCGACCCCTCGGCGTTCTACGGCGAGACCGTGGATACGGTGCTCGCGGGACTGCAACGGCTCGCGCCCCACCTGCCCGCCGACGCCTTCGATCTCGAGGCGGCGGAAGCCCGCTTTGCCCAGATGCTGCCGCGCAACGGCGCCGCCCGCGCGGCCCTGTCGTCGGCCCTGCACGACCTGGTGGGGAAGCGCGTCGGCCAGCCGCTCTACCGCCTCTGGGGGCTCGACCCCGGCCGCACCCCCGTCTCGTCCTTCACGATCGGCCTGGACACGCCCGAGCGGATGCGCGCCAAGGTGGCGGAGGCCGCGTCCTACCCGATCCTCAAGATCAAGCTCGGCACCGACCACGACGAGGAGATCCTGCGCACGATCCGCGACGCGACCGACAAGCCGATCCGCGTGGACGCGAACGGGGGATGGAGCCGCGACCGGGCACTGGGCATGCTGCCGGTGCTGAAGGAGTTCGGGGTGGAGCTGCTGGAGCAGCCGCTCGCGCCCGACGACCTGGAGGGGATCGGTGCCGTGCGGCGCGCCGCGACGCTGCCGGTCGTCGTGGACGAGAGCTGTCTGGTGGCGGCGGACATCCCCCGCGTCGCCGGCGCGGCCGACGGCATCAACATCAAGCTCGCCAAGTGCGGCTCGCTGCGCGAGGCGTTGCGCATGATCGCGGTCGCGCGCGCGCACGGCCTGCTCGTCATGGTGGGGTGCATGATCGAGAGCTCGCTCGGTATCACCGCGGCGGCACACTTCACCCCGCTGGTGGATGTGGCGGACCTGGACGGCGCGGCGCTGACTGTGAACGACCCCTTCGTCGGTGCCGCGGTGGACGGCGGGCCGATCCGGCTCCCGACCGCCCCCGGTCTCGGCGTGCGGCGGGCCGTGGAGCCTTGATTAATCACGGCCCCACGGCCCGCTACGCCGAAGTCGTCCTGCCGCTCCCGGTCCCCCGCCCCTACACCTATCAGGTTCCCCCCGCGCTGGCGGGGCGGGTGGTCGCGGGCGCGCGCGCGGTGGTGCCGCTGCGCGGCAGCCGCGTCATCGGCGTCGTGACCGCGACCGACACCGCGGCGCCCGCCGCCGGGGTCGCCGCACGCGAGGTGCTGG
>CAZVSO010000184.1:0-4929 GCA_964629425.1 uncultured Gemmatimonadaceae bacterium
CGCGATCGTCGCGGCGCTCGGGGCGCGGCTCGGCGGCTTCCGCGCCTACAACACGACCGACGACGCGCCCCCCTGGCTCTCCCAACGCCAGTTCGCTGCGGCCTTCGCCCAGGCGGTCGGCCGGCGCCCGCGCGTGATCCGCCTACCGCTCACCGCCGCCCGCGCTGGCGTCGCCCTCGCCACGGCGTGGCAGGGGCTGGTCCACCCCCGGCGGTATGCCGGTCTCGGCCGCGCCGCCGTGGCGTTCATCACGACCGACAATCCCTACGTCAGCGACCGCGCGCGCCGAGAGCTGGGATGGGAGCCCCACGTCTCGACTCCCGAGGCCGTGACCCGCACGGCGCGCTGGTTCGCCGCCAACGAAACGCCCGGGCGCTAGGCCCGGGCATCGGTGCTACATCCGCTTGGCGGTGTCCCCCGCCATCTGGTGACTCGTGTCCATCATCGCCTTCGTCGTGTCCATCATCTGGACGGTGTCGGCGGCCATCTCACTCTGCTGCTCGGCCTTCTTGCAGGCCGCGGCCATGGCGACGATCGCCAGGGCCAATGCCAGACGCTTCATCGTTGCTCCTGGATGGAGTGGTGTAAGGGATTGCCCTCACGGCGGGGCGAAACGTATGCCACACCACCCCGACGTCAAGAGCGGCCGGCGTCCGCGTTGCCCCGGCCCCCCGTTCCGCCACACCTTTCTCCCATGGACCCCCGCCCCGATCGGCGAGCGTTTCTCACCTGGCTACTGGCGGCCGCGGAAGCCGTGCGCCGACCCGGTCGCCGCGCCCCCGTACCCCCGCCGCCGAGCATCGAGGTGCGCCCGACCGCGTTGTACCAGCAACCGGACGGGCGTCGCAACCTCGTCCGCATCACGGTGGCGGGGCTCGATGCCCCGGCCGCGCGCGCCCGTGTCACCGACCGGCGCGGTGCGCTCGTCGGAACCGCCGGCCTGCTGCCTCCAGCCGCCGCACTGACGCTCGCCGGCGAGGTGTGGGTGCCGCTCGCCGAGCCGGCGGACTTCCAGATCGACATCGAGGTGGGACGGGAGCGGGTGGCGCGCCAGCGGATTCGGCTCACCCCGCCCCGGCGCTGGACGGTGTACTGCCTGTCGTCCATTCGCACCGACGTCGGCTACACCGACCTCCAGGAGCGGACGCTCGAGACGCACCGCCAGAACCTCGACGCCGCGCTCGCGCGACTCGCCACGCACCCCGAGTTCCGCTGGACCGCCGAATGCGCCTTGCAGGTCATCTCGTACGTGGAGGACCGCGGCGCGGCCGACGGGGCAGCGCTGCTCGCAGCGATTCGCGACGGCAAGATCGGGTTCCAGGCGCTGTTCGCCAACGTGCTCACGGGACTGCTCGACCACGAGACGCTCGCCCGCGTGGCGTGGCCCGCCGGCCTGCTGGCGCGCGAGCACGGGCTCGGCTTCGTGTCGGCGCAGATCAGCGGTGTGCCGGGCCAGACACTCACCTTCCCCATGGTGCTGGCCGCGAGCGGCGTGCGCTACCTGGCGAGCGCGCCGAGTCCCGAGCGCGCGCTCCCGCTCCTGTCCGCGGGTGACGCGGAGCGGCACGGGCTCGCCGGCGAGTGGCCATCCTACCCCCAGCTCTACTACTGGGAAGGACCGGACGGCAGCCGGGTGCTGCACTGGCGGGCGCAGCAGTACGGCGAGGCGGCACGGCTGGGCCTGGCCGATGGGCCGGACGAGATGGGGCGCCGGCTGTCGGATTGGCTCCTGGGACACCCCGGGTTCCTGCCGGCGGCATGGCCCTACGACGTAGTCCTGCTGTACGGGCTCGACGCACGGCATAACGCGCCGGTGCGCGAGGAGCTGGTCGCCAATCTCGAGGAGTTCCGCCGCCGCTTCGCCTTCCCCCGCGTCGTGCCGGGGCGCGCCGAGGACTTCTTCCGCGAGCTGGAGCGCCGTCACGGCGCGAAGATCCCGGTGCGGCGCGGCGATACGGGGCTGTACTGGGAAGACGGGGCGGCGTCGACCGCCGGCGAGCTCGCCCTGTTCCGCGAGGCCCAGCTCACCGCGCGCACGGCCGACCTGCTCGCGCTGTGGGATGACCGCCTCGAGCCGCCGGACGCGCCAGGGGCGGAGCGACGTGAGCGGCGCGCCGCGGAGCGCCGCCTGATGTGGCGCGAGCTGCTGCTGTTCGGCGAGCAGACCTGGGGCGCGGAGGGCAGCGTCGCGGCGCCCGACTCGCGGCAGACCGTCGCCCAGTGGGAGTACAAGCGGAGGTTCGTCCATGGCGCCGCGGCGGCGGCGCGCGAGCAGGTCGCCCAGGCGTTGCTGCGCCTCGGGCGCGCCACGGAGCCCGGGCCGGGGCGCATCGTGTTCAACGCCTCCACTTGGGAGCGGACCGACGTCGTCTCGGTGTCCGGCGGAGCCGGCCGCGGCCTGCTCTTCGCCGGGCGCGAGCTGCCGACCGTGGACCTGGCCGACGGTTCGGCGCTGGCCGTCGTGCGCGACGTGCCGGGCCTGGGGTACGTCGCGCTCGGCGAGCGCGAGCGCGCGGCGCGCCCGGTCGTGGACGAGGGGGAAGCACTGGAGGCGCAAGCGGGAGGCTTCCGCGTGCGGCTCGATCCCGCCACGGGCGCCATCGCCTCACTGACCGGCCCCGACGGCGTCGAGCGCGTGAAGCCGTCCGCATGGTCGGGGCTGAACCAGCTCGTCCACGTCGCCGGCGGAGCGCGGTCCGCGCTGTGGACGTCGCCCGACCGGGCCGAACTGGCAACCCCGGCACAACTGAGCGTGCGACAGGCGGAGCTCGCGAGCGTCCGCCGCGAGCGGCTCCCGGGCATCGGGGTTCGCCTGGTCGCCGAGCGGCGGCTGCCGGGGGTCACGCGGGCGACCTCGACGGTCACGCTGTACGACGAGCTGCCATGGGTGGACCTCGAGAACCGCCTCACCAAGACCGCCACGCTCGACAAGGAGGCCGTGTACGTCGCGTTCCCGTTCGCCTTCACCCGGCCGACGGTCGAGATCGAGGTGCCGCTGGGCCGTATGGCGGTGGAGCGGGACCAGCAGCCCGGGAGCTGCCGCGACTGGTTCTGCCACGCGCACTGGGTGTGGCTCACCGAGGGCGCCGACGGCCTGCTGTGGAGCGGCCCCGACACGCCGCTCCTCACCCTCAACGACGTGTTCCGCGGACAGTGGCGCCGCCGGATCGAGCCCGACGGGACGCTGTTCGCCTACGCGATGCACAACTACTGGCACACCAACTTCGCGGCGCGGCAGGGCGGCGACCACCGGCTGCGCTACCGGTTGTCGGTGCTGGCGCCGGGAGATGCCGCCGAGCCCGTGCGGCGCGGCTGGGCGGCCTGCGATCCCCTGTACGTGAGCGCCCGATACGACAACCCCGGGCTGGGCCCGCTCCTCGCGCGCGACCGGGCCCTGATCCTCGGCGACCGCGGCACCCTGGTGGTGAGCGCCAAGCCCGCGGACGACGGGGAGGGCGCGGTGGTGAAGCTGCTCGACGTGGCCGGCACGGCGCGCTCCGTGGCGGTGTGGCCCGGCGCGTACGGCTTCCAGCTCGCGCGTCGGGCATCGCTCGTGGAGATGAACGAGGACCCGCTGCCCGTCGGTCCCGACCGTCGGGTGACGGTGGAGGTCAAGGGCTGGGGTGTGGCCGCCGTGCGGCTCTGGACGCCGCGCGAGAGTGCGGGCTGACGCGACCGCCTCTTTACACCTCGTGCGCACACCGGTTAACGTCGAATCCATGCGGAAACCCGAGACACTCGGCGACCTCCGGCAGACCGAATGGGGCAGCGCGCCGCGCATCCGCCGCACGGTCAGGGATGAGCTGCGCGAGAACCTGATCTGCCTGCTCGAGAACGGCGCCCCGCTCTTCCCCGGGATCGTGGGTTACGAGGACACGGTGATCCCGCAGCTCGTCAACGCCATCCTGTCGCGCCACAACTTCATCCTCCTGGGGCTCCGCGGCCAGGCGAAGAGCCGCGTCCTACGCCTGCTGCTCACCCTGCTGGACGAGGAGGTGCCGATCGTCGCGGGCAGCGAGGTGAACGACCACCCCTTCCGGCCGATCTCCAAGTACGGGCGCGAACTGGTGACCGAGCGGGGCGACGGGACGCCCATCGCGTGGCTGCCGCGCGACGGGCGTTTCGTCGAGAAGCTGGCCACGCCCGACGTGACGATTGCGGACATTATCGGCGACGTGGACCCGATCAAGGCGGCCCGCGGCGGGCATCTCCTTTCCGATGAGCTCACGATGCACTTCGGCCTCCTGCCCCGGGCCAACCGCGGGATCTTCGCCATCAACGAGCTGCCGGATCTCGCGGGCAAGATCCAGGTAGGGCTGTTCAACATCATGCAGGAGGGGGACGTCCAGCTCAAAGGCTATCCGGTTCGGCTGCCGCTCGACGTCCTGCTCGTGTTCACCGCGAACCCGGAGGACTACACGGCGCGCGGCAAGATCATCACGCCGCTGAAGGACCGGATCGGATCGGAGATCGCGACGCACTATCCCCACACGGTCGAGCTGGGTGCGGCGATCACGCGCCAGGAAGCCTGGCTCGAGCGCGACGGCCGTCCGGTGCGGTGCCCCGAGTTCATCGCCGAGCTGGTGGAGCGTGTCGCGTTCGAGGCCCGGGAGGACAAGCGGGTGGACCGTCGGAGCGGCGTGTCCCAGCGCCTGCCGATCACGGTGCTCGAGAACACGGTGTCCAACGCCGAGCGGCGCGCGGTCCTGACCAAAGAGAAAGCCGTGGTGCCGCGAGTCTCGGATGTGTACGCGGCCCTGTCGGCGATCACGGGCAAGCTCGAGCTCGAGTACGAGGGGGAGCTGCAGGGCGCGGAGGTGATCGCCAAGGACCTCATCCGGCGGGCGGCGGCCAAGACGTTCGCGGCGCGCGCCGGCGGCGCGAACGTGGACGACATCGTGCACTGGTTCGACGAGGGCGGCGCCCTCA
>CAZVSO010000185.1:0-4909 GCA_964629425.1 uncultured Gemmatimonadaceae bacterium
GAGCGTGTTCTCGAGATCGGCACCGGATCGGGATATCAGACAGCGTTGCTCGCCAAGCTCGCCTCGCAGGTCTTCACCATCGAGCGCCTCGCGCCACTGCTGGACCGGGCGAGGGAAGTGCTACAGCAGGTCGGGGCCAGCAACGTTTCGTTCATGCTGGGTGACGGCACGCTTGGATGGCCCGAGTTCGCGCCGTACGACGCAATTCTCGTCGGCGCCGCGGCGCCCGAGATACCGCCGGCGTACATCGAGCAGCTGGCCGACGGCGGACGGCTGCTCATTCCTCTCGGCGGACGGGACGAGCAGATACTCCATCTCTTCACACGGAAGGGCAATAGTTTGGAGAGAACGGACATCGCGCCGGTGCGGTTCGTGCCACTCGTTGGGAAGCACAGCTGGGAGAGCTAGCAAATGCCGAATGGGACGGGAGGAGACGAGCGACGCCACTCATTGCATCCGCCGTTCGCGCAGCCGGATTCGGGGAGGCGCGCGAAGCCGCAGATGAGCGGCAAGGTCGCCGAGACGCGGCCGTGGAGCGCGCCGGAAGCGGAACGCTCGGTAACCGCGCCGGTGGTGTGGCCAGCATCGGAGCCGATACCGCCGATCGAACAGTTCGTGGATGATATGCCGCCGATCGAGGATTTCCTGCTGAGCGATGTGCGTCCCGCGGAAACAAGCGCGCTACTGCCGGTACCGAGCCACCCGCGAGAGAGCGCATCGCAGTCCTATCAGCTGGAAACCGATTCCGAGGGTTGGGCCCCGGCCGACTGGCAGTCGTACGATTGGGGGGGACTCGCTTCTCTCGGTGCGCCACCTCCGGAGGCGGCCGAGGCTCACGCAGCCTGGACGTCGACGAACTGGGACACTGCCGTCCGCGGACTGCGCGCGATTGCCGATCGATCGACGTTGTTGGCGGAAGACGAGGTGGCCGAAGCGCTGGACGAGGTCGCGCGCCGCATCAGGTCCGGCGAGCTTTCGCTCGAGCAGTTCAGAGGTACGCCACCCGAGGCGGCGATCGCCGCAGCGTTTGCGGCCCTACTGCGCAACAGAGGGTAGGTTCGTGCCGGCGATGCGTCTCCGGGTGCGGGGGTGCGTGCAGGGAGTGGGGTTCCGGTGGTTCGTCCGGGTTCACGGGCGACGGCTGCAGCTCGCCGGATGGGTCGCCAACCGTTCGGACGGCAGCGTCGAAGTCGCGGCTTCGGGAGAACAGGCAAGGCTCGACGAGCTGAGGCGGATCCTGTCGCAGGGTCCGGACGGGGCGGATGTCGCGGCGCTGGACGAGCTCGACCCGGTGGAAGATCTCGATTTTCCCTTTGCCGTACGAGGGTGAGATCCCGGTCGCCGCCAGTACGGCGGTCGGAACACAGCGGTGAATGAATTAGTTTTGGAAGGGAAAAACGTAGCTCAGACTTTGCGGCGCAAAGTATGGCCGCACAAAGGTTTTTCAGAAGCGACATCGCCCCCGTAGCTCAGGTGGATAGAGCAGCGGTTTCCTAAACCGTTGGCCGGGTGTTCGAGTCACCCCAGGGGCACTGGGGTTTCGGGCCCGGGCGCGACTCATGAGGACGATCCACGGCAATGGCGACATCGGTAGAAACGCGGCGGGCGGCCGTCGCGGGCGAGCATTTCCTGGAGCGCGTTGCGGCGAGGCTCCGCCCGCACCGCCAGGCGGTCACGTACGTCGGGGGCGCGGTGGCGATCGCCCTGCTGCTCCTCGCCTGGAACATGTGGTCGGGGCGCCAGGTGGCCGGCCGGGCCGGCGAGCAGCTGCAGCAGGCCCGCATGGCCTTCGAATCGGGGAACCTGACCCTGGCGGCGAGCGAGCTGAACCGGGTGGTCGAGAACTACTCGGGCACGAACGCCGCCCAGGAGGCGACGCTGCTGCTCGCCCAGGTGCGGTTGCAACAGGGTCAGACGCCGCAGGCGGTGGATCTACTGCGGGCGTTGGCGTCGGACGCGAACTCCGCCTATCGGGCGCAGGCGTACGGGCTGCTCGGCGCCGCCTACGAGAATGCCGGCCGGTCGCGGGAGGCGGGCGAGGCGTACGAGCAGGCGGCCGGGGCTGCGCGGCTACCGGTGTTCGAGGCGCAGTACCTGAGTGAGGCCGCGCGGGTGTGGGTGGCGGTTCCGGACACGGCGCGGGCGTTGGCCCACTACGAGCGGATCGTGCGGGATTTTGCGAAGGCCGGTCCGACCGTCGAGGCGCAAGTGAGGATCGGGGAGCTGACCCGCGGGACCCCCGGACCACGCTGACGCTGGGCAGCGCTACTGCGTATAATAGATATTATGTTAAGTGCGAGATGCACATGGTGTTGAAAACGCTCCGCCCCACTGCGCCCACCCCTATTGGCCTAACTCGTTGTCCCACGTCGGGAAAGCAGCTTTCCACTACGGGTGTGCGGGACATCACTTACGCCTGCGGACCCTAGGTCAGCACCCCACGGAATACCAGCCGTGCCTCGCCGATGAGCCAGATCTCGTCGTAGGAGCCCCCGTCGGTGCGCCCGCCGCTCACCTCGAGCCGCTGCCCGCCCCGCGTGATGATCGTGATCGGGAGTCGCCCCAGGCCCCACCCCTCAACGGCTAGAGCGGCCGTGACCGCCCCGGTCCCGCAGGCCAGCGTCTCGGCTTCCACGCCACGCTCGTAGGTCCGCATCCGCCACTGCGAAGGCCGGGGACCCGGAGAGATGAAATTCACGTTGGCCCCCGGAGGCCCGAGCGCCCGATCGCTCCGCAGGGCGCGACCCCGGCGCGCCAGGTCCACGGTGTCCACGTCGTCCACCAGCACCACGAGGTGTGGGACACCTACGACGCCCAACACCGCGCGGCGCTCCCCGTGCACCGTGGCGAGCCCTGGGACGGCGCGTGGCGGTTCGGCGGGCGCCAACCGCAGCTCAGCGGGCTGGTCATCGGCGAGGCAACGGCTCTCGAGCACGCCGGCGTCGGTCTCGAGCCGCATCCCGGCGGCGGGTGCGAGCCCGAGCCGGGCAGCGAGGCGAGTGGCGCATAGGGCGGCGTTGCCGCACATGGCGGCACGCGACCCGTCGCTGTTGAAGTAGGTCATCCGGGCCGAGCCCGGGGTGCTCCCGGGGGAGACGAAGACCAGCCCATCGGCCCCCACCCCCGTGGCACGGGCGCAGGCAGCCCGCATGTCGGCGGCCGACCACTCGTCGGGGCCCGACAGGCGGGCGTCCACCATGACGAAGTCGTTCCCCGACCCCGTCATTTTGTAGACCGGCAGGCCGATCAGATGCGGCCGAACCAGGCCATCAGTCGCAGGCGCGGGACCGTCCAGATCGCTTCCCGCACGATGGCCCGGCTCATCTTGCTGTGGCCTTCGGTGCGGTCCACGAACACGATCGGGATCTCGGCCAGCTTGAGCTTTTTTCGCCATGCGCGAAACGTCATCTCGATCTGAAAGGCGTAGCCGTTGGAGTGCACGCTGTCGAGGTCGATGGTCTCCAGGGCCCGGCGGCGAAAACACTTGAACCCCCCCGTCAGGTCCCAGATCCGCAGCCCCGTCACGAGCCGGGCGTACACGTTCGCGAAGTATGATAACAGCAACCGGGCGATGGGCCAGTTCACGACGGTGACCTTGCCGTGCAGGTAGCGCGAGCCGAGGACCAGGTCGGCGTCCGCGATCGCCGTGAGAAACTGCTTTAGGTGCGCCGGGTCGTGCGAGAAATCGGCGTCCATCTCGAGCACATAGTCGTAGCCCCGCTCGAGGGCCCAGCGGAACCCCGCCAGGTACGCGGTGCCGAGGCCGGCCTTGCCCGGGCGATGCAGCACGTGCACCCGGGACCCCTGCCCCGCCGCGAGCCCGTCGGCGATCCGGCCGGTCCCGTCCGGCGAGTTGTCGTCCACGACGAGGATCTCGAGGCGGGGGTCCTGAGCGAGGATCTGCGGCACGAGGCCCGGCAGATTGGTCGCCTCGTTGTAGGTGGGTACGATCACGAGCGCCCGCTCAGCCACGGCGCCTCCGGCGAGCAACGGCCGGGGCAACGCCGATGCCGATCAGCGCCACCAGCGACATGAGAGAGATGAGGCGCCCCAGCTCGAAGTCCCGTGACCGGAACGTCAGCTCGACCTGCCTGGCTCCGCTGGGGAGCGCTACGGTGATGAGCGACTGGTTACCGCGGAGCACAGGTGCCGGGGCGCCGTCCACCAGCGCCCGCCAGTCCGGGTACCAGTTCTCCGCGACGAGCAGGTAGCTTCCCGCCCCCGGCGCGGGATCGAGCGTGATCGTCATCTTCCCTGGCTGCCAGGCGATCACGCTGGCTCGAGATGGGCTGGGAGCGGGTATCTCGCCGAACGGCGGAGGGTCGACCGGCTGGTCCGGCGTGACGAGGACGAGGCGGTCAAAGTCGGGGAGTCGCGGGTCCATGAGGGTCGGGATTACCGTGTTGGCGTCGACCTTCAGCGCGGCGGGGACGACGCGAGCATACGGGGCCGGGACGATCCGCTCGAACAGATCGGCGGCGCTGCCCGCGGAGGTGGCCGCGCCGGCGAGGATGCGACGGTAGCCGGGCACGCTGTCGATCCGCCCGGGGCCGTCGCCCGGCGCGATCACGTACCGCACGGCCAGCAGGTCCCAGAGGCGCACGTACGGCAAGTTACGCCACTCGTTCTTGCCGCCGAGCAGCTGGTCGTAGGCGTGCAGCTCGTTCCCGTGGTATCCCAGCACCTGGGGGATATCGAGGGCCATCAGCGCGGACCCTTTCACCGGGTACACCCCGAGGTCGAGCGTGCGGTACGGCACCAGGGTGGCCTTGATGCGCTCGGTGAGGGGGTCCGGCCGGAACAGCTCGCGGTGGGCGTTGCTGTACGTCCAGAAATGCCTGGCGTTGAGCCAGAGGTCGGCGCCCACCAGCGTCACCAGGAGGATTGCGAACGCCGGTGCGGGCAGGCG
>CAZVSO010000186.1:0-4899 GCA_964629425.1 uncultured Gemmatimonadaceae bacterium
CCGCGCCAGCGGCGCACGACGACCGTGGGCGCGACGGCGCGCAGCGGTCCCGCGCCGTCGAGGTCGCGCGACACGACGTCCACCAGGCCCTCGCGCCACACCTCGAGCCCGGGGACCAGGACGTCGAATGGCGCGACCGCCACGACGTTGGGGTCGAGCCTGGGCCCCGCCCCCGGGCGTGCCAGGAGCAGCACCGTGACGACGGCTGCAACGGCGACCGCCGCGAGGGCCAGCGGTCGCCGGCGGAGCCGGGGGAGGAGGCGCAGGCCGGCGGCGGGCGTGGTGGCTCCTTGGGCGAGCGCCGCGCCGAACTCCGCCGCGGTCGCGAACCGCTCACCGGGTTCCTTGGCCAGGGCGCGCGCCACGACCGTCGCCACTCCGGCCGGGACGTCGGGGCGCATGGTGCCGAGCGGCTGCGGCGTCTCGGTGAGATGCTTTTGTACCAGGCTGATGGGCGAGGGGCCCTCGAACACCGCCCGGCCGGCGAGCATCTCGAACGTCACGCACCCGAGCGCGTAGAGATCCGAGCGCCCGTCCAGGACCGAATCGCCCGTGGACTGCTCGGGGCTCATGTACTGCGGCGTCCCGATCGCCAGCCCGGTGCCGGTGAGCCGCTGCTCCCCTGCGGCGGCGAGCGCGCGCGCCACGCCGAAGTCCGCGACGATCGCGTGCCCCTCCTCGAGCAGGACGTTCTCCGGCTTGATGTCACGGTGCACGAACCCGCGGCGGTGCGCGTAGTCCAGGGCGTCGGCTACCTCGCGGGCGATGCGCACCGCCTCGTCCACCGGGAGCCGGTGGTCACGCTGCATCCGGTGACGCAGGGACTCCCCGGACACGTAGGGCATCACGTAGTACAGCAGTCCGTCCGACTCGCCCGAGTCGAACACGGGGAGGATATGCGGGTGGGTGAGCCCGGCGGCGATCTCGATCTCGCGCAAAAAGCGCTCGGGCCCGATGTTGCGCGCGATCTCGGGGGCGAGCACCTTGATCGCGACGGGGCGCTTGTGCCGCAGGTCGCGCGCCAGGAACACCGTGGCCATGCCGCCCTGGCCGAGCTCCCGCTCGACCGCGTAGCGGCCGGCGACCGCGGTCTGGAGACGGCCGACGAGGTCGGGCATGGGCTGTTAAAGATACCCTGCGAAGGGAGGACAGCGCAGGGAGTCGTACTCCCCGCTCCCTTCGTCTGACACTACGTCATCCGGAGACCTGCGCATGCGTCACATTCTGTTCGCCCTTTCGCTCGGCGCCGTCGCGCCGACTCCCGTTCCCTCCCAGCAGCGGCCCGCGCCGGAGGATTTCGGCCGTGGCTTCACGGCCCTCGCTGAGGCCCGCGGCCGCGTGCCCGACAGCACCCGCCTGCGCGAGCTGTTCGCGTTGCACTGGCGCTACATCATGACGGAGTACCCCGAGTTCGCGACGAGCGTCGGGTATCCCGGACAGAACCACCGTTGGAGCGACCAGTCGCTCGACGCGATCGCGCGGCACCGACGAGAGCTCGAGCCGCCGCTCGTGGTGGTGCGCTCGATCGACCGCGCCGCACTCTCGCCCGCCGACCAGCTGAACTACGAGCTCTTCCGCCGCGGCCTCGAGGAGGCGGTCGAGGAGTCGCGGTTCCCGGGCGAGCTCATGCCGATCACGCAGCTCGGCGGGGTGCAGCAGGATCCGCCTCGGATCATCGCCCTCATGCCGGCTCGTACGGTGCGGGAGTACGAGGACCTCGTGGCCCGGCTCGAGGGGCTACCGCGGTTGATCGACCAGACAGTGATCCTCCTGGACAGCGGGCTGGCCCGCGGGCTGACACCGCCCCGTATCACGCTGCGCGCCGTCCCGGATCAGGTCCAGGCGCTGCTGGTGGACGATCCGCTGGCGAGCCCGA
Source organism: uncultured Gemmatimonadaceae bacterium (assembly GCA_964629425.1). Taxonomy (GTDB): domain Bacteria; phylum Gemmatimonadota; class Gemmatimonadetes; order Gemmatimonadales; family GWC2-71-9; genus CAZVSO01. The sequence continues at coordinate 1,877 of CAZVSO010000186.1, forward strand.
TGCTCGCGCCCTTCCGCGAGTTTCCGCCGGGCGTCCCCGCGGCCGAGCGGACGCGCCTGCGGGACCGGGCGGTGCGGGCCTTCCGCGAGGGCGTGGCGCCGGCGTACCGCCGGCTGCACGACCATCTGACGCGGCGCTACCTGCCGGGCTGTCGTGAGTCGATCGCCTTCTCGGCGATCCCGAACGGCGCCGCGTGGTACGCCTTCCGCGCGCGGCAGCAGACGACCACGAGCCTCACGCCGCGCCAGATCCACGACCTGGGGCTCGCCGAGGTGCGGCGTATCCGTGCACGCATGGACAGCGTGATCGCGGCGGCCGGCGTTCGCGGCGGCTTTCCGGAATTCGTCCAGTTCCTGCGGAGCGACTCAGGGTTCTACTTCCGAGACGCGCAAAGCCTGGTGCGCGCGTACCGCGACGTCTCCAAGCGTGCCGACCCGGCGCTGGCGCCGCTGTTCGGGCGGCTGCCGCGCCTGCCCTACGGCGTGGAGCCGATCCCCGCCTACGCGGAACGCTCGCAGACCACCGCGTATTACGAGCCGGGGTCGCCCTCGGCCGGGCGCGCCGGCCTGTACCGCGTCAACACCTACAACCTGCCGGCCCGGCCGAAGTGGGAGATGGAGGCGCTGTCGCTGCACGAGGCGGTGCCCGGCCACCATCTACAGATCGCTCTGGCGCAGGAGCTCGAGGGGCTGCCGGAGTTCCGCAAGCACACGGGGCCCACCGCCTTCGTCGAGGGGTGGGCGCTGTACGCCGAGAGCCTCGGCGAGGAGATGGGCTTTTACCGGGACCCGTACACCAAGTTCGGCCAGCTCACCTACGAGATGTGGCGGGCGATCCGGCTCGTGTTGGATACCGGGCTTCACGCCTTCGGGTGGACCCGCCAGCAGGCGATCGACTACTTCAGAGCGAACTCGGCGAAGACGGAGCACGACATCGTCGTGGAGGTGGACCGCTACATCGTCTGGCCCGGCCAGGCGCTCGCGTACAAGATCGGCGAGCTCAAGATCAAGGAGCTGCGAGCGTTCGCCACGTCGGCGCTGGGCGAGCGGTTCGACGTGCGCGCCTTCCATGACGAAGTGCTGGGCGCGGGCGCGCTGCCCCTGGATATGCTGGACGCCCGGGCGCGCCGGTGGGTCGCCGCGGCCCAGGCGCCCAGTCCGCGGTGAGCCGGCTGGCATTGAGGCCCTGTTGAACGGGTAGTCGCGTCGGGGCGGCCGTCCGCTGGCCGCGCGTGCTGAGCTTGACCAGGTGTTGACGGCGCCGTGTTAGGCTGGCGCCAGCATGGTGACCGTCTGCACCGTCGTCGCCCCACCGGAGCGCCCCCGCGTCGACGCGGCGGGGGAAGGCTGCTTCGCCACGTTGCACGCCGGGACCCTGCGGGATGCCCTGCGCGCGGCCCGCGCCGGCCCGGTGGATGCCCTCCTCATTTCGGTGCACCGCTGCGGAGGCGAAGAGCTCCCGGTCATTGCCCGGTTCGTGCGGGAATTCCCGGCGATCCCCGCCGTGGCCCTGGTGTCACGGCACGACCGCGATGCGTCCGAGGCCCTGCTGCGCCTTGGCGCCTCGGGCGTCCGCTCCGCCGTCGATTGCACCGCGCCGGGCGGCTGGCGCCGGCTGCGGGACCTCCTGGGACAGCCGGCTTCGCCGGCCGCCCAGCGCATCCTCGCCCGTCTGCTGCCCGCGCTGGCCGGCGTGCCGGAGGACACCCGGCTGTTGTTCGAGGCGGTCGCTCGGCTGGCGCCCGTCGTGACCACGGTGCGGGGGCTCGCGCGTCACGTGCGGGTCACGCCGAGCACCCTGATGTCGCGGTTCTATCGCGTCGGCCTGCCGTCACCGAAGAACTACCTCGCCGCGATGCGGCTGCTGCACGCCGCCTACCTGTTTCAGAACCCCGGCCTCTCGGTCGCCGACGTCTCGTACCGCATGGACTACTCGTCGCCCCAGAGCTTCAGCCGCCACCTCAAGGTGGTGCTCGGGGTCAGCGCGGGCGAGTTTCGCCGGCGCTTCCCCTTCGAGGTCGCCCTGCAGCGGTTCCTGGATCTGATGCTCGCACCCTACCGGGAGGTCCTGCGTGCGTTCCGCCCGCTCAACGCGGGGCGCTGGGACCAAGGACCGGACCGCGCAGGCCCTTCCCGGTAGGGTTAGTTGTGCCCGCGGCGTCGCCCCGGGGTTCCGCCGTCCGCTGGACGCGGTGCTCGGCCGTCGCCTGGTCGCGCCGCAGCACCGAGAAACGCGCGATCCCCGATCGCAGCCGCTCGGCGAGTTGGGCGAGCTGCTGGGTGGTGCCCGTCAGGTCGGTCATGGCGGCGACCTGCCGGCGCGTGACGTCGGCTGCTCCGTCGGCCGATGCGAAGGAGGCCGCGGAGATGGTGGCCACCTGGTCGAGCGAACGCGCGAGGTCGGCGAGCCGCTGGGCCTGGCTGCGCGACACCTCCGCGACGCCGTTCACCAGGTCGCCGATCAGCTGCACGCCCTGGTGCAGCTCCTGCAGCGCTCCGTCGGCCTCGGCCGCGACGTCGCCGATGTCGCGCACCTTGCCTTCGCCCGACTGCATGGCGCGCGCCGCCGCGTCGATCCCCGCCCGCAGATCGCCCACGAGTTCGGCGACCTCGCGGGCTGAGCGGCCCGCCTCGGCGGCGAGGGCGCGGACCTCGTGGGCGACGACGGCGAAGCCTTCCCCGTGCTCCTCGGCACGCGCCGCCTCGATCGCCGCGTTCAGCGCGAGCAGGTGCGTCTGCCGCGCGATCCGAGCGATCGCCTGGGCGAACGCGCCGATCCGCTCCGACAACCCCGAGAGACCGGCCACAGACGCGGCGGTCGCCCGCACTTCCTCGCCGACCGCCCGCAGCGTGCGCATCGCCCGGCCGGCCCGCTCTCGCCCGCGCTCGGCCGCCGCGGCGAGCCGCGCCGCGTCCACCTGCATCATCTCGGCCCGCAGGCGCAGCGCCTCGGCCTGGGCGGCCGCTTTGGCGCTCTCGCCGCGCGCACCTTCCGCCGTCACGCGCTGGCGCCCGAGATCCGAG
>CAZVSO010000187.1:0-2597 GCA_964629425.1 uncultured Gemmatimonadaceae bacterium
AACGGCGGGGTGAAGCCGCGCCACGCCGACCTCTTCGCCGAAGACCTCGACGAAACGACCCTCGTGCGCACGATCGACCGGTTCCTGATGTACTACATCCACACGGCCAACCCGCTCGAGCGGACGGCGCCCTGGCTCGAGCGGCTGGAGGGGGGGATCGCCCGGCTCCGCCAGGTGATCGTCGACGACGCGCTCGGCATCTGCGCCCAGCTCGATCGCGACATGGCCGCGCTCGTGGGCTCCTACGCGTGCGAGTGGAAGGCCGTGGTGGAGAATCCCGAGCGCCGGAGCACGTTCCGGCACTTCGTGAACAGCGAGGCGCCGGATGCCTCGCTGCCGTTCGTGCGGGAGCGCGGGCAGAAGCGGCCTGCCGACTGGCCCGATCCGGCCCCGCCGGCGCCCGTCACGCTCCCGCGGGACGGAGGGGCGTGGGTCCGACTCGTCGGCATCGCGGACGTCCCCCGCGACGGCGGGGTGACCGTGCGCTACGGTGCCACGCAGCTCGCAGTGTTCAACTTCGCGAGCCGGGGCGAGTGGTACGCGACCCAGGCGACCTGCCCGCACCGGAAGGACAACGTCCTCGGTCGCGGCCTCCTGGGGACCCAGGGCGACGAGCCAAAGGTGGCGTGCCCGCTCCACAAGCGGACGTTCTCGCTGGAGACCGGCGACGGGCTGTCCGATCCGCAGTATCGGATCGCGACCTTCCCGGTCGAGATTCGCGGCGAGGCGGTGTGGGCGAAGCTTCCCCCGGCCGCCGATCTCGCCGGGCGTCTGCCGTGCCGGTCCGCGGAGGAGGGGGCGACGTGCGCGGCCTGACCGCGTGCGCGGCGCTCCGCGACGCGAGCCTGGCGACTGCGGGTGTCGTGGCGGCCATCTTCGCCGGCTCGGGCGCGTTCGCCCACGTCGACCCGACCCTCGTCGGCTATCTCGGGGCGACGATCGTGGCCACGTTCGGGGTGGTGTTCCGCCTGAGTGCCTTCTGGCGCCGGCCCCCGTCCGCCATGTACGTGCGCGCGGCGCTGGCGGCGCTCCGCGAGCCGCGACGGCTCGCCGGCGTGCTGCACGTGGCGGCCGACGATCTCGTCGCCCAACGCTTCATTGGGCAGCGTGGTCGGCTGCGGCGGCTCGCCCACCTGCTGCTCTCGCTCGGGACGCTCGCGAGCTTCGCGATCACGCTCCCCCTCGTGTGGGGGTGGTTGCGCTTCGAGGCCATCGGGCAGGACACGTACGTGCTCCGGCTCGCCGGCCTGGCGGTCGGGCGGTTCGCGGTCGACGGCGCGATCGCGTGGGGCATCTTTCATGGGCTCGACCTGGCGGGGGTCGCGGTGACCCTCGGCGCGCTCTACTTTCTGGCGCTCCGCATCCGGACGCGCCGGGGCTCCGGGGAGACGAGCGCGTTTCACATCGGGCCGCTCCTGCTGCTCCTCGCCGTGGCGCTCAGCGGCGCGGCGCTCCCCGCGGCGCGCGAGATGCCGGCGCTCTTCGACGTCGCGGCGGTCGTCCACGAGGCGCTGGTCGTCGGGCTGCTCGTGAGCCTTCCCTTCTCGAAGCTGGGGCACGTCCTCGTGCGTCCGCTCCAGGTGGGCGTGCGCGTGCTGCGCGCACCGGGGGTCCCCCCCGCGCGCTGCGATCGCTGTGGGGACGGGTTCGCCCCCGCGGCCCAGTTCGCCGCGGTCGCGCAGCTGCTCGCCGGCCACGGGTATCGCTTCGAGGGGCACCAGGCGACCTGTCCTGCGTGCCGGCGCCTGGCCCTCGCCGCGGCGCAGGCGACGCTCCTCGGGGCGGCGTTTCACCCGCGCATCGCCGGGGCGCACCCCGCATCGGGCGGCGCGCGCACCGGGAAGGCGGCGTAGCATGGCGATCGTCCCGTGCCCGACCGAGGAGCTGATCGAGCGCTTCGGTCCGCATCTCAACTACGAGCCGCCCGGCGGCTTCGCGGCGCGCACCGAACCGGATCGGCGCGTGCAGACCCACTGCTGCTTCTGCGGGCAGCAATGCGGCGTCACGCTGCTGGTCAAGCAGGAGCGGGTGGTCGGCGTGGAACCGTGGGAAGAGTTCCCGTTCAACCGCGGCAAGCTCTGCCCGAAGGGCGTGAAGCGCTACCTGCAGAACAATCACCCGGATCGTCTGCTGTATCCGCTGGTGCGCACAGGAAAGGGGTTCGCGCGCATTCCGTGGGACGAGGCTCTCGATCAAGTGGCCGAACGCTTCGAGCGTCTCCAGAGGCTCCACGGGAAGGACGCCTTCGCCGTGCTGTCGGGCGCGTCGCTCACGAACGAGAAGGCGTATCTGATGGGGAAGTTCGCGCGGGTCGCGGTCGGTACACGCCACATCGACTACAACGGGCGCCTCTGCATGGTCGCCGCCGGCGCGGGCAACCTGAAGGCGTTCGGGATCGATCGCGCGGCCAACCCGTGGAGCGACATCATCTCCACCGATCTCGTGATGGTGCTCGGCGCGAACGTGTCGGAGTGCAGCCCGATCACCACCGACTACATCTGGCAGGCCCGGGATCGGGGCGCGCGGCTCGTGGTCATCGATCCGCGCATGACGCCGATCGCGCGCACCGCCGACCTCTACCTCCCGGTGCGGCCCGG
>CAZVSO010000187.1:2607-4786 GCA_964629425.1 uncultured Gemmatimonadaceae bacterium
CGGGGCGCGACGTGGCCCTCATGAACGCGATCCTGCACGTCGTGATCCGGCTCGGCGGCCTCGATCACGACTTCATCGCCCGGCACACGACCGGCTTCGAGAGCGTGGCCCGTGCGGTCGAGGCGTACGCGCCCGAGCGCGTCGAGCAGATGGTAGGCATCCCGGCGCGGCGGATCATCGAGGCCGGAGAGCTCTGGGTCCAGGCGCCGCGTACGATGCTGCTCCACGCGCGCGGGATCGAGCATCACACCAAGGGCGTCGACAACGTGCTGTCGTGCATCAACCTCGTGCTCGCGACCGGCAAGATCGGCAAGCCCGGCTGCGGGTACTCCTCGATCACGGGGCAGGGGAACGGGCAGGGGGCGCGCGAGCACGGCCAGCGCTGCAATCAGCTCCCGGGGGCGCGCGACATCGAGAACCCCGCGCACCGGGCCCATGTGGCGGGGCTCTGGGGTGTGCCGGTCGAGTCGCTTCCCGGGAGAGGCGCCACCGCACCCGAGATCGTCGAGCTCGCCCATGCCCGGGAGGTCCGCGGGCTCCTGACCCTCTGCTTCAACCCGCTCGTGTCGCTCCCCGACGCGACGTTCACACGCGAGGCGCTCGAGCGGCTCGACTTCTACGTCGCCCTCGACTTCTTCATGTCGGAGACCGCGCGACATGCGGACTTGATCCTTCCCGGGTCACTCCACGAGGAGGACGAGGGCACGGTGACCACCGTCGAAGGGCGTGTCGTCCGCATCCGGAAGGCCGTCGAGCCCCCGGGCCAGGCGCGGCCAGACTGGTGGATCATCTGCGAGATCGCCCGGCGTCTCGGGCACGGCGAGCGGTTCGCCTTCCGCGCCCCCCGCGAGATCTTCGCCGAGCTGCGCGCCCTCTCGCGCGGCGGCACCGCCGACTACGGCGGCATCACCTGGGAGTGCATCGACGAGGAGATGGGCGTCTTCTGGCCCTGCCCCGAGGAGACCCACCCCGGGACGCCACGACTCTTCGAGGGCGGGCGGTTCCACCACCCCGACGGACGGGCGCGCTTCCATGCGGTCGAGTACCGTCCCCCGGCGGAAGACACGGACGCCGACTTTCCGATCATCCTGACGACCGGACGCGTCGTCTCGCAGTTCAACTCGGGGGCGCAGACGCGGCGGATCGGGCCGCTCGTGGATCAGTACCCCGAGCCGCTCGTCGAGATGCACCCGCAGCTCGCCGGGCGCCTCGGCGTGGAAGACGGGGAGCGCGTCCGCGTCACGAGCCGCCGGGGCACCGTCGACCTCGCAGCGCACGTGGTCGCCACCATCCGGCCCGACACGGTCTTCATTCCCTATCACTGGCCCGGCGATCGCTCGGCGAACCGCCTCACCATCCGGGCCTACGATCCGATCGCCAAGATTCCCGAGTTCAAGGTGTGTGCGGTCCGCGTCGAGCGGCTCGCCGCCGGAGACGCCACGGCATGATCGGCCAGCTCTTCATCGATGCAAACCGCTGCATCGGCTGCCGGGCCTGCGAGCAGGCGTGCAGCGAGTGCCCGGGGCACGGCGGGCACAGCATGATTCACCTCGACTACCTCGAGCGCGCCACGTCGGTGCAGACGGCGCCGACCGTGTGCATGCACTGCGCCGACCCCGCGTGCGCGAGCGTGTGTCCGACCGATGCCATCAAGGTGGACCCCGAGGGCGTCGTCCTGTCCGCGATGGCGGAGCGCTGCATCGGGTGCGGCAACTGCTCGCTCGCGTGCCCGTTCGGTGTGCCGAAGATCCACGCCGAGCGGGCGCTCATGATGAAGTGTGATCTCTGCTACGATCGGACGGCGGTCGGTCGGAAGCCGATGTGCGCGACGGTCTGTCCTTCGGGCGCGCTGTTCTACGGCTCCCGGGAGGAGGTGGAGGACCGCCGTCGCGCGCGGCCGGCGAATCGCTTCGCCTTCGGGGGCGAGGTGCTGCAGACGCGGAACCACCTGATGGTTCCCGCCGGTGTGGACGTCGTTGGCGTCGCATCGCTCGGGGGCCCCCCACGCTCGCTCGCCGAGCAGCATCTGGAGGAGTGCCTGTGGTGAAGGTCGAGGACCCCTTCCCGATCGCGACGCGCGCCGAGCGGACGCTCGATCGCCGGCGCGTCCTCCGTGCCGCCGGCGCGGCGGCCGTGCTCGTGCTCGGCGGCGAATGGCTCGGCCGCCGGCAGCGGAGCC
>CAZVSO010000188.1:0-4686 GCA_964629425.1 uncultured Gemmatimonadaceae bacterium
GGCCCGCCACGTCGAGCTCCGCCTGTCCCGCATGGTAGGCGATCCCCAGATCCTGCGTCAGGAAGTCGCCGCCCCAGCGGTCGTGGTTGCCGCCCACGAACGTGATCGGCACGCCCCGCGCGCGCAGCGCCTGGAGCTTCGCCACGCTCGCGAAATGCTTGCGCGGGATGACGGCGCCGTACTCGAACCAGAAGTCGAACAGGTCGCCGTTGACGAGCAGCGCATCGCCCAGGTCGGGCACGGCTTCGAGGAAACGATGAAACGCCACCTGGACGGCGGGGGCGACTTGGCCCAGGTGCGCGTCCGCGACGACGACGACGCGGGAGGGAACGACCGGCACGGCCCCAACCTAGTGCCCGGCGAGCGTCACGCCAGGGGCTCAGGGCCTGCGGTCGCCGTCACGTGCGGTGAGGCGCGCGAGGCCCGTTGAGGGCGACTCGGGGGGGCGGTCGGGGGCGGGGGTCGAGAGTCGAGCCCGAGACGGGCCTCCCGCCGAACCGGCGGCGGGGGCTGCGATTACTTAGATTGACCGTCGACATCCCATGACCGGCACCCGCACCCCGCTCCGGTCGGCGTCCCCCCCCGCGGCGCCGGCGTACGCCAAGGTCCCCGAGACCCCCCCCCTCGCGCGCCGCAACCCGGGCACGCCGCTCGACCTCGAGTCGGTGCTCGCCCTCCGGGTCAACCGCAGCGCCGTCGAGCGGCGCGCCGCCACGCTCCCCCGCCGCCGCACAGTCAAGCGCGAATGGCAGGCCGCGTGGCTGCTGCGCGCCGTGACCTTCCTCGACCTCACCACGCTCCAGGGCGACGACACGCCCGGCAATGTGCGCCGGCTGTGCGCCAAGGCACGGGCCCCCGTGCGGCGCGACCTGCTCGACGCCCTGGGCGTGGCCCCGGCCGACATCCGGGTCGGCGCCGTGTGCGTGTATCACGCGCTCGTCCCCGTCGCGGTCGAGGCCCTCCAGGGGTCCGGCATCCCCGTCGCCGCTGTCTCGACCGGATTCCCGGCGGGCCTCAATCCGTTCCCGCAGCGCCTCGAGGAGGTCGCCGCCTCCGTTGCCGCGGGCGCGGCCGAGGTGGACGTCGTGATCACCCGGGCCCACGCGCTGACCGGGACCTGGGAGGCGCTCTACGACGAAATACGGGCCTTCCGCCGCGCCGCGGGCGACACGCTCATGAAAGTCATCCTCGCGACCGGCGAGCTGGCGACGCTCACCACGGTCGCCCGGGCGAGCCGCGTGGCCATGATGGCCGGCGCCGACTTCATCAAGACGTCCACTGGCAAGGAGCCGGTCATGAAGGAAGAGCTGGGCGGCCGCTCGCTGCGGCCCGACCTGTTCCGTATCGGCGCGAGCAGCCTGCTCACCGACATCGAGCGCCAGCTCGAGCACTTCGTGACCGGCCGCTACTCGGCCGCCCACCGCCACCCCATGGTCTGAGACCGCGATGACCACGACGGTCGCCAAGATCTTCGAGACCATGGAGTACGGCCCCGCGCCCGAGAGCGCGGCGCCGGCCCTCGAGTGGATCAAGGGGCACGGCGGCGCGCTGGGGCTCTTCATCGGCGGCCGCTTTATGCCGCCCGCCACCGGCCAGACCTTCGACACGATCAACCCCGCCACCACCGAGCGGCTGGCGCGCGTCGCGCAAGCCGGGCCCGCCGACGTCGATCGCGCGGTGCAGGCGGCGCGCGACGCGTTCCCCGGCTGGGCCGCGCTCCCGGGGCACGCGCGCGCGCGCTACTGCTACGCCCTGGCGCGCGAAGTCCAGCGCAACGCGCGGTTCCTGGCGGTGCTCGAGAGCCTCGACAACGGCAAGCCGATCCGCGAGACGCGGGACCTGGATATCCCGCTCGTCGCCCGGCACTTCTACCACCACGCGGGCTGGGCCCAGCTGCTCGAGTCCGAGTTCCCGGGCTACCGGCCGGTGGGCGTCGTGGGGCAGATCATCCCGTGGAATTTCCCGCTGCTGATGGTGGCGTGGAAAGTGGCGCCCGCGCTGGCGGCGGGGAACACGGTCGTGCTCAAGCCCGCCGAGTTCACGCCGCTCACCGCGCTCGCCTTCGCGGAGCTGGCGGCGCGCGCGGGGCTCCCGCCCGGGGTGCTCAACGTCGTCACGGGCGACGGCTCGACCGGCGCCCTGCTGGTGGACCACGCCGGCGTCGACAAGATCGCGTTCACCGGCTCGACCGAGGTGGGCCGGCTGATCCGCACCCGCACCGCGGGCACAGGCAAGAAGCTCACGCTCGAGCTGGGCGGGAAGAGCCCGTTCCTTGTGTTCGACGACGCCGACCTCGACAGCGTGGTCGAAGGCGTGGTCGACGCCATCTGGTTCAACCAGGGACAGGTGTGCTGCGCCGGGTCGCGGCTCCTCGTGCACGAGGGGATCGCCGAGCGCCTGGTCGCGAAGCTGCGCGCCCGTATGGAGAAGCTCCGCGTCGGCTCGCCGCTCGACAAAGCCGTGGACATGGGCGCGATCGTCGCGCCCGTGCAGCTCGAGCGTATTCGCGGACTGGTCGAGCGCGGCGTGCAGGAAGGGGCCCGGATGTGGCAGCCGTCGTGGGCCTGCCCGACGGAGGGCTATTTCTATCCCCCGACGCTGTTCACCGATGTCTCGCCCGCGGCCACGATCGCGCAGGTCGAGATCTTTGGCCCGGTGCTCGTCAGCATGACCTTCCGCACGCCCGCGGAGGCCGTCGCGCTGGCGAACAACACGCCGTACGGTCTCGCGGCCAGCGTCTGGACCGAGAACATCAACCTCGCGCTCGACATCGCGCCCCGCATCAAGGCGGGCGTCGTGTGGGTGAACTGCACCAATCTGTTCGACGCGGCGTCGGGGTTCGGGGGCTATCGGGAATCGGGCTTCGGGCGCGAAGGTGGGCGGGAGGGGATGTGGGCGTATCTCAAGCCAGAGTGGGAAGAGGGGAGCGGGAAGGGGGAAGGGTACACCCCTGCTCGGGGGAGCGAGTCCGCACTCGAGCGGCGGCGGGGAGAGGCGGGGACCCTTCCCGCTTCCCCCTTCCCCCTTCCCCTGGCGGCGGGGACCCTTCCCCCGTCCCGCTTCCCGCTTCCCCCAATTGATCGCACGCCCAAGCTCTTCATCGGCGGCAAGCAAGTCCGTCCCGACCAGGGCTACAGCCGGCCGGTGCACGGCGCCGATGGACGGCTGCTCGGTGAGATCGGTGAAGGCAATCGCAAGGACATCCGCGACGCGGTCGAGGCCGCGCACGCGGCGGCGGGGGCGGGGTGGGGGGGGACGGGCCGGGGCCACGCCCGCGCGCAGGTCCTTTACTACATCGCCGAGAACCTCGCGGCGCGCGGTGACGAGCTCACGGACCGCCTCCACGCGCTCACCGGCGATACCGCCGACGCCGCCCGGCGCGAAGTGGACGCGGCCATCGCCCGGCTGTTCACCTACGCCGCCTGGGCCGACAAGTACGACGGCGCGGTGCACGACGTGCCGTTGCGCGGCGTGGCGCTGGCGATGAACGAGCCGATCGGTGTTCTCGGGCTCGCGGCTCCCGAGGAGCGGCCGCTCCTCGGATTCGTGTCGCTGGTCGCGCCGGCCATCGCCGTGGGCAACACGGTAGTCGCTCTCCCTTCGGAGGCGTATCCCCTCGCGGCCACCGACTTCTACAGCGTGCTCGAGACGTCCGACCTCCCCGACGGAGTGGTCAACATCGTGACGGGCGCGAAGGCGGCCCTCGCGCGCGTGCTGGCCGAGCACCTCGACGTGGACGGCGTCTGGTTCGTCGGCGACGCCGCGGGTGGCAAGGCCGTCGAGGAAGCGTCGGCCGGCAACCTCAAGCGCACCTGGGCGGTCACGCGCCCGCGCGACTGGTTCGACGCGCGCCAGGGCGAGGGTCGCGAGTTCCTGCGGCACGCAACGCAGGTCAAGAACATCTGGGTCCCCTACGGCGAGTGAGTCGCGGCGCTCCGGTTGGCCCACGAGCGTGATCAGCGCCATTCAGCACCGGGTCAACTACTCGGAGACCGACCAGATGGGGGTCGTGTATCACGCGAACTACCTCATCTGGCTGGACATGGCGCGCACCGAGCACCTGCGCGCCACCGGTATGACCTACCGCGAGCTCGAGGAGCAGGGCGTCTATCTCGCCGTCACCGAGGCGCGGCTCCGGTTCCGCCGCGCGGCGCGCTACGACGACCTGGTCCGCGTGCGCTGCTGGGTGCGCGAGATCGGCTCGCGCGGCGTGACGTTCGGCTACGCCGTGGAGCGCGCCGGCTCGGACGACCTGCTCGCCACGGGCTTCACGACCCTGTTGGCCCTGGACCGCCAGCACGCTCTCACCCGACTGCCGGAGCACGTCAGTGGACTCCTTGAGGCCGTCCCCGATCCGGTCCGTCTCTAGCATCGCGCTCGCCGCGGCGCTGAGCGCGAGCCTCGTCCTCCCCGGCGTGGCCCGCGCGCAGCAGGTGGACGAGGGCCTCGTGGCCCAGCTGGCCGGTCTCCTCGCGCTCGCCGACGCGCGGCGCTTCGATCGCGCGGTGCTGGAGGAGGGGCTGCGCCACCCCGACCCCGGCGTGCGCCGCCAGGCCGCGTTCGCCGCCGGCCGCATCGGCGACGCCGCGGCCCTGGACCTCCTCTTCCCCGCGCTGGACGACTCGACGCCCGCGGTGCAGGCCGCGGCCGCCTTCGCGCTGGGCCTGCTACGCGAGCCGCGCGCGA
>CAZVSO010000189.1:0-4653 GCA_964629425.1 uncultured Gemmatimonadaceae bacterium
CCGTCCCCCCAGTTTGTCGCCACTGTCGTGTCACACACGGCGCCCGTCACGATCGGCTCGGTCCGGTAATTACCCGGCGGCAGCGTGATGTTGGCGCGCGCGACGAGGTCATAGTAGCTCACGTCGCCATACTGGGTGAAGCTTTCCGGCCGGAGTTGCGGGTCGGGCCACACCGCGGGAGCCCCCGCGACGGTCGCGCCGCCGACGAGGTCGATGTCGGAGCTCGGATGGGTGCGGATGCCGGCCCTGGCGCTGTCCGGGTCCGGCGGCACGCACTCGCCCCAGGTGGCGTTCGGCACGTGGTCGTAGCCGTCCGCCTCGGTCGTGCCGGTGAGCTTGATGTCGCCCATCGCGGTGAGCGCCGCGCCGATGCCGATGTCGATCGGGCGCACGCGCACCAAGACGCCGATGCGTTGCCGCGCCCCCCTCCCCGGGAGCCGGCCCGCACCGCTCAACGAGTCCATCCCCGTCACGTCGACCAGGTAGAGATTGTCGTTGAGCCGGTAGACGTGGCCACCGAACGCGCCGGTGCCGCCCGCCGTCCCGGTCTCGGCCACCGTGGCGGACTCGGCGGGATAGATGTCCGCACGGTTGTACACGCGCGGATCCCACCCGCGCACGACCTCGTAGGCGCCCGCCTCGGCGATGCCGAACGACTTATTCAGGTATCGCGTGTTCTCGGCGATCCGCTGCTCCTGGGTCCCGGTGAACACCGTGCCCGCGACCAGCGCGCTGATGACCACGAGAGAGAACATCGCTAGGCCGAGCGCCATGCCGCGCTCGTCGCTCGCGACTCGGAACATGCCTGGCTGCTTCATAGGGGCGGGCCTTTCGATCTCAGAAACGCCGGTTGTTGCGCAGGGCGACCCGTGTGAGAAGGCTGTCCACGGACGTGCCCACGCTCCCGGCGTGGTGGATGGGCTGTGCGGTGATGCCCCGGATCGCGATCTCGATCTCGGCAACGAGTGCCGGGTTCCCCGTCACTACCCCGTCGCTGTCGTAGTACGTGAAGGTGAGACCGGTGCTGCCGCTCAGGGGCCCGACGAGAGGCTGCGTGTCGCCGCCGCTCTGCAGGCCCAGGTACCACCGGGCGTCGGCCGCCTGGTACACGCGGTAGGTGACCCACTCGAAGCCCCGTACCGGTGCTCCGTGGGGAACGACGCCCGGCGCATTCAACTGGGGCGGCGTCATGATCAGGTTCGCCGTGAGCCGGCGTCCCGGGGTACCGTCGCCGCAGTTCTGGGCACCGATCGCCGTGAGCCGGGCCAGCACCCAGCCGTCGTCCTGCCGGGTGCCCTCGTCGCCTTCGTAGTAGATCAGCAGGGAATCGGTCGCCGGGTCGAAGTCGCGCGAGCCGAACAGGGGCGCCGCCCGTACCACGAGCGCGACGCCGGTCAGGGCGCCGCCGAGCGCCGGCGGGCTGCACACGATCGCCAGCTGGCGCATGGCGCGGATCGTGATGGACGTGGGCGATAGAGCGGCGATGTCGCCGTCGCTGGCGTCGAGCTCACGGAGCTCCGCGGGCAGGAGCGACGCGGCGGCCCGCAGGTTCTGCTGCAGATCGATCCGCTGGGTCTGTGCATGCGACGTCCGCTGGCTGCTCAGCAGCACGCCGTACATGCCCGCCGACACGACCCCCAGGAGCGACAGAGCGACCAGGAGCTCCACCAGGGTCAACCCGCGGCGCCCGAGGCCTAGAGCAGGCATGAGACCGCCGTCTCGAGGGTGTCGGTACGAAGCCGGTTCCCTGTGGTGACATAGGTCGTGGTGAGCATCAGCCGGTAGGTCTGCCGTCCGGCGTCCACGAAGTGCCATTGGCTCCAGGCGACCCGGGTACTTCCGCGATAGAGGTCATCGGCACCCGGCGCCCGCGACGCGCAGGCCGTGCGCCGCAGCTGTTCCACCCGCTGTGCCGCGAAGGTGGCGGCGACCGCCGAGCGCTGGCCGCGCGCAACCATGCGCGTGACCGACCCCGCCGTGCTGGCGAGTCCCAGCAACGCCACGGTGAAGACGAGAATCGCCACCACGACCTCCACGACGGTGAATCCGCGCTCGCTCTGCATCACCGCACCACCTTCCCCAGCACGTTGATCACCACGGAGTCGTGGATGCCCCCGCGCGAGACGCCGACCGTAGCGGCGGCGCGCTCCATGGTCAAACCGCGGGGGTCGTACTGGATCGAATCGCGACTCGGCAGGAGCACGACGCCGAACCGGGCGGCGACGGGGTCGAGTCCCACGAGCGTGTCCTGGCCCGCCCGGCGCAGCGCGCAGGCGGTGACCCACACGTGCCCGTTGGGACCCGGGGTGACGTGCAGCACCGCCCGGCACCCGCGCTGCGTGGCCGCGGCACGCGCCGTGGCGATGAGAACCGCCACGGCCGCCCGTCCCGACCGCACGGCGCTCCGGTCCACCGCATCGCGAATCCGGGGGACGCCGAACGTCGACATGACGCCGAGCAGCGCCATGACGACCATCGACTCGGCCATCGTGAATCCGGATTGACGCATGGAGTTGGCTCCTTTGCGCCAGTGTGTGTACACGTTGCGTGCCGACGCGTAATACGCTGGTAGGAAACGAGATAACGACTCTGTCGGAGGGATAAAAGACCGCAAAATTCTGCACTAGCGCAAAAGAATGCACGACAGGTAAGCGCCGCGGCGCGCCCGTCGGGGGCTGCGAGGGCTTGCAGACTGCGCTATCCGAGGTGGTAGCGCTCCATCTTGTAGAACAGGGTGCGAACGCTGACACCGAGCCGTCTAGCGGCTTCCCGGCGGTTGCCGCTGGTGGCCTGGAGTGCTGCGGCGATGGCCTGGCGCTCGCTCGCCTCGACGGCGTCGCGCAGGTTGGCGACGGAGTTTGCCGGTGCCGCCTCCTCCAGGGGCCCGGCCGGTGTGAAGGGATGCTGCTCGAAGTCGGCGGCCTCGAGGAGCTGGTGGCCCGACAGCACGGCGGCGCGCTCGATGGCGTGCTCCAGCTCGCGCACGTTGCCGCGCCACGCTTGCCGCTCCAGCCAGGCGAGGGCGGCCGGGCTCAGGAGCAGGGGGCGGAGGATGCGGCGCGACAGCTGGTCGATGCAATGCCGCGCGAGCGCGGCGATGTCTTCCGGCCGCTCGCGCAGCGGGGGGAGGTGAATACGGACGACGTTGAGGCGGTAGAAGAGATCGTCGCGGAACCGCGCTGCCGCGACCTCGACATCGAGGTTCTTGGCCGTGGCCGCCAGCACCCGGACGTCGACCCGCCGAGCCATCTGGTCGCCGACGCGGCGGATCTCCCGCTCCTCGAGCACGCGCAACAGCTTGGCCTGCAGGCCCAGCGGGAGTTCGCCGATCTCGTCCAGCAGGAGCGTACCGCCGTGCGCCTGCTCGAACAGGCCCATCTTGTCCCCGGTCGCGCCGGTGAAGGCCCCGCGCACGGACCCGAATAGCTCGGACTCGAGCAGCGTCTCGGGGATGGCGGCGCAGTTGATCCCCACGAACGCCCCGGCGGCCCGTGGGCTCGCCCGATGGATCGCGCGGGCGACCACCTCTTTGCCGGTGCCGCTCTCACCGGTGATCAGCACGGTCGTGTTGAGCTCGGCGACCCGCCCGATCACCTCCAGTGCCTTCCGCATCGGCGCGCTCTCGGCCACGAGTGCCCGGGTCACCTGCCCGCTGTCGAGCTGGGCCTTGAGCCGCGCCACGGTGTGCCGCAGGCCCTCGCGCTCTTCGGCCTTGCGCAGGGACAGCACGACCTCGTCGGCGCGGAACGGTTTGCGGATGTAGTCGTAGGCGCCTTCCTTCATGGCCGCGATCGCGTCGTCCTCGCCGCCGAAGGCGCTCATCATGAGGACCAGGCCGGTGCCGCCGCGGCCGCCGTACGCCCGTAGGAAGGCGAGGCCGTCCAGCTCGGGCATGCGGATGTCGCAGAGGATCAGGTCGAACGGCTCCGCCAGGGCGCGCTCCAGGCCGCTGCGCCCGTCGCTCTCGGCCGTCACCTCATACCCGGCCTCCTGCAGCAAGCGGCCGAGCGCGCGGCGCAGGCTCGGCTCGTCGTCGATCACCAAGACGCGATGCACGGCGCCTCGGCGGAGACGGGCGTGAGCCCGGGGGGCGTGGGCAACTTCACCATGGGCGCTGAATTAGCACAAAACGAGAGCGGCGGGGAAGTCCCCGCCGCTCCACTGCGATCCAAGCCGAGAGGCTTAGCTGCAGGCCGGCGCGCCTTCCGTCGGTGCGCCGCTCGTGCCCTTCGTGCTGCCCACGTAGATACCACACTTCTTCGTGGTCGCCGTGTGCTGCACCTGAGCCCAGAAGCCGTCAATCGAAGACGCACCACCCGTCAGCGAGACACCCTGCGTCAGGACGAAGCCGGGGGGCAGTGGATCGATGTACTTCACCGAGTCGGCGAAGTACGCCTCTTCGGCCGTCACCATGTTCCGAAGGTCCGACTTCATCGACGCGAAGTAGGCCTTCTCCTTCGTGCTGGCGAACTTGGGGAGCGCGATCGCGGCGAGAATGCCGATGATGACCACCACGATCAGCAGCTCGATCAGGGTAAAGCCCTTGCGGTTCATTCCAGTCTACCTCCTCAAAGGTCAAATCCAGTCCTGCATCCAGGAAGCCGAACAACCCCTCCCGACGGCACTTAGGGCAAGGGGCGTGCCCTACCCAGG
>CAZVSO010000190.1:0-4627 GCA_964629425.1 uncultured Gemmatimonadaceae bacterium
GGGTCGTTCTACTTCATGGAGATGAACACGCGGCTCCAGGTCGAGCATCCGGTCACCGAGATGTGCACCAACTTCGACCTGGTGAAGGAGCAGATCCGCGTGGCGGCGGGGGAGCCGCTGTCGTTCGTCATGCATGGCAGCCGTCTGCGCGGGCACGCGATCGAGTGCCGCGTCAACGCCGAGGACCCGGCGCGCAATTTCCGGCCCGGGGTCCGGGTGGACACCCACATCTACGCCGGGTACACGGTCCCGCCCTACTACGACTCGCTGCTCGCCAAGGTGATCGTGCACGGCAACAACCGCGACGAGGCCCTGGCTCGGATGCGCCAGGCCCTCGACTCGTTTATTATTGAAGGCGTGACCACGACCATCCCGTTTCTCAGTCGGGTCATGCGCCACCCGGACTTCATCGCCGGCAAGATCGACACCAAGTTCCTCGAGCGCGAGCCGCAGCTCCTCACCGCCACGACATGAAAATCGACGTCTACTTCACCCCGCTCGGCGCGAAGGAAGGGGAGTTCGCCGGCCGGGGGGTCGTCGTCATCGACGTGCTGCGGGCCACCACCACGATCGTCACCGCGATCGCCAACGGCGCCCGCGCCGTCATCCCGGCCGCGACCTCCGAGGAAGCCGTGCGGCTCACGGCCAACCTCGAGCGGGACGGCGTCGTGCTCGCGGGCGAGCGCCGCTTCCTGAAGGTCGAGGGCTTCGCCTACGGGAACTCGCCGCGGGAGATGACGCCGGACGCCGTGGGCGGCAAGACCGTGTTCCTGGCCACCACCAACGGCACGCCGGCGCTCATCGCCACCCAGGGCGCCGAGCCGGTGCTCGTCGGGGCGGCGGTCAACTTCAGTGCGGTGGCGGAGAGCGCCCGCTCCCTGTTCAACGACCGGGGCGACCTCGTCCTCGTGTGCGGCGGCCACGACCGCCAGTTCGCCCTCGAGGACGCCTACACCGCCGGCCGGCTCATCCGGGCCGTCAAGGCACGGCTGCGCAAGATCGAGCTGAACGACGCGGGCGACGTCGCGCTGGAGCTCGCGAGCCGCTACGCCGGATGGAAGGACGCCTTCGAGCACAGCCGCGCGGCCCGCCAGCTCACCGAGCTCGGCCTGGCGGACGACGTCGCATTCTGCGCCAAGCCCGATCGGTTCACCGTCGTGCCCAGCTACGCGGAGCGCCGCATCACGTGACCCCGAAGCTGACGCAGGAGCTCATCGGGACGGCCGCGCTGGCGGCCGGGCTCTTCCTCGGCCTCACGCTTCTCCCCATCGGCGTCACCGGGCCCTGGGGCCAGGGCCTGGGACGCTTCCTGTGGCAGGCGCTGGGCCTGGGCGCCTTGCTGCTCCCGGTGCTCGGCGTGGGATGGGCCCTCGCGGCCTTCGGGCGACTCGGGGCCCTCTCCACGCTGCGCGCGGCCGTCCTCGTCGCGGGCCTGGCCCTGCTCGTGCCCTACGGGATCGCCATCGCGAGCGGCGTGGCGCTGGACCGGCTCCCGGCGGCCCACGCGGAGTGGAGCGGCGCGCACAAGCTGGTGGGGATCCTGCCCGGTTTCCTCGCCCACACCGTGTGGCGCGCTCTCGGCACGGCGGGCGGCGTGCTGGTCGGACTCGTCGCCCTTTCGGCGCTCGGTATTCTCACCGTGGGGTGGCATCCGTTGATCGTTCTTCGAAAAGGGGAAGAGGGAAGGGGGAAGGGGGAAGGGTACGAAGCGGACCGCCGTGCAACGAAACAGCGCTCCGCGTCCAGCGGCACGGACTCCGCGGACCCGAAGGCTGGCCCGAGCCCGGACATACCCTTCCCCCTTCCCCCTTCCCTCGTCCCCCGGAAGCGGGGCTCGAAACCGGCCCCGGCACCCAAGCCGGCGGCCCCCGAGGGCTCCCTGATCCCCCCCATCGAGCTGCTGATCGAGCCGTCGCGGGCGGAGGTCGCGATCGACGAGGCCGAGATCCAGGCGCTGGGCCGCCGGCTGATCGAGACGCTCACGACGTTCCGCGTGGAGGGGTGCCGCGTCGCCGATCGCACGGTGGGACCGGTGGTCACGCGCTACGAAATCACGCCCGGTTCCGGCGTCAAGGTGGGCCGGATCGCCGCCCTCGCCGACGACCTCGCCCTCGCCATCAGCGCGCCGTCGCTCCGCATCGTGGCCCCCATTCCCGGCAAGCCGGTGGTCGGCATCGAGGTGCCGAACCGGATGCGGCAGCTCGTGCACCTCCGCGAGCTGATCGAGAGCGACGAATTCCAGGAGCGACACCGCATCCTGCCCGTAGTCCTCGGCCGCAATCTCGAAGGCCGCACCGTGGTGGACGACCTCGCCAAGATGCCCCACCTGCTGCTCGCCGGGGCGACGGGATCGGGGAAGTCGGTCTGCATCAATGCGATCATCACGAGCCTGTGCTACCGCTATGCGCCGGACGAGCTGCGCATGCTCATGATCGACCCGAAGATGGTGGAGCTGGCGATGTACAACGCGCTGCCCCATCTGCGGCATCCCGTCGTGACCAACAACCACAAGGCCGCCACGGTGCTCAAGTGGGCGGTGCGGGAGATGGAGCGCCGCTACCGGTTGTTCCACGCCAACCACGCGCGCCACATCGTCGACTTCAACAAGAAGGTGCGGGACGGGAAGGCGCTCGTGCATCCGCCGGGTGAGGGCAACGAGGGGAAGGGGGAAGAGGGAAGGGGGAAGGGTACTGCGCTGAGCGATGCGGGGGGGCGGCGTGGGGACCCTTCCCTCTTCCCCCTTCCCTCTTCCCCGTATTCGGACGGCGTCCTCCCATACATCGTCCTGATCGTCGACGAGCTGGCCGATCTCATGATGACGGTGCAGCATGAGGTCGAGACGCCCCTGGCGACCCTGGCCCAGAAGGCCCGGGCGGTGGGGATCCATCTCATTCTCGCGACGCAGCGGCCGTCGGTGAACGTGATCACCGGACTGATCAAGGCGAACTTCTCGTGCCGCGTCGCGTTCCGTGTGGCGTCGAAGGTGGACAGCCGCACGATCCTCGATCAGAACGGCGCCGAGACGATGCTGGGCAACGGCGACATGCTCTATCTGGCACCGGGCAAGAGCGAGCTGGCGCGCATTCAAGGCGCCTTCATCTCGACCGAGGAAACCGAGGGCCTGATGGAGTGGTACTCGGCGCGCCGGGCGCAGCTCGAGCAGCGGGTCGAGACGGACATCTTGGAGCAGATGGCGGCAATCGAGGAGACGGGGGACGAGGGAGGGGGGACGGGGGCCATCGGTGAACGCGACGCGCTGTTCCGGCAGGCGGCCGAGGTCTGCATCCAGAACCAGCTGGGCAGCACGTCGCTGCTGCAGCGGCGCATGAGCATCGGCTACGGGCGCGCGGCGCGCATCATCGACCAGCTCGAGCTGGCGGGTATTCTGGGGCCGGCGAACGGCTCGAAGCCGCGGGATGTGCTGGTGGGGCTGGATGAGCTGGAGGAGATTTGTACCGAATAGCGGTCAGCCATCAGCTGTCAGCTTTCAGCGGACAACTGTCAACCGTCAGCCGTCAGCCGTCAGCTTTCAGCGGGCTTGCTGACGGCTGATCGCTGACGGCTAGGCCGCAAGAATCGGGTACGGGATGCAGCATTTCGGTTACCACTCTCGCGGGCTGTCGTGTATCGTTGCGCCCGTGAAGAGCGGCCTGCGCAGCGATCCGGCCGGATGGCGCGACCCCCGGCAGCGGCGGGGGTTGGAGGGCGAGCAGCGGGCGATTCAGTATCTCGAGGCCCGCGGCTGGGCGATCGCGGCTCACCGCTTTCGCGTGGGGCGGATCGAGATCGACCTGGTCGCTCGCCGGGGGCCGCTCGTGGCGTTCATCGAAGTGAAGGTGCGGCGCTCGGACACCTTCGGAAGCCCCCTCGAGGCCGTCACCGCCGGGAAGCGGCGGCAGCTGGCCCGGGCGGCGCACGCCTGGGTGGACCGCTTCGGCCGGCGGGGCGACATCTACCGGTTCGACTGCATCGGCATCGCGGGTGGCAGGCTCGCCCACGTGGAGGACGCGTTCCGGCCCGGCTGGCGGTAGAGTGGTCTTCGGTATATATTCGGGCCTCACGTCAGGGGCCGTTCCAACCGGCGCTGGCAAAGGGAAAGCGCCCGTGCACTACACGTATGTCTTGTTCGTTACCTCAGAAGACGGCTCGCGGCTTCACTCCCCGACCTTCGGGGAACAACGTTGGAACGGCCCTAGCGAGGCCTTAACCCCATGTCGAGGACCATCATGGCGACGGAACACAAAGAGGCGGGCGCAACGCTGTCCGACGAGCGCCGCAAGGCGCTGAACCTGGCGATCATCCAGATCGAGAAAACCTGCGGCAAGGGCGCCATCATGCGGATGGGGGCCGACTCCCCGCGGGTGCGGGTGGACGCCATCCCCACGGGCGCCATCAACCTCGACGCGGCGATCGGGGTGGGGGGCATCCCCCGGGGCCGGGTGACCGAGATCTTCGGGCCCGAGTCGAGCGGCAAGACGACGCTGGCGCTGCACGTCGTTGCCAGCGCGCAGCGGGCCGGGGGCGCGGCCGCTTACATCGATGCCGAGCACGCGCTCGACGTCGAGTACGCCAAGAAGCTGGGCGTGGACGTGGACAACCTGCTCGTCTCGCAGCCCGACACCGGCGA
>CAZVSO010000191.1:0-4604 GCA_964629425.1 uncultured Gemmatimonadaceae bacterium
CGGCCTGCGTACGCTGCTTTCGGCATGTTGGCGAATCAAGTTGGAACGGCACTAGCGGCCTCTCCCCCTGACCCCCTCCCCCCGACGGGGGAGGGGGGACCACGGCCGCCCTATCGGAACACCGATGAGCGCGCCTCCAGAGTGAGGCGGGGCAGTCCCGCGATCCGCACGAGCACCCGCTGCGCGCCCCGCGCCAGCGCGCCGCCGAGGTCTCCTTCACCCGACACCGCCGGCCCCACGTCCCCCCTGAGCCAGCGCTCCAGCTCGGCGATGTCCGTGTCGTTCAGCGTCGTCACCTCGAGCCGGCAGAGATAGTAGTAGCGGTGCCGGCCCGAATCCGGCGGCGTGAGCGCGATGCGGTAGGGGAGCGCGAGGGCACCGGCCAGGGCGTCCGCTGCGGGGTGGCGGGTGACCCGGCCGCCCGAGCGGATGAGCACGTAGTCGTCGGCCAGCGGGTCGTGCCGCGCGACGACGTCCCACGAGATCTCGCGAACGAACCGGTCGAACCACGACGAGCGAACCTGCCACAGCTCGAGGCGGAAATGCAGGCGCAGGGGGAACCCGGACCGCATGAGCTCGGTGTAGGCGCCGTCGCCGAGGAGATCGACGGCCTGGACGCGGGGCGCGCGGTCGTTGGCCGTGACCGTGAGCCGCGCCGCCTGGGCATCGGCCCGCGCCGCCACCGCCGCCAGCCCGAGGAGCGCGAGGGGAGCCAGCCCGCGCCGCACTTCAGAAGCGGTGCTCGAGACGCACCGTGAAGCGCAGCGGCTCGTCCGTGACGGCTTTCGTCAGGTAGAGCCCGAACCCTCCCCAGGCCGCGCCGAGCCCCAGGTCGGCGATCCAGCTGCCGATCGTCGGCAGGCGGTCGCTCGGGATCCGGCCCGGCCCCTCGCCCACCAGCCAGGCCTGGCCCGCGTTGCCGAAGACGATGAGGTCGATCCCCTCCAGCAACAGGCGTGACCGGCGGCCCTCCGCCGGCTCGTCGGGGTCGCGCGAGGGGTTGTACGACCAGTTGAGCCGGATGTGGCCGCGGTACTCGGCCTGGAACACGAGCACGCGGTCGCAGGCGGCGACCTGCGTGCCCGTGAAGGCGGGATCGATGATGTCCTGATTGCACCCGCTCTCGCGGAACGAGTAGCCCGGCATGGGGTCCGGGCCGCCGAGCGATAGCCGCCGCTGGAGCGGCAGCGCGTCGCCGCCGAGCCAGCCGCCCAGCACCATCCGCGCGTTGACCCGGCCCGATGCGCTCACCCGGGTGTAGCGCCGCAGGTCGAGGAACGTCCGCCAGTAACGATACGAGCCGTCGGTGGGCAGCGGCGGGCGGACGCTCGCGGGCACGCCCGCCTGCGGGCTCACGTCGGGGGCGCGACCGTACTCCAGGGTCCCCTGCAGCCACCAGCCGGCGGTGGGGGTCTCGCGGTCGTTGCGCGTGTCGAAGGCGGCAGTGACGAGCGCCGTGGTGTAGTGGCCCGCGTCGATCGGCGGGTTGGGGCGCCAGTCGTCGTCGTTGCGCAGCAGGCTCCACGGGTCGCGCGCGGGCGTCGAGGTCTGATCCTCGTACCGGACCTCGAGCCCGAGCTCCAGCGGTGGCGTCGGGCGCACGAAGACGCCGCCCGATATCCCGTTCGTGAAATAGTAGTCGCGGTAGTCGCGGCGGAACAGGAACGAGGCCCACCCCACCTCGTTGGCGTAGAGTCCCCAGTCCTCGATCGGCGTTACGACGTCGAACGCCCGCAGTCGCAGACCGGCCCCGCGGCGCTCGCCCGAGCGCACTTCGGCGCGCACTTGATAGCCCAAGTCGCTGCTCGACCCGCCCACATCACCCGCCGTGCGGAACACCCCCAGCGCGTCGAGGCGCAGGCGCCCGTCCCCACCCAGCCGCCGCTCGAACCGCGGGCCGAAGACGATGGGCAGGCCCTCGACGCGGTTGAACGTCCCGCCGGTGGCGAGCAGCAGCGACGACCGCCAGGCGCCCGTGTCCCACGACCGCTCGACCTCGAACGGCGGCAGCCGCGGGGCCGCGGGCGCATAGACGATCTCGTCGCCCTCCGGGCGGTACCGCAGCGGCTCGCGGAAGGCGCGCACGCCGCCGCTCACGCGCACCTCGCCGCTCGAGTCCACGGCGCCGCCGACCACGAGCAGCATCCCGGTGATCTCGCCGCCGGCCTCGAGCACCGCGTCGCCGTTCACGACGACGAGCGCGCCCACGATGCGCCCGGCGACGCGGACGGGGCCGTTGCGCACCGCGACGTCCCCGCGCCACTCACTGCCGCGCGGCAGGCTGGTGCGGCCCACGAGCCGGGCGGTCGTGGGCGCGTTGTGGAACGCGACGACCTCTTCGGCAACGGCGCGGGGCAGCGCGGCCTGCCGGGCGGCCGGGCCCACACTGTCGGGGTGGATCACGATCGCCGTGTCTTGCGCGGCGCACGGGACCGTAGCCAAGAGACACAGGAGGGTGAGCGCTGGGGCTCGCATGGGGCGCATCCGAGTCGGGGCCTGCGGCATCCGGTGCAGGGCGCGTGCCGCCCGCGGGGGCGTCATTCGGCGACGCCGCGCGGCGGTTCGAGGCCGAGCCGGCGCATCCGCCGGTAGAGGTTGGCGCGGTCGGTCGCGAGGCGACGGGCCGCTTCGGCCACGTTGCCGCGGGATGCCGACAGCGCCCGCGCGATCAGCGTCCGCTCGTATTGGTCGAGTGCCTCGGAGAGCGCCACGTCGGTCCACGCCTCGGCGCCCGCCTCCCCCGGTGGCCGGCTCCCGTCCTGCGGGAGCACGCGGGCCACCTCGTCGGCCGTGATGGTGTCGCCCGCGACGAGGATCGCGAGCCGTTCGACGATGTTGGCGAGCTCGCGCACGTTGCCGGGCCAGGGATAGGCGGCGAGCAGCTGCAGGGCGCCGGTGTCCAGGTGCACGGCGCGCCCCAGTCGCTCCACCTGCCGCTGGGCGAAGTGCCGGACCAGGGGCGGGATGTCCTCCGGCCGCTCGCGCAACGGCTGGATGTGGATCGGCAAGACGTTCAGGCGGAACAGCAGGTCCTCGCGGAACTGGCCGCGGTGCGACGCCCGGGTCAGGTCCTTGTTCGTCGCCGCCAGGACGCGCACGTTTACCGTTTTCGGCTTCTCCCCCCCCAGCCGCTCGATCACGCCGGTCTCGAGCACGCGCAGCAGCTTGGCCTGCGCCTCGGGCCCCAGGTCTCCCACTTCGTCGAGGAACAGCGTGCCCTCGTCGGCCAGCTCGAAGCGGCCGAGGCGGCGCTCGGTGGCGCCCGTGAACGCACCCTTCTCGTGGCCGAACATCTCGGACTCGACGAGGTCCCTGGGAAGCGCTGCGCTGTTGACGGTCACGAACGGCTTCGCCGCGCGGGCGCTGTGACGGTGGATCGCTGAGGCGACCAGCTCCTTGCCGGTCCCCGACTCGCCCGTGATCAGCACGCGGGCCTGGGTCGGGGCGACGCGGGCGATCAGCGCGCGCAGCTCGTCCATGGCGCGGCTCACGCCGACGAGCGGGCCGCCCTGGCCCAGCGCCTCGCGCAGCCGGCGGTTCTCGGCCAGCGTGCGGGAGAGCTCGATCGCGCTGCGGACCGCCCCGAGCACCCCCTCCGGTGTCAGCGGCTTCTCGAGGAACTGCAGGGCGCCGAGCTTGGTGGCGCGCACGGCGTCGGCGAGCGTCGCCTTGCCGCTCATCATGACTACCGGCACCTCGGGCGCCCGCTGCTTCAGCTGCTCGAGCGTGGCGAGCCCATCGAGCCCGCCGGGCATCATCAGGTCGAGCAGCACGGCGTCCGGTGGGTTCTGGTCCACGGCGGTCAGCGCGGCGGCGCCGCCGGGTGCCTCGGCCGACTCGAACCCCTCACCCTCGAGCAGGGCGCCGAGCATCCGGCGGATGTTCGCCTCGTCGTCGACGATGAGGACGCGGGGGCTCATGCGGACCGGCCGAACACGATGGTGAAGGTGGCGCCGCCGCCGGGCGTCTCGCCTACGGTGATCGCGCCGCGGTGGGCCTCGACGGTCTGCCGCACCAGCGCGAGCCCCAGCCCGGTCCCGTCGTCCTTGGTCGTGAAGTACGGCTCGAAGATGCGATCGCGCAGCTCGGGTGGGACGCCGGGGCCGTGGTCGGCGATGGTGACGGCGATCGCCCGCGCGTCGCCCGACAGGCCGACGTCGATCGTGCCCCGGCCGCCCATCGCCTCGGCCGCGTTGCGCAGCAGGTTGGCGAAGGCGCGCCGCAACGGGTCGTAGTAACCCATCAGCCGCATGCCGCCGCCGTTCGCCCCGAGGGCCACGGTGACCCCTGCCGGCACGCCCGTCCGTCCCACCTCCGCCAGCAGCTCCGCCAGATCCACCTCGCTCTGCGGCCCCTCGGGGAGCCGGCCGAAGTCGGCGAACTCCCGCGCCAGCCGCTCGAGGCGGTCGGTCTCGGCGGCCATGACTTCCGTCGCCGCGAGCGTGCGCCGGTCCACGGGCCCGCTCGAGCGGCGCAGCTGGTCCACCGCGATGCCCATGGCCGTGAGCGGATTCTTGATTTCGTGGGCCACGCGGCGCGCCACTTCCCGGAACGCGCGCAGGCGCTCGGCCTCGAGCTCGCGCTGGCGCGCCACCTCCAGCGTC
>CAZVSO010000192.1:0-4577 GCA_964629425.1 uncultured Gemmatimonadaceae bacterium
TCCTTGAGCCGCACCACGTCATCCAGCTCCGGCGTGGACGCCTCCAGCAGGTCGCTCGCGCTCACGGCCTCGAACTGATGGATCGTCTTGGGCGGCAGGTGGAACGACTCCCCCTCCTGCACCCGCCGCTCGGTCAGCGTTTCGCCCTTCTGGATGCGCAGGATGATCTCGCCCCGCAGCACGTGGATCGATTCGTCCTTCTTGTTGTGGTACTGCAGGCTCAGGGTCTCCCCCGGCTCGATGTGGAGGATCTTCCCTACGTAGCGGTCGGTCTTCGCCCAGATCAGCTCGTAGCCCCACGGCTTGTCGACGCGATATGGCAGTTGGGTCATCGTGACTCCTGAGGGAGCCCTATCGATTCGAGATCAGCCGCAAACTAAGCGATGATGGTGTCGTCACGCACGCCGTCACGCACACGCCGCATCCCACGCACCCCTCCGGCCGGATCACGGGGCGTCCCGCCGCGTCCAGCGCCAGGGCCCGCTCGCCCACGGGGCAGGCCCGGGCGCAGACGCCACAGCTCGTTCCCAGGAACGTGATGCAGCGTCCGGGATCGAGCTCCAGCACGCCCATGTGGATGCCCGCCCAGCCGTCGCCCGGCACGACGAGCGCGCCGGTGCCGCAGGCCCGGGCGCACGGCATGTCGGCGCAGACGATGCACGCCTGGAGGTCGGGCTCGATGATCGGGGTCCCCGCCGCGAGCCCGGCCGATGGCCCCGCCTTGACGATGGCGTGCACGGGGCACACGTTCATGCAGTCGCCGCACCGGGTGCACAGCGCCACGAACTCGGCCTCCGGCGCGGCCCCGGGCGGCCGGAACCAGCGCCGCGGCGCCACCCGGGCCTCGGCGCGCCCCGCAACCTCGCGCAGCACGCGGCCGACGGTGCCCTCGAAGAACGCGCGCCGGTCCGTCAAAAGCTCGACTCCAGGCTCACCTGCCAGCGGAACGCCAGCTGGTCGCCGCCGGCCGCCACGTCCGCCGCGTGCTCCGCGCGGCTCACCACGAAGGGGAACTCGACCCGCAGGGTCCAATCGAGGTCGCCGAGCCGCTGGCGGCTGACCAGCCCGAGTCCCGCATCATACAGCGTCGTCACAGCATCGCCCGTGGGGATCGCGAGCGAGTCCACCACGCCCAGGTCCAGGAAGCCCGCGAGGGCGACGTCTCGCAGGACCCCCTGGCCGCGGCGCCGCAGCGACCGCGCCGCCTCGAGGTTCACCCCCACCGCCCAGCGACCGCCCGCGTCGGGCCGGAACGCGCGGAGGTTCCCGTTCCCCGGCGCGTGGTACTGGAAGTCGGGTCGGACGAACAGTGCCCCGCGGCTCCGCAGGAGCGGGTTGGTGAAGGTCTCGTAGGGGTCCGCGCCCGCGACCATGATGCGGCGCTGCAGCGGCGGCGTGGACCGGCCGAGGTAGGCGCCCGCGAACACCCGGGCGCCGGCCGTGGTGCCGAGCGGCGCGGGGCCCCGGATACTCGCTTCCCCGGTGAGCCGGCCGAACAGCTCGAGGTCATAACGGTCGCGCGAGACGACCCCCTGCCCCGGGTACCAGTACACCAGCCCGCCGCGCACGCCGGCCCGGGCCCGGATGGTGGTGCCGCCGCGCCGCACCGTGGTCCCCCACCACGGCTCCAGCTCGACCGTGCCCGCGTCCTCCCACAGCGATCGGTCGAGGTAGCCCATCTCGGTCGTCCCCATCCAGATCGCGTCAACACCGACGTGCGGGTCGCTGCGCGACTGGAGGCTGCGCCGCAGGGAGTGATCGGTGCGGAACGCGGCCCCTGCCCGGCCCTCGACCCACCAGCCGGAGAAGCTGGTCTCGGTGCGCGGCCGGTACGCGGGGATCGGGTTCGTGACCCGGAAGTAGAAGCCCCAACGATCGACGGCGTCGTCCCGCAGCCCCACGGTCGCCAGGAGCAGCCCGCGCTCGAGGAAGCCCTGGTAGTTGGCCCGGCTGCGCAGCCCGACCGTCAGGCCACCGAAATCGTTCGACCACGCGACCGGCATGAGCGCGGTGACGCGCCGGTCGCGGCGCTGAGTCTCACGAACCGGATTGTCCACCTGCACCTCCCCCATCCCACGCCCCCGCAACCCCCGCTTTTCGCCGTTGTTCAGCATGTTCCAATCGTGGGCGCGGGCGCGGGGATCGAGGGTCAGCCGCCCCGGCTCGCGGTCGCTCGTGAACTCGATGCGCTCGATCTCCGGCTGCCCAGTCGCCCGGGCGTAGATCGCCTCGCGGTCGGCGATCTCGACCGGCATCATCCCGTCGCCCAGCCGCTCGATCGTCACGGTCGTGCGCCAGCGCCCGTCGGGCAGCCGGCGACGCTCCACGTCGTTCAGCCGGTAATCGATGAGCGGCGTGCCGTGCAGCCACTGCCCGAAGAGCCACCCGAGGTCCTGTCCGGACACCTCCTCGGCCACGCGGCGGAAGGCCTGCTCGTCCACGTGCTTGAGCCGCCAGCGCGCGTAGTAGGTGCGGAGAATCCGCCGCATCGTCTCATCGCCCACGACGTAGCGCAGCTGCTCGTAGAACAGCTGCGCCTTGGAGTAGATCATGGCGCCGTAGGTCTGGAAGTCGCGGTACCGATCGCTCACCATCGAGACCGGCTGGCTCCAGCGCTCGAGATCGAGCCAGAGCATGCCGCCCTCGAGGTCGGCATACCCCGGCTGCTGGCCACGGGCCTCGAAGAACCAGCTGGACTGGAAGCTGGTGAACCCCTCGTCGAGCCAGCCCTCGCGCCACTCGTTGTTGGCGAGGATCCCCATGGTGTAGTTGTGCCCCACCTCGTGGACGATGAGGCCGAGCGACGCGCTGCCGTCCATGACCATCATGGGGAACTCGGTGCCGCCGCCCTCGATGCGGTGCACGTTGGTGAGCTGCGGCCAGGCGAACGCGCCGAACAGGGTGTCGAGCCAGGCGAGGGCGGCTTCGGTCCGCTGCACCGCGATCCCCCGGCCCCAGGTCGCCGTGTCGCCCGGGAGATAGAGCACGCGCACCACCACATCGTCGTAGCGCCCCTGCTCGTAGATGTACTCGGGGTTGAGGGAGAAGGCGAAGTGGTGGACGTCGCGAGCGAAGAAGCGGACGCATTTCCGTCCCGACGCCGCCGCCCCGCACCGGGCGGATAGGCGGATGGGCGGACTGTCGGACGGAGCCCCTGCTGACCGCCCGTTCGCTTGTCCGCCCGTCCGGCGCAGATACCAGTCGCGCTGATAATCGATCGCGGTGCGCGGATCGGCCCTCGCGCCATCCCAGCCCGGGTCTCCTTCGATCGGCACCCCGGTCGCGCCGACCACCTGGTCGGCCGCGAGATCGAGCGCCACGTCGTAGGTCCCGAACTCGCCGTAGAACTCGCCCGCGGGATAGAGCGGGTGATCCTGCCATCCCAGGTGGTCGTACACCACGACTTTGGGATACCACTGCGCGAAGTCGAACCGCCGCCCGCGCCGGCCCTGACGGCGCGGCAGCGTGGAGGGCCGGGCCTGCCACGAGATCTCCACCGTCATGCTGTCGCCCGGCGCGAGCGCGCGCGGCAGGACCCAGTGCGCGATGGTCGAGTCGGGTGCGTAGGGGTAGTCGGGCGCGAGGCGCCGGCCCATCACCGTGGATTCGGTGATCCGCTCGAACGCGTAGTCGGGATCCGCTAGCCGCTGGAACCGCGCACGCCCCTCGGCGGAATCCGCCGCTGCCCAGCGGGAGCCGGGGCGGAACGCATTGAGGTACTGATGCACGAAGAAGTCGCGCAGCGTGTCGGGCGAGCGGTTGGCGTAGGTGATCCGCACCCGCCCCGTCAGCACTCCGCTCGCTTCGTCGAGCGACGCCGTGATGTGATAGGCGACGTCCTGCTGCCAGTAGCCCGTCGTGTCGGGCGCCGCACTGACCCCGGGCGCAAGCCCGGGGATGACGGAGAGCAGGACGAGCACGAGCATGGGCCGGAAGCTACAGCGGGGCGTGGTTTTCCGCCCCAGCGCGCGTGAAAACGCCGTCGGTCGCCGCGCGCGTCCCGTGCCAGGTTGGGGCGCGACTTCACCAGGAGGCAACATGTCGCGGAAGACTCTCACCCTCGTGGCGCTCGCGTCGCTGGCCGCGGGCTGCGGTGACCGGGCGCCCACCATGCCGGGCGGCGGCGCCGGCACCGGCTCGGCCACGCGGACACGGCCGGAGCGGCTGGCCCGCGCCCTGGCGCTCGGAATGCAGAACTACGCGTTCCGGGCCTTCGTCTCGGCCCAGCTCCGGGCGTCGCCCATCCCCGAGCGCAAGCTCCAGTTCCAGCCATTCCTGAAAACGGCGGGAGGCCGGGCGCTGCGCTTCATGGCCCAGGCCACCGGAACACCGGCCACCGACCTCGAGCGCGAAGCGGGCGCGTTCGGGCTCGAGCTGTACTTCCCCGTACCGGCGCACCGCACGGCGTGGCGCGGCGGCGAGGACGTGCTCGTGGCGACGGCGCTCGACGATCACGAGGCGCCGATCGCGTTCGACCTCGCGGGTCGCCGCCACGTGCTGAGCCCCGACAAGCCGCCCGCCACCCCGGTGCTGGCGCTCGTGCCGCTCGAGACCGAGTTCGGCAACCTGGAGGCGTG
>CAZVSO010000193.1:0-4484 GCA_964629425.1 uncultured Gemmatimonadaceae bacterium
GTCAAGCACCGCGAGGAGACCGAGAAGCTCAAGGGCTCGCTGCGCCAGCTGAACGACAGGATTGAGGAGGCGAAGCGCAAGAAGAACATCCTGCTGGCCCGGCAGAAGCGCGCCGAGGCGCACAAGCACATCCAGGAGACGATGTCCTCGATGTCCGACAAGAGCGCCTTCGAGACGTTCGAGCGCATGGCCGAGCAGATCGAGCACGAGGAGCGCAAGCTCATCGCCGCCGCGGAGGTGGCCGACGACCTCTCCGGCGATCAGCTGATGCGGCAGTTTCAGTCGCTCGAAGTGGCCGACGCGGACCAGCAGCTCATCGCGCTCAAGCAGAAGATGGGCATGCTCCCCGCGGGCTCGCCGCCGCAGTCGAAGCAGCTGGGCAAGGGTGCGGCCGAGGCGGAGGTCGTCGATGATGGCGACGCCGGACCGTCCCGCTGAGCCCCGACCCGTCCTCGCCCCGCCTGTCGAGCGCCACCCTGGTGGCGCTCTTCGTTGCTGCCCTGGCCATCTGGTTCGTCGTCCGGGTGGTAGACGTCCTCCTGCTCGTCTTTCTCGCGATCCTCCTGGCGTTCTACTTCTCGTCGATCACCGACCTCCTCCAGCGGCGCTTCGGCGTCGCCCGCTGGGCGGGTCTCACGGCCGCGGTGGTCGGCACGCTGGCCGTGCTCGCGGGGATCGGGGGGCTGATCGTGCCGCCCGTCATCGACCAGACGCAGGCGCTGATCGGCGGCCTGCCGCAGACCCTGACGGCGGTCCAAAACGAGCTCGCGCGATGGGCGCGCCAGTATCCGGTGCTGCGTGGGACCGAGCTCGCCGACCCGCAATCGGGGCTCGTCGCCGACCTGATCGGGGACGCGACCGCCTTCGTGCGGAGCTCGCTCCTGCCCTACGTCACCGCCGGCGGCAAGCTCTTCATCGAGGCCGCGAGCGTCGTCGTCATGGCGCTCTACCTGGCGCGCCAGCCGGCCTTGTACCGCGACGGCATGGTCGCGCTCGTCGCACCGCGCCACCGCGACACGGCGGATCGCATCCTGCGCGACGCGGGCGCCACCCTGCGGTCGTGGGTCGTGGGGCAGCTCCTCGCTATGCTGGTGCTCGCCGCGCTCACCGCGCTCGGCCTGTGGATCCTGCGGGTGCCCTATTGGCTCGCGTTCGGCATCTTCACCGGACTCGTCGCCCTCGTGCCGTTCTTCGGCACCCTCGTGTCCACCATCCTGCCGGCACTCTTCGTGGTCGGCACCGGCGACTGGCTCAAGGTCGTGGCGGTCCTGCTGCTGGGCGTCGTCGTCCACGTGTTCGAGGCGAACGTCGTCGTGCCGCGCATCATGCAGCAGCAGGTGGCGCTGCCCCCGGTGCTCACCATCGCCAGCGTCCTCATCATGGGCACCCTGCTGGGCGCGGTCGGGTTGATCGTCGCGGTGCCGCTGCTCGCCGTGACGCTCGTGCTCGTGCGCCAGATCCTGCAATGCGAGATCTACGGTGACGCCGCGGTGGAGCGGCCTGCGGTGCTGCGCTCGACCGGTGAGATGCGCATCCCCAAGGCGCGGGCCAGCGCGTGACGGGACCGGCCCACCACCGCTTCCTGATCGTCGCCGACGGCCAGTTCGGGCCGCTCACGTCCAAGACCGCCAACTCCTGCATCCGCTACTTCCCCGAGCGCATCGTCGGCGTCTTCGACCGCGGCCGGGCGGGCACGACCGCGCAGGACGTCCTCGGCTTCGGGGGCGCGATCCCGGTTGTGGGCGACTTCGAGCGCGGGCTCGCCCTGGGCGGTGGCGCAACGGCGGTGCTGATCGGCATCGCGCCCCCGGGCGGCCGCCTGCCGCCCGAGTGGCGCGGCTGGCTCCGGACCGCCATCGAGCGCGGTCTCGAGATCTGGAGCGGGCTGCACACCTTCGTCTCCGACGACCCCGAGCTTGGCCCCCTCGCGCGCGAGCGGGGGGTCAGGATCCTCGATGCCCGCAAACCGCCTCCCGACCTCCCCATCGCCGACGGCCGGGCGGCCGAGCTCGACGCCTTCGTCGTGCTGGCTGTCGGGTCCGACTGCAACGTCGGGAAGATGACCGCGCAGCTCGAGCTGCGCGACGAGCTGGCGCGCCGCGGCCACCGCACCAGCTTCGTGGCGACCGGGCAGACGGGGATCTTCATCGAGGGGTGGGGCATCGCGGTGGACGCGGTCGTGGCCGATTTCGTGGCCGGCGCCGCCGAGGCGCTCGTGCTCCAGGGTGCCAAGGACGCCGACATCGTCCTGGTGGAGGGGCAGGGGAGCCTGATTCACCCCGGGTACTCCGGCGTCACCCTCGGCCTGCTCCACGGCTCGTGCCCGGATGCGATGGTGTTGTGTCATCAGGCGACGCGGAACTATATCGGCGACTACCACGGTCGCGAGCCTTGGGTGCTCATCCCGCCGCTCCCGGAGCTGGTCGCGATGCACGAGCGGGCCGCGGCCTGGATCCGCCCCGCTCGCGTCGTCGGGATCTGCCTCAACACGTTCGACATGGATGAACGCGCGGCGCGCACCGCAGTCGAGCGGGCTGCGGCCGAGACCGGGCTGCCCGCGACTGACC
This sequence comes from uncultured Gemmatimonadaceae bacterium, assembly GCA_964629425.1. Lineage (GTDB taxonomy): Bacteria > Gemmatimonadota > Gemmatimonadetes > Gemmatimonadales > GWC2-71-9 > CAZVSO01. The sequence continues at coordinate 2,568 of CAZVSO010000193.1, forward strand.
CGGTGCGGTTCGACGCGGGCCCGGTGGTGGACGCGATCGAACGGGGGGCGAGAGACAAGAAGCGGGAGGCGGGAGGGAGGAGACGGGAGGCATGAGCGGCTTGAGTTGACCGCCGCGCCGGGCGGGCGCTAACCTGTCCCCATGCCGCTGCGCTTCTATAACACCCTCACCCGGACGGTCGAGCCCTTCGAGCCGCTCCATCCCCCGCGGGTCACCCTGTATACCTGCGGCCCCACGGTCTGGAACTACGCCCACATCGGCAACTTCCGGACCTTCCTCTTCGAGGACCTGTTGCGCCGGCACCTCGAGTACCGTGGCTACGACGTGCTCCACATCATGAACCTGACCGACGTGGACGACCGCACGATCAAGGCGGCCGCTGCGGCGGGGAAGCGACTCGGCGAGCACACCGAGCCCTTCACCCAGGCGTTCTTCGAGGATCGCGACTTCCTGAGGATCACGCCGGCGCACGTCTATCCGCGCGCCACTGGAACGATCCCCGCGATGGTGCGCCTGGTCGAGCAGCTCCTCGCCAGGGGCGTCGCCTACAAGAGCGAAGACGGGTCGGTGTATTTCGCGATCGACAAGTTCCCGACGTATGGCCGGCTGTCGCGGCTCGACCGGCGCGAGATCAAGATCGGCGCCCGGGTGGCGAGCGACGAGTACGCCAAGGAAGACCCGCGCGACTTCGCCCTGTGGAAGCGCGCGGCTCCGGAAGACGAGCAGGTGGGCGCGGCGTGGGACGCGCCGTTCGGTCGCGGCCGGCCCGGGTGGCACCTTGAGTGCTCGGCCATGTCGCTCGACGAGATCGACCGCCGTTTCGGCGTCCAGACGCTGGACCTGCACGCGGGCGCCATCGACCTGATCTTCCCCCACCACGAGGACGAGATCGCCCAGTCCGAAGCCGCCACCGGCCAGCCGTTCGCCCGGTACTGGCTGCACGGGGCATTCCTCAATGTGCGCGGGACGAAGATGTCCAAGCGATTCGGTAACTTCCTCACGGTCCGCGACCTGAAGGAGCAGGGCGTCGACCCCGCCGCCTTCCGGGCGCTCGTGTATCAGACCCACTACCGAAAAGAGCTCGACTACACCGACGAGGCGCTGGGCGCGGCGGCGGAGGGCGTCCGGCGGCTCGGAGAATTCCGCAGCCGACTGGGGGACGGGGGAGGGGGGACGGGGGACGGGTACGACGGCTCTCTGGCCGAGCTCGCGGTCCGGCTCGAGGCCGACGTCGGCGCGGCGTTGGACGACGACCTGAACGCGCCGGCGGCGCTGGCGGCCGTATTCGACTTCGTCCGCGCCGCCAACCGGGACCTGGACCGGGGCGCTGCCGGCCGCGGCGCGGCGCTCGCCGGCTTCGACCGGGTGACGCGTCTGCTCGACATCCTCCCCGCCACCCGCGCGCTCGACGCCGATTTGGTCCGCTGGATCGAGCAGCGCGTCGCTGCCCGGGAGCAGGCGCGTAAGTCCAAGGATTACAAGGCGGCCGACCGCCTGCGCGGGGAGCTCGCCGCGCGCGGCGTGGAGCTCGAGGACACCCCCGCAGGCACACGCTGGCGCGTGACGTGAGCGGCCCTCGCCCCCGGGCCCGAACCCGGCACATTATCTGCGTCCGCATGCCACCACCCTTCTCCGGGAGTGCCCCGTGGATGCCCGCCTGACCGCAGGCACGCGCCTCGTTGCGGCGCTAGTCGGTGTGGTTCTCGCCGCACCCGCCTGCCAGGACAGCCGACCCCTCGGCCCCGAGGGGCGCTCCCCCGGACCCCTACAGGCCGTCGTCAACTCCCCGGAGCAGGACGAGATCGGTCCGTTTCCCAAGTCGGGCCTGTTCTCGGTCCCCGCCTCCGACGAGACGGGCTCGGCCGGACCGGGGTGTCGGGGGCCGATGAAGACGTGTTCCGCTTCATGCCGATGTCA
>CAZVSO010000194.1:0-4449 GCA_964629425.1 uncultured Gemmatimonadaceae bacterium
CCGCGCCCAGGTGTGGGCGTAGCGGCCCGTGTGCAGCTCGATAGCGGGGACCCCGAGCGCGGCCGCGCGATCGATCACGCGTGGGTCGGGGTCGATGAACAGGCTCACCCGGATCCCGGCATCGGCGAGCCGGGCGATCGCGCCGCCGATGCGCCGGTCGCCGCGGCGCAGCGCCAGCCCGCCTTCGGTCGTGATCTCCCGCCGCCGCTCGGGCACGAGCGTCGCCTGGAAGGGCTTCAGCCGCGTCGCCAGGCGCACAATCTCGGGGTGCGCGCCCAGCTCCAGGTTGAGCGCGCTGCGCACCGCGCCGGCGAGGGCGCGCACGTCGGCGTCCTGGATATGGCGCCGGTCCTCCCGCAGGTGCACCGTGATGCCGTCGGCGCCGCCGCGCTCGGCAGCTTCCGCCGCGCGCACGGGGTCGGGCTCGTCCGTGCGGCGCGCTTCGCGCAGCGTCGCGACGTGGTCGATGTTGACGTAGAGCCGCATGGTGCCTTACCTTCGACGCGTTCGCCCCACTCCGGGATCCACTGCGTGACACGACGACTGATCATCCTGGCGGTGCTCGCCGGCCTCGCGTGCGGCGGGCAGCCGTCGAAGCCCGCTCCCGAATCGCCGACGGCTAGCGTGGAGCAGTTCCTCGCGGCGGTCAAGGCGAACGACCTGGAGCGGATGGGCCGGCTGTGGGGCACCGAACGGGGCCCCGCCGCCGACTGGATGGACCGCCAGGAGCTGTATCAGCGTCTGACGGTCATCCAGAAGTACCTCGCACACGAAGGCTTCCGCATCCTCGAGGGTCCGCTCCAGTCGGCCACGGGGCAGGCGAGGATACGCGGCTTCCGGGTCGAGCTCCAGCGGCCGCGCTGCACCCTGGTCCTGCCGGTCGATGTCGTGCGCACCGGCTCGGGTGGCTGGCTGGTACAGGACGTGCACCTCGCGGACGCCGGGAATCCCGCTGCGGCGTGCCGGCCGCCGGGGGGGGGAACCGGTCCCTAGGGGGCCGCGTTCCTACTCGGTCAGCTCGAGCAGGATGCCGGCCGTCGCCTGAGGATGCACGAACGCGATGCGCCGGTGGCCGGCGCCGGAACGCGGCGTCTCGTCGACCAGCCGGTAGCCCTCCGCGCGGCACCGCGCCAGCGCGTCGTCGAGGTCCGGGACGCGGTAGCAGATGTGGTGGATTCCCGGTCCGCGGCGGGCGAGAAACTTGGCGATCGGACCTTCGGCGTCGCGCGGCTCCAGCAGCTCGACCGCGACGTCGCCGAGCGAGAGCGTGACGATGGTGGCGCCGTCGGCGGTCTCCGGCGGCCCGGGCTGGAGCCCGAGGACGTCGCGGTAGAACGGCAACGCCGCGGCGATGCTGGGGACCGCGACGCCGACGTGCGCGACGCGCGGGCGCGGGGAGGTCATGGCGACTTGAACTTAACGATGACGAACGAAGGAGTGGTAGGCATGTCGGGGAAGCACCCCGTGTCGGTCACCGACGACACGTTTCAGCAGGAGATCGAAGGCCAGTCCGGACTCACGGTCGTGGATTTCTGGGCGACCTGGTGCGGACCGTGCCACAGGGTGGCGCCGATCCTGGAGCAGCTGGCGTCGGAGTACGATGGTCGCGTCAAGATCGCCAAGCTCGACGTCGACGAGAACCAGCGCACGATGGTGCGCTTCAACGTGCGCTCGATCCCGAGCATTCTCTTCTTCAAGGACGGCCGTCACGTGGACACCCTGGTGGGTGCCTACCCCAAGGCGACGTTCGAGGAGAAGATCAAGCAACACCTGTCGTAGGGCCCTCGCGGCCGGGGAGCGATGCGCGCGAGCTCCGCTCGCCTCACGAATTCGTCGGTGCGCCTCGCGGACTTGTCGTTCCCGCAGGTGAACCTGCTGGTTCGCCGTACCCGGCTCGTCTTCATCCATCTGGATAACCTCCTCGCGCTCGCCAAGCGCGACCGGGAGGGTCGCGTGGACGGCTACCTCGCCGCCCACCTCCCCGATGAGTGCCTGCTGCTCTTCCTCAGGAAGGGCGAGGCGGTGAACGCGGCGTCGCTCCACACGTCGGGGCGCGAGGTGGTGCCCATCGCCGAGGCGATGCGGCGCCTGCGGGCCGAGGCCGAGCGGGGCGACCTCACCTACTGTGCGGCGCCTCTGGAGCAGCTCGCGTGGATGCATGCGTCGTGCGCCGCGCCGGCCGAGCCGCGGCTGATCGACCCGAAGGCGCCCGCGGCGTTCTTTCCAGCGCTGCGCGACGAGGGGCTCACGGCGGTCGTCGAGCTGATCGCCAACGGCCGCGTCTCCTACCTCCGGTTCGAGGGCGGGCGGTTTGTGGCAGGGTATTTCTGCGATCGCCTGCCGGACCTGCCGGTGCCCAAGTACGTCGAATCGCTGTTCCAGCCGTGCCCCGACGGAACGACGCCCGTGGTGTCGGCGGCGGTGTTCCCGGTGGTGCCCGACCTGCCCGCCCAGGCGCCCGCGGCCCTCATCAATACCTACCGCGAGCTCTACTGGCGCGTCGTGGACGCGGTCGAGCAGGAGTTCCCGGGCGAGGCGGCGAAGCGGGCGCACCGCGTCGCCGCAAGCCTCGTCGGGAACCGCGCGCTGCCGCTGCTCGCCGCGCCTCGGGGCGCCGACACGCCGCCCACGGTCGTGCAGGCAGAGGACCTGGCCGCCGCGCTCACCGACTGGACGCGGCGCCTCCTCGAGGAGCTGGAGGTCATGATGCCCGGCACCGCTCCGCGCGTGCTGCGCGAGGCCACCAAGGAGCACCGCTACGTGCTGCAGGCCGCGGGGTTCTACGGCCGCCTGCCGTGGCCGGTGAGCTGGTGACGTGGCGGGCACACTGTACGTCGTCGCCACGCCGCTCGGCAACCTCGGCGACCTCTCGCCCCGCGCTGCCGAGACGCTGCGCCAGGTCGCCGTCGTGGCGGCCGAGGATACGCGCCACACGCGGCCGCTGCTGGCGCACGTGGGCGCCGGCGCGGAGCTCGTGTCCTGGCACGCGCACTCGACCGAGCGCGATCGCGAGCGCCTCCTCCAGCTCCTGACCACCGGACACGACATCGCGCTCGTCACGGACGCGGGCACGCCGGCGGTGAGCGACCCCGGCGCCGCGCTGGTCGCCGCGGCCCGCGCCCGCGACGTGCCGGTCGTCACCATCCCCGGACCAACGGCCGTGGCGGCGGCGCTCGCCGTGTCCGGGCTTCACGCGGACCGCTATGTGTTCCTCGGCTTCCTCCCGCGTAAGGGCAGCGAGCGGCGCCGCCTGCTCGACATGGTGGCCCACAGCGAATGGACGGTGGTGCTGTTCGAGGCGCCCACCCGGCTGACGGAGCTGCTGGACGACCTGGCAGGGGCGTGCGGGGACGAGCGCCCCGCGGCCGTGGCCCGCGAGCTGACCAAAGTGTTCGAGGAGACGCGCACCGGGACCCTGCGCGCGCACGCGGGTTACTACGCCACGGCGCCGGCCCGGGGTGAGGTGACCGTGGTGGTGGCCGGGACCGGGCGGCCGCGGCGCCACGAAGAGCGGCCCGATCCCCACGCCGAAGCCCGCCGGCTCCTCGCCGAGGGACTCTCCCGCAAGGACGTGGTGGATCGCTTGGTCGTGGAAACCGGCATCTCCCGCAACGCCGCGTATCGCCTGGTGAACGAGCTGTGAGGGCTGCGGTCCTCGGACTGTGCATCGGTGGTGGTGCCTTGCTGCCCGGTGGTGCCTCGATCAATCAAGGCACCACCTCATCCCAGTCGTCCGCCCCCCTCACCATCGGCCGCCTGCACTACGACGGCGGCGGCGACTGGTACGCCAATCCCTCGAGCCTGCCCAACCTGCTCTCCGCCATCCGTGAGCGCACGGGGCTCCAGGTCGCCGCACGGGAGCGCGTGGTGCGGCTCACCGACGCCGAGCTGTGGGACACCCCATTCATCTATATGACGGGTCACGGGAACGTCCGCTTCTCCGACGCGGAGGTCCGCATCCTGCGCCGCTACCTCGAGAGCGGCGGCTTCTTCCACGCGGACGACAACTACGGGCTGGACCCGTCGTTCCGGCGCGAGATGGCCCGCGTCTTCCCGGACCACCCCCTGGTGGAGGTGCCGCTGTCCCACCCCGTGTACCACCTCGTGTACGAGTTTCCCGACGGCCTACCCAAGATCCATGAGCACGACGGCTTGCCCGCGCAGGGGTTCGGCATTTTTTTGGGCGACCGGCTCGTCGTATACTATTCCTATCAGTCGGACCTGGGCGATGGCTGGGAAGATCCCGACGTCCACCACGATCCCCCCGAGCTGCATGAGGCGGCGCTGCGCATGGGAGTGAACCTGTTCACCTACGCGGTGAGCGCGGTCCCGTGACGGAGACGGGCGAGCGGCTGCGGCGCCTGGCGCGGCCACACGCGTGGGCCGGGGCACTCGCGGCGGGCCTGGGCGGCATCGGCGCGGCGCTGGCGCTGGCCGCCGTCGGCATGC
>CAZVSO010000195.1:0-4437 GCA_964629425.1 uncultured Gemmatimonadaceae bacterium
GCGGCGAAGAAGCCCGCCAGGTCGCCGGCGGCGAGCGCCGGCCAGGCGGCACGCAGCTCGCGCGCGTGCGCCGCCGCCTCGCCCAGGAACCGCGCCACGCCCCAGGCGAATAACCCCGTATTCCACAGGGCGCCGCGGCGCCGCAGCACGGCCGCGCGCGCGGCGCTCGGCTTCTCCACGAAGCGCCGCACGTGACGCGCGCTCCCCAGCGCGGGGCCCGGCACGATGTAGCCGTAGCCCGTCTCGTTGCGCGTGGGCTTCACGCCGACCGTCACCAGGACGTCGTGCTCCCGGGCTACGGCGAGCGCGTGTGTCGCCGCGGCGCGGAACGCGACGTCGTCGCCCACCGCCCAGTCGGCGTGCAGCGACAGCATCTGCGCGCCCCCCCCAGGCTCCCGCGCCGCGATCCGCTGCGCCGCCCACACGAGCGCCGGGCCCGTGGACGCGGCGCGCGGCTCGACCAGGATCTGGTCGCGCGGCACCTGCGGCACCGCCTCGGCGATCCGGTCGGCCGCCAGCGGGCCGGTGAGAATGAGGATCCGCTCGGGCGGGACGAGCCCCCGCAGCCGCTCCACGGCCTCGACCAGGAGGGGCCGGCTGCCCGCGAGCGGCAGGAGCTGCTTGGGGCGGTCGGGCGTCGAGAGCGGCCAGAACCGCACCCCGGCCCCGCCGGCGAGGATCGCCGCCCAGGTGCTCACGAAGCCTCCGCGACCGGGGGCGGGGCGGGGGGTGCCTCGCCCAGCATCTGGGCGACCTGCGCGCTGAGCTTGGTGGGGCTGAAGGGCTTGGTGAGCACAGTCGCGCCGAGCCGCCGCGTCTCGCGCAGCACGCGGTCGTCTCCCTCGGCCGTGAGGACCAGCACTGGCAGCCCGCGGGTGGCGGCCGCGCCCCGCAGCTCCGCCAGGAGGGCGAGCCCAGAGCCGTCGGGCAGGTGCAGGTCGAGCAGGAGGCCGTCCACCGGGGGCGCCGCGGCGGCCAGCGCCGTGCGGGCCTCCGCGAGCGTGCGCGCCAGCGACAGGCGGTAGCCTTCCCGCTCGAACTGGACGCGGAGCAGGACGCCGATGTGGGGTTGGTCGTCCACGACGAGCAGGTGCCGCGCGGGCGGAGTCATGGCGGCCGGCACCCGCTCAGAAGAGGCCGGCGATGGCCGCTCGATGACGGCGGAGATCGAACAGCAGGTTGCCGATGTTCACCGACGGCCGGACGAGCACGACGAGGAGCGCCTCGGCACTGAGCACGGCGACGACGGCGAGACCCGCGCCGTACTCCAGCACGGCCGTACCGAACTCGCCGCGCGCTCCCGCGGCTCCGAGCTCGGTCATGCCCTTGATCGTGCCGGGGAGCACGGCGGCCACGCTCTCCGCGTCCACGCCGTCGGCCGCCTGGGCGTCGATCGGGAGTCCGTCGCGGCCCACGACCACGACGGCGTCGACACCAGGCCGCGCGCCAAGCGCGGCCACCACGTCGCGGATCGTCGGCATAGGGAGTGGCGAAGCTAGGCCGCGGCCGAGGGGAAGTCAAGGATTCACCGTGGGTTGACCCACTCGCCGCGCGCGGGGTATCTTGTCCCGCACCCGATGTTCCGGCCCGTCCGTTCGCTCCCGCTCGCCGCCACACTCGCCGTCGCCGCGCTCGCCGGCTGCGGCGACGACTTCCAGTTGCCGCCCGCCACGTTCCCCAACGTGGTCCAGAGCGCAGTGCTCTTCGCGCTGGACGGCACGCCGATCGGACTGCCCTCGGCGTTCCACATCGAGCGGCGCCTCGCGGTGCGGACCGATCAGACGCCGATCTTCGACTTCGTGTACAACGTGGACTCGCTGGGACGCTCGGTCCTCCTGACGACGGCGGCCGTGCAGCTGGGCCTCGGTTCGGGCATCCAGATCTCGGGCGCGGCGTTCGACTCGATCGAGGTCGCGCCGGTGGGCGGTTTCGTGGACTCGCTGCCCGTGGCGGTGGACGTGGGGACGGTGGCGGTGATCCGCTCCCGCCCCGTGCAGTGCGACTTTGGCGCCGCGCTCCCGTACTACGCCAAGCTCGAGGTGACCGCCATCGACACGGCGGCGCGGCGCCTCGACTTCAAGATTCTCACCAACATCAACTGCGGGTATCGCGGACTCGAGCCCGGCTTCCCCACGCGGTAGCCGATGATCGATCTGCGACTGCTGCGGACCTCGCCCGACGCGGTGCGGGCGGCGCTCGCGCGCCGGGGCGATGCGGGGCTGGGCACGCTGCTCGACGAGCTGCAGGCGCTCGACGAGCAGCGCCGCGCGCTCACCACGCAGCTCGACGCGCTCAACGCGGAGCGCAACGCGGGCGCGAAGGCCGACGCCGCGCAGGTGAAGACGCGCGGCGCGCTGCCGCCCGAGGTGGTGGCGCAGCGCAAGGCGTTGGGGGCGCGCATCGCCGAGGCGGAGGGGGCGCTGCGGATGGTCGAGGGGGCGCTCGAGAGCAAGGCGCTGTACGTGCCCAATGCGCCGCTGACCGACGTGCCGGACGGCGACGAGTCGCGCCGCCAGGTGGTGCGGCAGTGGGGCGAGCCGGCGCCCGCGGGCGGCCGGCCCCACTGGGAGCTGGGGGAGCGGCTCGGCATCCTCGACTTCGGCCGCGGCGCCAAGCTCGCGGGCTCGGGGTTCCCGCTGTTCGTGGGCGCCGGCGGGCGTCTGGTGCGCGCCCTGATCAACTTCATGCTCGACCTGCACACTCGGGAGCACGGCTACGTTGAGGTCGGGCCGCCGTTGCTGGCGCGGCGCCGGACGATCCAGGCGACGGGCCAGGTCCCCAAGTTCGAGGACGACCTCTACCGGACCGCGCCCGACGACCTGTTCCTCGTGCCCACGGCCGAGGTCCCGCTCACCGCGCTGCATGCCGACGAAATCCTCGACGCCACCACGCTGCCGCTCGCCTACACGGCGTACACGCCGTGCTTTCGCCGTGAGGCCGGCGCGGCGGGCAAGGACACGCGCGGGCTGTTGCGCGTGCACCAGTTCGACAAGATCGAGCTGGTGCGCCTGTGCCGCGGCGCCGATTCGGCCGCCGAGCTCGAGACCCTCACCGGCCACGCGGAGAAGGTGCTGCAGCGCCTGGAGCTGCCCTACCGCGTGGTGCTCCTCCCCGCGGGTGACATGGGTTTCGCCAGCGCCAAGACCTACGACCTCGAGGTGTGGGCGCCGGGCACCGGCGCCTGGCTCGAGGTGTCGAGCGCCAGCAACTGCACCGACTTCCAGGCGCGGCGCGCCGGCATCCGTTGGCGGCCCGGGCAGGGCGCGAAGCCGGAATTCGTGCACACGTTGAACGCGTCCGGCGTGGCCTTGCCGCGCACCATCGCCGCGCTGCTCGAGACCGGCCAGCAACCCGACGGCTCCGTGACGCTGCCGGCCGCGCTGGTGCCCTACTGCGGCGCGGATCGTCTCGGTGGCCGCTAGGGACGCGCTGCGCCGCGCGGGCCCGGTCCTGCTGCTCGGGCTCGCGCTGCTGTTCGGCGCGCTCTCGACGGGCTACGCCTGGATCGTGGCGCGCCACCTGCGCGATGACGCCCGCCACACGAGCCGGATGCTCGGCCAGGTGTTCGCCGGCCTCAACGACCCCAACCCCGACGCCGCCGCGGAGGCCCTCCTCGCGCTCGCCTCCCAGGTCCGCGCGCTCGGCGTGCCCATCGCCGTCACCAATACCGCGGGCCTGGTCACCGCGATGGACAATGCCCCGCTCCCGCCCGACGCCGACAGCGCGGCCGTGGCCCGCTGGATCGCGCGGCTCGATGCGGTGAACGCGCCGATCGTGCAGCCCGGCGGGGGGATCATCCACTACGGCGCGCCGCCGATGGCTGGCCGGCTGACGGCGCTTGCGGTGTTCCAGGGAGCGGTGTTCCTGTCGCTCGTGGTGATCGCCGCGTGGGCCGTGCGCTGGTGGGTCGCCGCCGCGCGCGACCGGCTGTGGGTCGCCATGGCCCGCGAGTCCGCCCACCAGCTCGGCACGCCGCTCATGTCCCTCACGGGCTGGATCGACTACCTGCGCGAGCATCCGGGTGGGGTGGTGGGCGGTGAGGAGCTGGTGCGCCACGTCGAGGCCGACGCCGAGCGGCTCGGGCGCGTCGCCCGGCGCTTCGAGCGCATCGGCCGGCCGGCGCGGCGCGACGCCGTGGGACTCGGCGCCGTGGCGGAGCGTGTGGTGGGCTACTTCCGCCCCCGCCTCCCCACGCTCGCGAGCCCGGTGCAGCTCACGCTGTACGCGTCGGGGCCCGGGCCCGACGCGCGGGGCGACGCCGTGCTCATCGAGTGGGCCCTCGAGGCCGTGGTCAAGAACGCCATCGACGCGCTGAAGGGGCGCGGCGGGCGGGTGGACGTGCGCGTCGACGCCGCGGCCGGACAGGCGCGGATCAGCGTGCAGGACGACGGGCCGGGGGTGGCGCCCGAGGTCCGCGCCCGGCTGTTCGAGCCCGGC
>CAZVSO010000196.1:0-4357 GCA_964629425.1 uncultured Gemmatimonadaceae bacterium
GGCCCCCGCCCGCCGCCCCGCCGCCGGCCGGCGCCGCGACCGGTGCCCCGATGGCCGGCGCGCCCGGCTCGGGGGCCGGGGCCACGACGCCGCTCTGCTCCTGATCGTCCGCCATGTCAGAACTCCAGTCCGCCCTTGCGGGCGCCGTCGGCCACGGCCTTCACCCGCCCGTGATAGAGGTATCCGCCGCGATCGAAGACCACGCGGGTGACCCCACGCTCCTTCGCCCGCGTCGCGATGAGCCGACCGAGCGCGAAGCTCTTGGCAACCTTCCCCCGGCCCTCGACCTCCACGCCCTCGGACCGATCGGAGGCGCCGAGCAGGGTCCGCCCCTGGTCGTCGTCGACCAGCTGGGCGTAGATGTGCTTGGAGGACCGGAACACGACCAGCCGCGGGCGGCCCGCTGTGCCCGCCACCCGCTTCCGGACCCGAAGGTGCCGGCGCGCGCGGCGCTCGGCGTTCGTCTTGACGCGATACACAGCTCGCATGGTGTCGCTCCTCGCTACTTCGCCGCCTGGGCGGTCTTGCCGGCCTTGCGGCGCACCTGCTCGCCTACGTACCGGATGCCCTTGCCCTTGTACGGCTCGGGGGGCCGCACGGCGCGCAGCTCCGCCGCCACCTGCCCGACGAGCTCCTTGTCGACGCCCTCGACCTTGAGGACGACGTTGCCCTCCACCGTGATCTTCACACCCGCCGGCGCATGAAAGGCGACCGGATGCGACAGGCCGACGACGAGCTGCACGCCGAACGGCCGGATCTCGGCCTTGTAACCCACGCCCTGGATCTCGAGCGAGCGGGAGAAGCCCTTGGTCACACCCTCCACCATGTTGGCCACGAGCGTGCGGCTCAGGCCGTGGAGCGCCTTGTGGCGGGGCGCGTCGGACGGGCGCGTGAGTGTCACGAGGCCGTTCTCGATGGCGACGCCCATCTCGGGGTGGATTGTACGGCCGGTCTCGCCCTTCGGTCCCTTGACCGCCAGCCGGCCGCCCTCCCAGCGGGCGCTCACGCCCGGCGGCAGGGGAACGGGTCGCTTCCCGATGCGCGACATGCCGCCTCCTACCAGACCAGCGCGAGGAGCTCGCCGCCCACATGGGCGGTGCGGGCCTCGCGGTCCGACATGAGCCCGCGGGGCGTGGAGAGAATGGCCATGCCCAGGCCGTTCCTCACCCGCGGGATCTCGCGTGCCTTCACGTAACGGCGCAGCCCGGGCGCGGAGATCCGTTGCAGCTCGCGGATTACGGGCGCGTCGTTGTGGTACTTCAGCGACAGCCGCAGCAGGCCGTGCGCGCCGTCGTCCAGGACCTTGAAGTCCTGGATGTAGTGGTTGTCGCGCAGCAGCCGCGCGATCTCGACCTTCAGCTTCGACACCGGCATGTCGACGCGGCGGTGGCCTGCGCGGCAGGCGTTGCGCACGCGGGTCAGCATATCGGCCACGGGATCAGTCATGCTCATCTCGTCGATCGTCCTTTACCAGCTGGCCTTGCGCACACCGGGGATCTCGCCGCGCAGGGCGAGCTCCCGGAAGCAGATCCGGCACAGGCGGAACTTGCGCAGCGTGCCGCGGCTCCGACCGCAGCGCTGGCACCGGTAGTAGCCACGCACCTTGAACTTGGGCCCCCGCTTCACCCGCTCGATCCAGCACTTCTTCGCCATGCCCTTCGCTCCTCAGTTGACCGCGATGGGGGTCTCGCCGCGGAACGGCATCCCCAGCTCGCGCAGCAGCGCCAGGGCCGTGTCGTCCCGGCCCGCGGTGGTCACGATCGTGATGTCCATCCCGTGGATCTTCTCGACCTTGTCGTAGTCGATCTCGGGGAAGATCAGCTGCTCGCGGATGCCGACGCTGAAGTTCCCGCGGCCGTCGAAGCTGTTGCTCGGCAGCCCGCGGAAGTCGCGCATCCGCGGGACGGCGACCGTGATGAACCGGTCCAGGAACTCATACATCCGCGCGCCCCGCAGGGTGACCGAGCAGCCGACGGCCATGCCGCGGCGCAAGTTGAAGTTCGCGATATCTTTCTTGGCGCGCGTCACGACGGGGCGCTGGCCGGTGATCGCCGCCAGCTCGGCCACCGCCGCGTCGAGCCCCTTGGGGTTCTTCGGCGCGTCGCCCATGCCCACGTTGAGCACGACCTTCACGAGCCGGGGTACCTCGTGGTGATTGTGGAACCCGAACTGCTGCAGCAGCTTGGACCGCACCCGCTGCTCGTAATGGTCGCGCAGGCGCGGCGGCGGCGCCGGCTCCGCCGGCACCGCGTCGGCGACGGGCGCCTTCGCGGGCTTCTCCTTGCCGCGGGGCGCGCCCGCCCCCCGTGCCGCCTTCGGCTCCTTCGTGTCCGCCATACGCTACCTCGTCCGCGGAATGGCCTGGCCCGACTTCACGGCGATCCGCTCGATCGTGCCGTCCTTGTCGCGCCGCCGCCGCACCCGCGTCGGCTGCCCGGACTTCGGGTCCAGCAACATCACGTTCGACGCCGCGATCGGCGCGGGAAACTCGATGATGCCGCTCTCGCCCCGCGACGTCGTGGCCCGCTTGTGCTTCTTTACGAGATTCACGCCTTCGACGGCCACTCGGAACCGCTTCGGCTCCACACGGAGCACCTTGCCCTCGCGACCGCGATGCTCGCCCCGGATGACCCGCACGACGTCGCCCTTGGCGATGTGCAGCTTGTGGCGCTCGGGCTCCCGGCCGCGCTGGCGCCGGCTCTTCCGATAGACCAGCGGCTTCATGTCAGATGACCTCCGGCGCCAGCGAGACGATCTTCATGAACCGCTTCTCGCGCAGCTCGCGGCCCACGGGGCCGAAGATGCGGGTCGCGCGCGGCTCGTTCTGCTCGTTGATCAGCACCGCGGCGTTCTCGTCGAAGCGGATGTAGGAGCCGTCCTTCCGCCTGGTCTCCTTGGCCGTGCGCACGATCACCGCCCGCGCGACCTCACCCTTCTTGACCTGGCCGGTCGGAATGGCGTCCTTGATCGCCACCACGACGATGTCCCCGAGCCCCGCGTAGCGGCGCTTCGAGCCGCCGAGCACGCGGATGACCAGGGCCTTGCGCGCCCCCGAGTTGTCGGCGATCCTGAGGATCGATTCCTGCTGCACCACGCTCGCCTCCCCTCGGTCAGCGCGCCCGCTGGACGATCTCGACCACCCGCCAGCGCTTCCGCTTCGACAGGGGCCGCGTCTCGACGATCCGGACGGTGTCGCCCGCCTTCGCCCCATGCTCGTCGTGGGCCGCGACGGTGCCGGTCCGCACCACCTGCTTGCCGTAGAAGCTGTGGGCGAAGCGCCGCACCATCGAGACCGTGACGGTCTTTTGCATCTTGTCGCTCACGACCACGCCCGTCCGCACCTTGCGGCGCCCCCTCATGCGTTCCTCTCTCGCAGAATGGTCTGGATCCGGGCGATGTCGCGCCGGATCGTCCGCAGCCGCAGGGGGTTCTCCACGGGCTCGGTGGCCCGGCGGAAGCCCGTCCGGAACTGCTCGTCCTCCAGCCCGGCGAGCTTCTGCCGCAGCTCGTCGGTGGACAGCTCGCGCAGCACGTCGGCTTTCAGCTTCGGCATCTCAGCGCTCCTCCCGCCGCACGAATCGCGTCCGCACCGGCAGCTTCGCGGCCGCCAGCGTCAGCGCCTCGCGCGCCAGCGCCTCCTCGACCCCTTCCACTTCCATCATCACGCGACCCGGCTTGACCACCGCCACCCAGCCCTCGGGGTTCCCCTTGCCCTTGCCCATCCGGGTCTCGGCCGGCTTCTTGGTGATCGGCTTGTCGGGGAAGATCCGGATCCAGACCTTGCCGCCACGCTTCATCTCGCGCGTCAGCGCCACGCGCGCCGCCTCGATCTGGCGGTTCGAGATCCAGCCCGGCTCCAGCGCCATCAGGCCGTACTGCCCGAACGCCACCGTGTTGCCGCGCGTGGCCATCCCCTTCGTGCGGCCCTTGAACCGCTTGCGGAACTTGACCCGCTTCGGTGCCAGCATCGCTCACGCGCCCGTCGAATAGGTCCGGCCGTGGAGGTCCTCGGTCACCTCGCGCTTGAAGATCCACACCTTCACGCCGATGGTGCCGTAGGTCGTTTTCGCCGTGGAGAGGGCGAAGTCCACGTCCGCCCGCAGCGTATGCAGCGGGACCCGCCCCTCGCGATAACCCTCGGTGCGCGCGATCTCGGCGCCGCCCAGCCGGCCCGCGCACTTGATCTTGATCCCCTGCGCGCCCATGCGCATCGCGCTCTGCACCGCCCGCTTCATCGCCCGGCGGAACGAGATGCGCTGCGTGAGCTGGTGCGCCACGCTGTCCGCCACGAGCTGCGCATCCAGCTCCGGCCGCTTGATCTCCTCGACGTTGATCCCGACTTCCTTCCCCGTCAGCT
>CAZVSO010000197.1:0-1042 GCA_964629425.1 uncultured Gemmatimonadaceae bacterium
ACCCGATTGCGCCATCACCTGCCCCGCCGGGGTCATCAACAACACGAGCCGTGCCTGCGCCTCGTGCACGAAGTTCGTCAGGGGAGCCAGTGTCCACGGCTCGACCGCGCGCGCCGTCATCCCGCCGCCTCGGCGGCTCGCAGCAGCTCGAGCCGCACCAGCCCGACGTTCACGTCGGGCTCCGTGACCGCGACGACCAGCATGCCGGAGTCCCCGGGCACCACGAGCAGCGCGCCCTGGTCGCACTGCAGATGCCAGAACTGCGCCCCACCCACCCCGGCGGCGTCCATCGCCCGGCGCAGGCGGTTGGCGAGGCTGGCCGCGAGGGCGGCCACGGCGGAGCCTTTGATCCCTTCCATTAGTTGCTCGGCCACCACGAGCCCATCATCCCCCGCCACGAGCATCGCCCCGCGCACGCCCTGGACGCGGGTGATGAGATCGAGGGTGCGGCCGAAGCCGGCGGTCGCACTCACGTCTGCCGCTCCAGCCAGCGGCGCGCCAGATGCGAGGCGCGCTGGGCGAGGATGGCGAGCCGACCCAGGGGGACCGCGCGGTCGCGGACCACGAGCAGCATCGCGTCGCTGCGCGGCAGCGAGAGATGGGCGTGTCCCGCGGGGCCTTCGGCCGAGAGCCCCATCCACGCCCCGAGCCCGAGCAGCTTGGCGGTGCGCCCCGCTTCCTGCGACACGCCCGCGAGATACGCGGCGACCGCATCGGTGACGTCCACCCCGCCCGGGTCCTTCAACGCCCCGCCGAGCACGCGACCGGCGAGGTCGAGGAGCAGGAGCCCCTCCTGCGCGCCCTCGAGTCCCGCGAACACGCGCGCCTCCTCGAGCGGGGCGGTGGGCTCCGCCAGCGGCATGGCCGCGGCGGCCCCGGGGAGGGGGGAGGACGTCGTGGGGAGGGTTGTAGCCGGGGCGGGCGTGACGGGCGCCGGCACTCGCCCGGCCCCCTGCACCAACGCAATCGCTTGCCCGATGCTCTCGTCCTCGGGCGCGGCGCGGCGTGCCTCTTCGAGATGCGCCTCGGCCTGCGAGATATC
>CAZVSO010000197.1:1052-2623 GCA_964629425.1 uncultured Gemmatimonadaceae bacterium
CCTTCAACGCACCCGTGTGGTTGGGGGCGATGCGCAGCGCCATGTCCCACTCGTCGAACGCGCGCTCGTAGTCGTGTTTGTCGGCGAGGATGCGTGCGAACAGATCGTGCGCGTCCGCATTGTGCGGATGCCGCTCGAGCCCCGTGACCGCCACGCGGTGCGCCGCATCGATCTGTCCTTTGCGCCGCAGCAGCTCGCCGAGCCGCAGGAACACCAGGCTCTGGGGATCCTGGGCCAGCTGAGCCGAGAGCGACTTGACGTCCTCAGCCATGCACCCCTCCCATCCCACCCCCGGCGGTCCCCGCCAGGATCCGCGCCGCATCCCGAGCGCGCTGCACCGCGGCGACGTGCGTCTCCTCGTCCGCCGTGCGCCCGGCGAGCCGCTCCCACTGCTCCCAGCTATCCACCGCCTCGCCGAACCGCCCCTGCCCCACCAGCGCGAAGCCGAGCAGGCGATGCGCGGGCGCGAACACCGGATCGAGTCGCAGCGTCCGCCGCAATTCCTCGACCGCGGCCGGCCCGCGCCCCTCAGCGAGGTGGATGCGCCCGAGCAGGTGGTGCACGGCGGGATCGTGCGGCTGCAGGTTGGCGGCTTGCCCCGCGGCCGCGCGCGCCGGCTCGAACTCCTTGCGCGCGAGCGCTTCCTCCGCCTGGTGCAGCAGCTCCACCACGTCGGCCGTGGCGCCCGGCCGGCCGCGGCGTGCCCCCCCCCCCCCGCCGGGCTCGACCAGCACCACCACTCCGGCGCTCTCCAGGCCGAACACGGTCTTCGCGATGTCGAACTCGGAGCGCCCCAGCTCCTTCGCGATGGCGCGAAGGTCCCGGGTGCCGTCGATCAAGGCCAGCACTTCCCACTCGGGCGGCAGCAGATCGAGCTCGCCCGCGCCCCCTTCCGGCGTCGGCGCGAGGGCGGGGATGATGCCGACGTGAGGGATGCGGCTCTCGATCCGGGACCACTCGTCGATGCGGCGGGCGCCTTCCATGAGGAGCGCCTCGATCGGAATGCGGATCGTCGCCTCGACGGGCGCGCTCGCCACTTCCCCTTCGGTGAAGGAGAAATAGCCCTCATTCCAGCTCATCACCTCGAACACGACTTCTTCGATCTGGAAGCGGAGCTGGCGCTCGAGCTCGCGCGGGCTGATGGCCCCGATCGCGACGAGGATCTCGCCCAGGCGGCGGGGATCGCCCTGCCGTTGCTGCATGTCGCGGGCGCGTTCGAGGTCCGCTTCCATGATCCGACCGGTCCGCAACAGCAAGCCGCCCAGCGGATGCGGGTTGCTGCGGATCTCCGCGTAGACGACGGCGCCGTCGAGAAAGTGGATGGTCCCGGCGTTGTGCCGCAGGTCGGAGGTGACGCGCAGCGCGCCCGTCTTCCGGCTCAGGTCGAGCAGCTGGAAGACGTCGTGGATGCCGAGCTCGCGCAGCGGACCTTCAATCGCCATTGGGCCCCATCGGCTACGCCGCGTCCTCGGACGCGAAGATGTGCTGGAGATCGAGCGCCGTGCGCGCGTGCATGCGCGCGCGCTGCGCGTAGGGGCTGCCGGCATCGAGCCGCGTCACCTTCTCCCACA
>CAZVSO010000197.1:2633-3668 GCA_964629425.1 uncultured Gemmatimonadaceae bacterium
GTCTGCCCGGTCTCGCGGGTGATCTGGCCAACCCGGCCCGTCCTCCTCGCGCCGTCGGCGTCGGACGCCCGTTGGGGGCACGCCCCTCAACCAGACGCCGACAGCGCCCCGAGGTGCTCGGGGTCGAACTTCAGCGCACGCCGGAACGCCTCGAGCGCCGGGTCGTTCCGCTTGTCGTCGATCAGGGCGCGGCCGAGCAACAGCAGCGCGTCGAGATCGTAGGGATCCTGCTCGAGCATGTCGGCGAGTCGGGTGATGGCCTGGCGCACGCGGCCGTTGCGCCGCAGCAGGTCCGCCAGCGCGAGCGCCGCCTCGTGGAACGTGGGGAGCGCTTCGAGCGCCTGCTCGTAGGCACGCTGGGCCTCGACCCATTCCTCCCGCTCCTCGTGCAGCCGGCCCAGCTCGAGCCATACCTGCACGTATCCATGGTCCAGCTCGAGCGCGGCCCGGTAGGCGCGCAACGCCCCCTGCTTGTCGGCGATGCTCTTGGCCACGTCGCCCTGGAGTTTATGCAGGTCGGCGCGGGCGGGGGCGCGGGCCTGCGCCTGCTGCAGCAGCGTGAGCGCGCCGGAGGCATCGCCGGTGGCGGCCCGGACGCGGGCGACGGCGACGAACGCTTCCACGTCGTCGGCCGCGACGGCGGCCAGCTCCGTCGTGAGGGGCAGCGCCTCCGCGCCGCGGTTGAGTGCGAGCAGCGCCTTCACCTCGCCCAGGAGGGCACCGGCGCGTTTCGGATCGAGGGTCCGCGCCTCGCGGAAACGCTCCAGCGCCTCCCCGTACAGGCCCCGCCGGGCGTAGACGTCGCCCAGCAGCACGCCGGCGTCGGCACGGTCGGCGCCGCGCTGCACGGCGCGGATCGCTTCCGCCGTGGCCAGCTCCATCAGCCCCTTGCTGACGTAGTCGCGGGCCAAGGCCAGCGGGTCCTCGCCCCGCGGCTTTTCCGCGGCGCCGGCCGAGGCCGAAGGCGGCGGCATGACGCTCGATGTCGAACTGGCCCGCCGCGCCAAGCAGGCGGGCTACCGCATCTGGTTTGGC
>CAZVSO010000197.1:3678-4352 GCA_964629425.1 uncultured Gemmatimonadaceae bacterium
GGCCGGGGGGGTGGGCGGGGCCAGGTCCTGGAAGATGTTGTCGAGCAGTCGCTGGTCGAAGTTGAACTCGCCGCCGAGGTTCTCCGCCGAGACGTCGGCGGAAATCTCCGGCACGACGCCGATCGTGGCGTGCTCGAACTGGAGGTCGATGGCCAGCGCGAACTTTTGCGCCACGTAGTACGGGTCGAGCTCGAGCGCGCGCTTGGTGGCGCGCAGGGCCCCGTCGAAATCCCCCAGGTTGGAGAGGCAGAAGCTCAGGTTGTAGTGGGCGCCCGCGTGCTGCGGATCGGCTTCCACGGCGCGCACGAACGCGTTGCGGGCGTCGGGAAAGCGCTTCAGCTCCACCAGGACCAGGCCGACGCCGTTCCAGGCCGGTCCCGACTGCGGCGCGTCCGCGAGCACCTGGCGATACGCCTCGAGGGCCAGCTGGAACCGGCGCAGGTGGTAGAGCAGCAGGGCGAGATTCAACCGCGCCGTGGCGAAGGCGCCCTGGAGCTGGAGGGCTTCCCGGAAGGCTTCGATCGCCGCTTCGGTGTCGGCCTGGTGCGCCAGCACGACGCCCATGTTGTTCCAGGCCAGCCCGTACTTGGCGTCGAGCTCGGTGGCCTGGCGGTAGGAGGCGAGCGCCTCCGGCACGCGACCCGCCTGGTGCAGCACGATGCCGCGCTCGTTCC
>CAZVSO010000198.1:0-4305 GCA_964629425.1 uncultured Gemmatimonadaceae bacterium
CCCTATTGCGCCGGGCGCGGATCGCCGCCACCGTTGGACGTGCCATGCAGGGCTCTCCCGGCCTGAGTGGCCCGATCCCGACCCCGCCTGCCCCTCCCAGTCACAGGAGGCAACCGTGGCTGCTCCGCGCTTCCGACTCGCGTCCCCACCCGTGTCACTGCTGCCCCTGGTGCTCCTCATCTTCACGTCATCGAGCGCCGAGACCGGCCTCTACAACTCGGATGAACACCGCCTCATCGGAGATCTGGGAATGAGCGCCGTGCGCGTGCCCGCGTCGGTCCGGTTCCCGCCCGGGCTCGCGTTCGGGAACGTGACGCGCGCGCAGTACATCTCCGGGGTGAAAGCCGCCAAACAGACGGCCGTCGGGTTCGCGAGCAACCAGGACTCCGAGTACGACAAGTCGAAGGCGGGTGTGCAGGACAACTGTTACTGGACCGGCTTCGGGCAGCGGAAGTACGACTTCAACATCTGGATCCCCGAGCAGGACTCCGTTCCGGGTCGTGTCCTCACCGTCCCCGGCTACGCGACGGCGGGCGCCGCGACGCCGTTCACCTTCGGCGAGCTGGTCGCCCTGTACGGGGACTACCGTCGCGCGCCGTCCTGCACCGGCGGCAAGTGCTTCCTGACCCACGACGATACTCCGACCCTGAACTTCGGGCGGGGTACGCTGCTGTACCGGAGCTACTGTCCGGCCTCGATGTCCATGCAGGACTATCTGCGCCAGATCGCCTCCGGCCTGTGGCCGCCGTTCGGCGGGTGGGGCAACGCCGTCCAGAACACCGCCAACGACCGCGAGTTCGGCGAGGCGGGCTGGTGGGGCGACGAGATGATGCGAATCGCGAACGTGAACGACTGGCACTTCTCCAGCGTCGCGATCGCCTGGTACACGGGCATGCACCGCCTCGCGCTCGCGGCGGTCGACAGCGCCCGCCGCGACCCGACCTACTGGATCACGGCCCTGCACTACGAGGCCAGCGCGCTCCACAGCCTGACCGATGTGTTCGCCCTGGGGCACGTCGTGACCAATCGGGATGAGAGCTCCTCCGGCATGGTCCAGGAGGCTGCGCTCGGGAGTGCGCCGGCGTACCAGTGGATGGAGAACGCGATCGGAGTCGGTGGCGGCATTCGAGCGACTGACGGCGTCGTCAACCTCGCCACGCCGCTACCCGCGATCACCGCCGGCGCGAACCCGCGGGATGCGGTGCTCCTGACCTATCAGAAGGACTGGTGGCGCTGGTCCCTGAACGAGCACACCTACCACGATTCGTTCAACGAATCCGGCGCCCAGGTGCGCAATCTGAACGGTGACGTGTTCTACATCTATGGTGACAGCCTGCTGCACCATTCGTGGGGGCCCAACCAGGGAGCCGCGGTCGCGGTAGAAGCCGTCCGAGCCTCGGTCCAGTCGCTGTTCGACGCCTACGTGCAGCTCGCCGCCGGAGCGACGGTGGCCGAGGTGGGAAAGGCCGGCTCGCCGTTCTTCGCCGCGCTCAAGCTCGTCCCCGTCTTCATCGAGTACGACCCGAACCACTACTTCTGGGGACGGTGGGCGCTGTACGCGAAGTTCGTGGACGACGTGACCGGCGCCGCCAGGGTTCCTGCGAACTGGAGCAATTGCCAGGTTCCCCGCATCACCGGGAAGAGCTTCTCGTGGCCCCCGGTGGATCCGCAGGCCTGCACCACGGGACCGGCGAAACCGGCGCCCCGATAGCTTCGCTCAACCGCGGCCGGCGGTCGCGGGGCCGTCACGCGCGACGCCACGCCGACAGCATCACGCCCGCGACGACGAGGAGGGCCGCGGCGAGCCTGGTGCCCCACTCCTCGTGGGTCAGATGACCTGAGGGGTTCGGGCCGCCGAGAAGATCACCAGCGGGAGCGGCGAGGGTGTCATCGCAGCGTCGTATCCGTGCCGATGGGCGAAGCCGCCTAACGGATCGCGCGGAAGCTGCGGGCCCGAACGCGCCGGCGCAATGACGTATGCACATCCGAGAAGTTATCGACCTGTCTGTTCATGGCTTTTCCCGGAACCCGCGAATTGAGCAAACAAGTGCACACACCCCAAATATCCAAAACATCGTCGCACCGAACCAGCGAAAGAACGGATCTTGGGCACGCAATAGACCAAACGCGCTAGCAAGACCAGCTAGCACTAGCACCACAACAAGGCATGCAGCAATTGTAGGAAATCGAATCAGAAAGCTACGTGCATAGCGTATGTCACTGCGCCGGATAGGCGTGGGATCGCTATACGCTTCCTTGAACTCGCGAAGAATGCGAGTAAGCAGCATTTCAATATCCTTCCACTGGTGCTCTAAGTAGCACAGCACCGGACTGCAAGATGGCGGGCAACAAACGGACGCTTCCATGAATCGGGCCGGGCCCGCCAGCCTAGGCGCAAATGGACCGATCCAGGTGCTGGCCTAGCGCCGCCCCGCGCGGAGGAGCGCCAGGATCCGGCGCGCCTCGGGTCTGTTGGCGAACCCGAAGCCTCCTGGGCCGGGGTCCCCCAGCCGGTCCTTCAGGCGCTGGGCGGCGACGGCCGTGTTGGCGCCGGCCCGCACGAGCAGCCGCGCGCTTTCGAGATGCCCCCGATGAAAGGCGCTCACGGCGGCCAGGCGCTCCACGGGGGTCCCACCACCTTGCGGGTCGTCGTCCACGGCCGCGCCGCTCGCCAACAGCAGCTGAACGGTCTCGGGACATCCGTTGGTTACCGCGCCGACGATCGCCGGACTGCCGTGGACGCTGCGCGCATTGGGGTCGGCGCCGCGCTCCAGGAGTCGGCGGACCAGGCGCTCTGCGCACTCGGGCGCGGCGAAGCCCAACGCCGTCTGGCCCTCGTGCTCGCGCTCGGCAAGCGTCGACGCTCGAGGCCGCCCGGGCCGCACCGCCGCATCGACGGCCACGCCGTGGGCCAGCAGGGTGTCCAGCACGTCGATGTACCCCTGCTCGAACACCGGAACGAATCGCTCCAGGGGACGTTGCGCCCAGCCCACGTAGTGAATCGGAAGGAACCCGAACGAGTCCGAAGCCGCGGGGTTGCGTCCACGGGCGATGAGCCACCCGACGATTTCCGGCCGACCGTCGCGAGCCGCGAGGCGCAGCCCGTCCTCCCCGAGGAAGCGCGTCGTGTCCGCCGGGGCGCGCGGAGCCGGCGGCGGGTCGAAGACCACGCCGTCGGACGGCGCGGCCGAAACGCCGGAGTTGATCTCGGCGACCATGCGTTCGAACTCCGCGCGACGGGGATCGACCCGGGCGGGTGCCGAACGCGGGATCGCCCAGCAGCCCAGATCCAGCTCTATGGTCCCCTGGCCCGTTCGGAGCAGGAAGAGCTTGAAGGGGCGACACGCGCTGCGCACCGTGTGTTCCACCAGGATGGGCCCGCGGTCGCGGCGCACCTGGTACGCCTCGTTCTCGGGATCGCCTCCCTGGAACGGCATCAGCCGGACGGTCGTGTCGTTGGGGCTCGTCAGGTACTGCATCCGGACGGTGGCGCCCACGCGGAGCGGACCCAGCGCGCCCGGGTACGATCCCTTCCCCACGATGAATGTCAGCGGTCCCTGCCCCCAGACTTCGCCGCTCGCGTACCGCCCGGTCAGGTCCACCCGGATGCGGTCGCCGAACACGACGGGTCGTCGATTTCCAGGTCGCTCCTCGAGGACGCGCACCTCGCCGCCCGGCGGCGGCGAGCCGCTGGGCCCGTCGCCGTGCGTGGACTGTAGGCACGCGCTCGCGAGCGGGACGAGTGCCATGCGCACGAGAGTGTGGCGCATGCCAGCGTCATGCGACTTGTCCAGAGCTTCCCTAGACATCACACCCGGCGCTCAGACTGGCCACCATGACGGGTTCCGGGGCCCAATGGAACAGGGCGAACCGGTGACTACAGCCACCCTCCACGTTCGCGGTATCCGGCATCCACTGGACCCACGTCCACTGCCGGCGAGTGGGGGCAGTTTGGCGGACCGCGTACTGGCGCGCGATGCTCCAGAACGTCGTCCCCTGGCGCGGATACGCTTCGCCGCGTGGAGCCAGAAGCGCGTCGCTCGTGTAGCTGCTCGAGTCGACCTCCAGCGTGACTGGCTGGGTGGTCACCAGGACGAAGCCCTGGCTCCCGAGCACGGGGGTCGAGGCGTGAACCTGCCCGAACGTCCGGTGGGCATCGATCCGGGGGCCGGCCCGTGCCCAGATGAGCCGAACGGTGCCCCTAAGGCCGGTGGGCCGGACCTCGGAGACACCGGTCGAATCCATCAGGTAGTAGCGGCGGGCCTGGAGCTCCGCAGGGAGCGGGACGGGGAACGTGACTTCCGT
>CAZVSO010000199.1:0-4303 GCA_964629425.1 uncultured Gemmatimonadaceae bacterium
GCTCGCTGACGGCGGCACGCTGCTGCTCGACGAGATCGGCGACATGAGCCCCCCCGCCCAGGCGAAGGTGCTGCGCGCCTTGCAGGAGGGCGTGATCTCGCGAGTGGGCTCCGGAAAGGCGCTCCGAGTGGACGTGCGCGTGATCGCCGCGACCAACAAGGACCTCGAGGCCGAGATCCGAGCGGGGCGCTTCCGCGAGGATCTCCTGTACCGCGTGAACGTCGTGCCGATCGAGGTACCGCCGCTCCGCGCCCGGCGCGGCGACGTCCCCGAGCTGGTGGCGCATTTCGTGAGCCTGCTCGCCGGTGGCGGGGGACTGCCGGCCCGCAGCCTCGACCTGGCGGCCCTCAAGCGGCTCCAGGCGCACGACTGGCCGGGCAACATCCGTGAGCTGCGCAACGCGGTGGAGCGCTTGCTGATTCTGGCGCCGAACGCGACCATCACGGAGGCCGACGTCGCACGCTGCCTCGGGGCCGGCGACGGGGGCGCGCGGGGCGCGCGGGGCGCCGCGGCGGGCGCGGAAGGGACCGGGGGTGGGACGGCGTGGCTCGGGGCGGCTACCTTCGAGGAGTTCAAGCAGGAGGCGGAGCGTGCCTATCTTCTGGCCAAGCTCCGCGAGCACGACTGGAACGTCTCCGAAACCGCACGCACATTGGATATGCCGCGCAGCAACCTGTACAAGAAGATCGAGCGCTACCGGCTGGCCCGGGAGGGGTAGGCGTGCAGAGCGAGAAAGAGCCCAACTGGGATCAGGACATGCGCGAGGTGAACCGGCTGCTCGCCAGGCTACCGGAGGCGGAGCCCGGCCTGATCGGCGGGCCCCGGAAGCTCGTCACCGGGTCCGCCGCGCCGGCCACCGCCGATCGCGCGGGCCGCCTCCGCCCGGTGGCGACGTGGGTCAAGGTGGGGCTTGCGGCTGTGTTCGCGGTCGCGGTGTGGCAGTGGCCCTACCGCAACGACTGCGGGTCGGGGCTGGCCTTCTATCTGGTGGGCGTCGGCACGGTGGTCGTGGCGGGCGTATGGTGCCTCGTGGCGAGCTGGAAGAGCCGGCTGGCGTTCCCGCACCTGCTGGCGCTGCTCGTGTTCCTGGCGGGGCTCGTGCTGGCGGCGCGGGTGGCGCTCCCCCGGATGGGCTACGCCGCTCAGTCGGCCGGCTGGCGCTGCGCGGCGCCGGCGCCGCCGGCCGCCGCCCGGTGACCGGGCTCCCGACGGACCGCTGACGGCTGAGACTGACGACTGACAACTGACGACTGACGACTGATAACTCCCATGCCCGAGACCTTCCAAAACTTCATCGCCGGCGAGTGGACGGCACCGCTCACGGGCGAGCACTTCGAGAACCGCAACCCGGCTGACTGGAACGATCTCATCGGGCGCTTCCCGCGCTCGGGCCCCGTGGACGTGGCGCGCGCCGTCGAGTCGGCGCGGCGCGGCTTCGACCGCTGGTCGCGCACGCCGGCCCCGCTGCGGGGGCAGGTCCTGCTGCGGGTGGGCCAGATCCTGGTCGAGCGCAAGGAGGCGATCGCCCGCGCCATGACGCGCGAGATGGGCAAGGTGCTCGCCGAGACGCGGGGCGACGTCCAGGAGGGGATCGACACCGCGTTCTACGCGGCCACCGAGGGCCGCCGCCTCTTCGGACGCGTGGTCCCGTCGGAGCTGCGGAACAAGTGGGCCATGACCTACCGCCGCCCGATCGGGATCGCAGGGCTGATCACGCCCTTCAACTTCCCGCTCGCGATTCCGACGTGGAAAATGTTCCCGGCGCTGCTCTGCGGGAACGCGGTGATCTTCAAGCCGGCTGAAGACGTGCCGCACACGGCCCACCTCCTGGTCGAGATTCTCCTGGAGGCGGGCCTGCCGCCCGAAGCGGTGCAGCTCGTGCACGGCCCCGGGTCGGTGGCGGGGAGGGCGATGGTGGAGCACCCGGACGTGCCCGTGATCTCGTTCACCGGTTCGACGGAGACCGGAGCGCTGATCGGGGCGACCTGCGGCCGGCTGCACAAGCGGCAAGAACGCAATGATCGTGATGGACGACGCCGACCTCGAGCTGGCGCTCGACGGCGTGCTGTGGGGCGCGTTCGGCACGACGGGTCAGCGCTGCACGGCGACGAGCCGGCTCATCCTGCACGAGAAAATTCACGACCGTTTCCTGCGCATGGTGTGCGACCGCGCGGAGCACCTGCGCCTCGGCCCCGGGCTCGACGAGCGCACGGAGGTGGGACCGCTGATCCACGAAGAGGCCCGGAGCAAGGTCGAGTCCTACGTGGGGATCGCTCGCGACGAGGGGGCGTCGGTGGAGATCGGGGGTGAGGCGCCCGGCACCAAGGCGCTCGAGTGCGGCTGGTTCTTCCGGCCCACCGTGCTCGCCGGGGTGAAACCGGGGATGCGGGTCGAGCAGGAGGAGATCTTCGGCCCCGTGCTCTCGGTGGTCAGGGTCGCCTCGCTCGACGAGGCGGTTCGCGTGAACAACGACGTGCGCTACGGGCTGTCGAGCGCGCTCTACACCAGCGACCTCAACACGGCGTTCCGGGCGATGACCGATCTCGACACCGGGATCACCTACGTGAACGCCCCGACCATCGGCGCCGAGGCGCACCTGCCGTTCGGCGGGGTGAAACAGACCGGCAACGGCCACCGGGAGGGTGGATGGGAGGTCTACGACTTCTACTCGGAGACGAAGGTCGTCTACGTGGACTACTCGGGGATGCTGCAGCGGGCGCAGATCGACACTTACACCGAGTAGTCGCCGGTGACGCGCGTCACGCACCGAACGTCGGGGGCCGGCGCGACCGACCGGCGGTCTCCCGCCCCGGGATCGGCCCCGCGGGCCGTTGCGCTATCCTATTGCCTTGACTAACGTAAGCCACATGCACGAGTTGGGCGCTCTGGAGGGCCGCCACCGGGCGTCGCGCGCGACGCCGCAGGGGCCCGCTCCCACCGAGCGTCGCTCGCGGCTGGCGCGCTGGTTCGACAGCTGGATGCGCGTGCTCGGCATGGCGCTGGTTCTCTTCCTCATCATTCGTACCTTCCTCATCGAAGCCTTTCAGATCCCCAGTGCCAGCATGGAGCGGACGCTGCTCGCGGGGGACTTTCTGTTCGTGAACAAGGCCGTGTACGGCGCACAGATCCCGGGGACCGACGCGCGGCTGCCGGGGTTCGACACGCCCGGCCGCGGCGACATCATCGTCTTCGCCTTCCCGCGCAACCCCGAGCTCAATTACGTGAAGCGCGTGATCGGCGTGCCCGGCGACACGCTCGCGATGGCCGGCGGCCGGCTGATGCTCAACGGCCTGCCGCACGCCGAGCCGTACGTGCAGCGCCTGGACCAGGCGCGCGACCTGTTCGACGCCCAGTTCAGCTGGCAGCGTGCCTACCTGGCGGCGACCTCGCCGGACGCGCGACGGCTCTACCACCCGACCCGCGACACCTGGGGACCGATCGTGGTGCCGGCCGGGAAGTACTTCGTGCTGGGCGACAATCGCGACAATTCGTCGGATTCACGCTACTGGGGATTCGTCGACGCGGGGGCCGTGAAGGGACGGCCCCTCGTCGTCTACTTCAGCTACGACCGGGAGGCGGGCGACCGGCTGCCCTGGCTCACGGACATTCGCTGGAGCCGGCTCGGGTCGGTGATCCGCTGACCCGCGCCGAGACGCCGACGACGCGCGCCGTCGCCGTCCGGCGCGCGGTGCACGACTGTTGGCGGCCTGGAGGCCTGGAGCGCCGATGCAACTGAACACGTCGAGACGGGCGTCGTTCGACGAGGGATCCCTCGACCAATACCTGCGCGAGATCAGCCAGTACCCCCTGATCACGCGCGAGGAAGAGGTCACCCTCGCGCAACGGATCAAGCAGAGCGACCCGGAAGCGCTCGACAAGCTCGTGCGGTCGAACCTGCGCTTCGTCGTGTCGGTGGCGAAGAAGTACCAGAACCAGGGAGTCTCGCTCTCGGATCTGATCAACGAGGGCAACCTCGGCCTCATCCGGGCCGCCCATAAGTTCGACGAGACCAAGGGCATCAAGTTCATCTCGTACGCCGTGTGGTGGATCCGCCAGGCCATCCTGCAGGCCCTGGCGGAGCAGTCCCGCATCGTGCGCGTGCCCCTCAACCGCGCGGGCACGCTCCACCGTATCGGCAAACGCTCGGCCTCCCTGCTGCAGGAGCTGGGCCGCGAGCCGACCGTCGAGGAGATCGCCGAGGGCATGGACATCTCCCAGGAGGAGGTCGCCAAGACCCTGTCGATCTCGCAGGCCCACCTCTCGCTCGACGCCCCGCTCACGCCGGGCGAGGACAACAAGCTGC
>CAZVSO010000200.1:0-4292 GCA_964629425.1 uncultured Gemmatimonadaceae bacterium
CCAGTCACTGCCTTCGTCAGCCGTCCCGGCCGCGCGGGAGCCGCCGATGGTCACGGCCTCAACGCCCTCGATGCCCCCGAGGAGTGCGCACAGCTCAGCGAGTGGTTCAGGCAACTCGTTCACGGTGACCGACGATACCATCAAGCGCGTACGTGCGAAGGGGGTGGCCCACGGGCCCCGGTCTGGGCTACTCTCTGAGCCCCATGGCAGACGCCAAAGCGACGGCCCCGGCGGCACCCCGGTGGCCCGGCGAAACCCGGGCCGCCTGCGCCTTCACCTTTGACATGGACGCCGAGACGCTGTGGATGGCGCGGGACATCCACGAGCCCGTCGCGCTGTCGCAGGGGCGCTTCGGCCCGATCGAGGCGCTGCCGCGCATCCTGGCGCTGCTGGAGAAGGCGGAAGTCCGCGGGTCCTTCTTCATCCCCGCGTGGGTCGCGTCACACTATGCCGACGCCGTGCGCGCCATCGCGGCGGCGGGGCACGAGATCGGCTGCCACGGCGACGAGCACGAGCGCGTCTCCGAGCTCGAGCCCAAGCAGGAAGAGGCGATCCTCGAGAAGAGCCTCGAGACGCTGACGCCGCTGGCGGGGCGCCGTCCGGTCGGCTGGCGCGCGCCGTCGTGGCAGCTCTCCGCGAAGTCGCTCGATCTCGTCGCCAAGCACGGCTTCGAGTATTCCTCGAACATGATGGACCGGCTCGTGCCGTACCTGCACCCGGAGGCCCACGGCCGCGCGCTGGTCGAGATCCCCGTGTCGTGGGTGCTGGACGACGCGCCGTTTTTCATGTTCACGGGGCAGCGGAGCATCCAGGCGCCGGGGCCGGTGCTCCAGGGATGGATCACGGAGTTCGACGGCATTACCGAAGCGCACGGCGTCACCAACTTCACCTTCCACCCGCAGATCATCGGCAGGCCGTCGCGGCTGGCGTGCCTGCGGGAGCTGCTCGACCACGTCAAGCACACGCCGCGCGTCTGGGTCGCGCCGCTCGGCGAGATCGCCGCCCACTGGCGGACCACCAAGCAGCCTTGAGTCCACGTTGCGGCTGCGGGAGGGTTAGCATGATCCGACTTCTGGTCCTTGTCCTGACTGCGATCTCCCTGCTCCTCCCGACCGCGGCCGGCGCCCAGAGGGCCCAAGGGATCACGCCGGTGTCCATCAAGCTTGATCCCGGCGGTACCGCGACTGTTCCGTTCCAGAGTCCCGGGCTCAACACCGTGACGGGTGCGGTGGTTACCGCGGGTGACGGGTCGCCCGTCGGCGACGTGACGGCAAGGGTCGTCCACCAGTCCCCGACGTCCCTGAACGTCATTGTCACGGCGGCCCCGACAGCGCGCCCCAGGCCGGACTACCAGGTGTGGCTCCAGACAAGCGCATCCAAGACACCGGTTCACGTTGCGACTGTCCAGGTGGTCGCAAAAACTGTCGCGCCGGGGATCCTGGGCTCCCAGGCCGAGCGCCAGATGATACCCCGCGAGGATCTGAAGATGCAGCGCGGGCAGCCGGCACCGCAGCAGCCGCAGACCACGCAGCCGACGCCCACGCTCGACAGCGTGACACCGGCGGCTTCGACGGTTGTTGGCGGTCTGCCACTTCGCGTTGACGTGCGTCTCACGGGACCGGTCTCGGCGCCTGCCGTCGTCATCCTGCAGTATGCGGCGAACGTCAGCGGCATCTCCATGCCGCAGTCCGTCACCGTCCCCGCCGGGCAGGCATCGGCTTCCTTCGAGGTCACCGCCGGGTTGGGCGCTAGGGACTCATTCAACCTGGGCCTGCGGGCCCTCTATGGCGGCGCACAGAAGGATGCGACCGTGATAGTGCTCGCCGACATGGCTCGGCTTGTGCGGGTCACGCTCGACGCGCCTTCAGTTACCGGCGGCCAGCGGCTCAGAGGGCAGATCGTCCTGAGCTCTCCCGCCGGGCATCCGGCGACGGTCACGCTGTCCATGACTCAGAGCGGCCAGGCTATCAGCACCCCATACGCGCAAGTCCCTCCGTCGGTCACCGTCCCGATCGGCCAGACCTCAGCTTCCTTCGACATCACGACGGCGCCTGTAGCCAGCCGAACCCAGTTGGCGATGTCTGCCTACTACCTCGCGAACCGCCAGGACGGGTTGTTCACTGTCGAGCCGGTCGCGGCGCAGGGGACGCAGCCGCCGCAGCCCTCGACGCAGCCGTCGACTCAGCCGCCGCCGCAGACGAGTCCGCCGTCACAAACAACGCAGCCGCCCCAGACGACTCAACCACCACCGGCGCTCGCGCTCGCATCGGTCAGCGTGGCGTTGCCCCGGGTCGGCGGCGCGAGCACCGTCAGCGGCACGATCAGCCTCAACA
This sequence comes from uncultured Gemmatimonadaceae bacterium, assembly GCA_964629425.1. Lineage (GTDB taxonomy): Bacteria > Gemmatimonadota > Gemmatimonadetes > Gemmatimonadales > GWC2-71-9 > CAZVSO01. Next base: position 2,334 of record CAZVSO010000200.1, read on the forward strand.
CGGTCGCCCCCGCCGGCGGGACGCAGGTGACACTCGTCAGCGACAAGCCCACCGTGGCCTTCGTGCCGCCCGGGCGCACCGTCCCCGCCGGCCAGAGTTCCGTGGCCTTCCAGATCAGCACCTACGCCGCGGCCGCCGACACCCCCGTCACGCTGTCTGCCACGCTCGGAACCACCACTCGCACCGCGATCCTGACTGTGGGCCCGCCGCGGCTCACCCGCGTCGCCGCAATCTACCGGGACAACGTACTCGATACCTGGGGCGTGCTCGTCGAGATCGACGGCCCCGCTCCCGCCGGCGGCGCCGTCATCGCCTTGACCAGCCAGAACACCGCCGCCGCCCGCGTGCCGGCCACCGTGACCGTGCCGCAGGGCGTGGCCAGCTGGTCCGCGCCGATCGACTTCACGCGCGGGACCAGCATGGTTCTCGTGACGCTCACCGGCGCGTACGGTGGCGTGACGCTGACCGCCGTCGTGGGCGTGAACCCGCTGCCTCCGCCGCCCGTGGTCGCCTCCATCAGCCCCATGTCCGGGTCCACGGGCTTTGCGATCTGCGGCACCAACCTCGGCAGCTTCGTCAAGTTTGGCTCACGAACCCTTCCGTCGAGCATCGGCGGCGGCAGCGGCTGCCCCAGCGGCACGAACCGGATGGGCTTCTCCATCCCCAGTGACCTGCCCCCCGGCAGCTATACCATCACGGTCGTGACCGCAGGCGGCACCTGGACCAGCCCGCAGCCCTTCACGCTGACGGCGCCGGGCACCACAGGCCAGCAGAACCCCGGCACCCCATCGCAGCAGGGCGTCGCGCCTGCCGTCGCGTCCGTCACGCTGGATCACACGCGGACCGGCGGCGCGACAACGGTCCACGGCACAGTCAACCTGAGCACGGTGGCGCCCGCCGGCGGCGCCCAGGTGACGCTCGCGAGCGACACGCCCAACGTGGTCTCCTTCCCGACCCCACCGATGATCATCCCCGCCGGCCAGAGCTCCAAGAACTTCGAGTTTGGCACCGGCCTCGCGGCTGTCGAGACCGTCGTCACCGTGTCGGCGACGTTCGGCGGCACCACCAAGACGGCGACGCTCACTGTCGGCCCATCGCGGCTGAGCCGCGTCTCCATGAGCTACCGGGATCAGGTGCACGACCTTTGGAACGTGTTTGCCGAGCTCGATGGGCCCGCCCCAGCCGGAGGTGCCGTCGTCACCTTGACAAGCGACAACACCGCCGTCGCCCGCGTACCGGCCACCGTCACCATCCCGCAGCACCAGACCACCGGCTACGGGGGGATCGATTTCACGCGCGGCACAGGCCTGGTCACCGCGACGGTCACCGCCGAGTATGGTGGCGTCACCAAGACCAGCGTGGTGGGCGCGATGCCCCTGCCGCCGCCGCCCACCGTCAGCTCGGTCAGCCCCATGTCCGGGCCCCCCCGAGGGCTGTTCGTGATGTGCGGGACAAACTTCGGCTCCTATCTCAAGTTGGGCTCAGTGACGTTCCGGGCGCGCTCCGCCGGCGGCTGGGGCTGCACCGGCGAGGACCGGAAGGACTTCGAGGTCCCGGAGGGTCTCACCCCCGGCAGCTACACGATGTCCATGGAAAACGCGGGTGGCACCTGGACCAGTCCCCAGCCCTTCACCGTAACGGCGCCGTAGATCATCACGAACCTCTCAGAGGAGAAACCCATGGCCTTCCCGCTCGAACGCGCCACCCCCGCATCCCTCGACCTCGACCCGAAAGCGCTCGACCGCCTGCTCGAGACCGTCACGCGCCACATCGCCGAGGGGCGCTACCCGGGCGCGCAGATCGCCATGGCCCGCCGGGGCAAGCTGGCGCTCTTCGAGACGATCGGCGACGCGCGCATCGATCCCGCGCGGGCGCAGGCGTCGGAGGACACGCTCTGGCTGCTCTACTCGAATACGAAGGTCGTGACGGCCTGCGCCGTCTGGCTCCTGGTCGAGCGCG
>CAZVSO010000201.1:0-4248 GCA_964629425.1 uncultured Gemmatimonadaceae bacterium
GTAGGGATCGCCCTTCAGGCGCTCGCAGAGCTGCAATCCGTCGGCGCCGGCCGCGTCCGCGTCGATCAGCACGAGGAGGGGGAGCGAGCGCAGAACGATCTGCTCGACGGTCGTCGCTTCCCGGCACGCCAGCACCTGGAATCCCCGCCCGTTGACCCAGCGGGCCACGAGATCGGGGATCGCCCGGCCAACCGGCGAATAGAAGATGATGGTCGGGCGCGTCCGCAACCGGGCTCCTCGCGTAAGGCTCGGGCGCGCCGAAACTTAGGCCACCGACTCCGGTCTGTCAAACCAGGTCGCGCGACGGGTCCGGGCGCGCTTCAGAACCCGATGCGCAATCCAACGACGGCGGTGCCGCCCGGTCCGAGAACGGTCTCGAGCCGAGCGGGCCGCCCCAGGCCCTGGGCGAGACGGCTCGAGATGAACGCGTCCACGGCGCTGACGAGGTGATTGGCGAGCAACAGCCCCAGGTAGGTCTGGGCCTCGCGAAACGCCCCGTCGCTCTCCCGAATGGTCTCGCCGAACGCCTGCTGCTCGAGCGGCGCGTCGCGCCAGGACCATCGGAAGTCGGGCCCCACCGCGCGCGCCACGTAAAACTGCACCGCCTGCTGGTATTCGGTGGAGGCGGGGTCGGGCATCGAGTCGGGGTCGGCCCAGAACGTGCGTCGGGCCAGCAGCCAAACCGAGCCGTTGTAGGTCGCGGGGTCGGGCTCCGGTACGAACGCGGTGCCGGGATCGTTGTCGTATTCGCCGCTGGCCGTGAAGTGCTGCATCTGCTCGAAGTACTCGAACACCGTGTCGCGCCGGGCGGGGGCATACCCGCGACGCGCGACCTCGAACGCGAGATCCCGGTAGTGCTCCGCCGCCCCATCGCCCTGACTCGACAGCTCGACGTAGCGCGACAGCAGGAAGATCTCGGCCGCGATATAGACCGCCCCGCGATCCTGCCCGCCGAGGAGCTGGCCCGTGCCCGGCACGATGAGCGACGCGACGGGCCGCACCCAGAACCGCTGCCAGGAGCCGGCGGAGTCCACGGGCGGACCCTGAGCCGTCCCGCCGGCGACGCCGACCAGGAGCAGCCCCCCGACGAGCGGCGCGAGGGCCCGCCTCCGCGGCATCAGAACGTGACCCGGAACGAGAAAAACGTGGGATTCGAGACGACGAGCTCGGTGCCGCTGAGGAAGCTGCGCGCCAGGTCCACGCCGATCGATCCGCTGGCGACGCCGACTCCGACGCTCGGCCCCGAGAGCCCATCCTCGACGAATGCATAGCCCCCCCGCACGCGGATGAGCTCGCGGAAGCCGAGGTCGAAGCCGAGCCGCATTTCGGCGTCCTCGTAGTTGCCCCACGGACTGTCGAAGTCGGCCGCCACCCGAAGGTCGAGACGCTCCCCGTCGTCTCCCAGCGGCCGCAGCCCGATGCGGTAGCGCGCGCCGACCGCCAGGCGCGCGGGCAGCGGGTCCGCCTGCTCCTTGTTCTGGACCTGCAGCGCGAACCCGATGTGGCGCAGCGCCACGCCGATGCGCAGCGCCTGCGCCGGCCCCAGCGCGAACTGGCCGCCCAAGTCGAGCGCGTGCGTCACGCCTTCACCACTCGGCGCCTCGCCGCAGTTCCCGCTGCAGTCGTTGCGGAACTGGACCAGCTTGTAGTTGACGCCCAGCGCGACCGTTCCGCCGACGGCGGTCGCGTAGGAGGCCAACAGCTCGAAGTTGCGCGGCGACAGGCGACCGACCGTCGCGCCGCTCGAGTCGGTGGACTCGAGATCCCCGTAGTCCACCAGATACACGGCGCCCCCGATGACGCCGAGTCGCGAGGACGGGAAGTAGGCGCTCACCACGTGCGTGCGCCCCGCCGCGAGGGTCGCGGTGTGCAGGGCGAACTCCCTTTCCTCGAGTGTCGCGAGGCCAGCGGGGTTCCAGAAAACCGCCTCGCTGCGGCCGTCCAGCGCCACGCCCGTCTGCCCCATCCCCACCGCCTCGGCGCCCACCGGGAAGATGAGGAACAGGGCGCCCGAGTTGAGCGGCTGGCTCTGGGCGACCAGGCACGTGCACGGATCGAGGGACAGGAGAGCGGCAACGAGCAGGGGCCGCCCGACCGTCCGACGGTCCCACCATCCGTCAGTACGCGCGCGCCTCATCGATCAGCATGACCGGGATGTCGTCATCGACCGGGTAGATCAAGCGGCAGGCACGACAATCGAGCTCTTCGACGGGCGTGGTGCGGTGCTCCAACGGCCCCTTGCACTTGGGGCAGACGAGCATGCTCAGCAGCTCGGGCGCGAGGCTCATTCGGTGTATCCCAGTCGGCGCAGTGAGGGGTCGTGGCGTCGCCAGCGGGAGAGCACCTTGACGCGGAGCTCCAGGAACACGGGCCGGCCGACGAGGGCCTCGATCCGGGCGCGGGCGGCCGAGCCGATCGCTTTCACGGTGCGGCCCCCCTGCCCGACCACGATGCCCTTCTGGCTGTCCCGCTCGACGAACACGACGGCTCGAATATATACCCGCTCCGTCTCCTCTCGGAACTCGTCGATCTCGCAAGCGACCGCGTAAGGCAGCTCCTCGTGCAGCAGCTCGAAGGCCGCCTCCCGCACGAACTCGGCCGCGAAGAAGCGGAGCGGCTGCGTCGCCATCTCGTCGGGCGGGTAGTGGAACGGGCTTTCGGGAAGGTGCAGCCGCAAGGTGTCCAGGAGGCCCTCGAGACCTTCGGGGGACTGAGCCGAAACGGCCAGCGCCCCGGGGGGGCGTGCCGACGCGGGCACCAGATCGGCCTTGGTGTACACCGGCACGACCGCGGCGCGGGGTGGGTGCCGGAGCCCCGCGGCCTCGGCGAACGGCGGCGCCGGGTACTCGGGGAGCGGGTGCAGGTAGGCGATCACCTCGGAGTTGGCGATCGCGCGGAGGGCGGCCGCCCGCATCGCTTCGTGCAGGCGGTACTCGGGCTCGAGCAGCCCGGGCGAGTCGGTGAGGATGTACTGCGCGTCGCCGCGGGTGAGCAGGCCCACCACGGGCATCCGGGTCGTCTGCGGCTTGGGCGAGACGATGGCCAGGTGCTCGCCGATCAGGGCGTTGAGGAGCGTGGACTTGCCGACGTTGGGGCGGCCGGCGAGGACCACGGTTCCGCAGCGGGTCATGGAATCGGGAGACGTCAAGGAGACACGTCGAGGTAAGGCGTCGAGGGGAAGCGTGCGCTCTTGCAAGGATACGCGCTACGTCCGCCCTTGACGCCTCCCCTTGACGCCCTTTCTAGACGTCTCACGCCGTATACGGCTCATGCAGCCGGACCGGCGGTCCCGCCCTGCGCAACCGCAGGTTCAGCATTTCCACGAACACGGAGAAGCCCATGGCGAAGTAGATGTAGCCCTTCGAGATGTGCTGGTCCAGACCGTCGCCGACGAGCGCCATGCCGATGAGCAGGAGGAAGCTCAGGGCGAGCATCTTCACCGTCGGGTGGTGATGGACGAAGGCCGAGATCGGGGCGGCGGCCCACATCATGACGGCGACGGCGATGACGATCGCGGCGATCATGACGCCCACGTGGCGCGCCATCCCCACGGCCGTGATCACCGAGTCGAGCGAGAACACGAGGTCGAGCAGCACGATCTGTCCGATGATGCTCGCGAAAGCGACCCGCCGCTTGCCAGCATCCCGCTCCTCGGCGCCCTCGAGCTTGCCGTGGATCTCGAGGGTGCTCTTGGCGATGAGGAAGAGACCGCCGCCGATCAGGACGATGTCGCGGCCGGAGATCTCCTGGCCCAGGACGGTGAACAGCGGCGCGGTGAGGCGGCTGAGCCAGGTGAGCGAGAGCAGCAGGGCGATGCGCATCACCATCGCGAGGCCGAGACCGATGCGGCGGGCGCGGCCCCGCTCCTCCCGCGGCAGCCGCTCCGCGAGGATGGAGATGAAGATGATGTTGTCGATACCGAGGACGATCTCGAGGACCGTCAGGGTGACGAGGGCGATCCAGATCTCGGGACTGGTGAGCCAGGACATGGCCGGGGCGCGGGTGGAGGTTGGGGGAAACTACGCGGCAAAGGGGACGGGGGAAGCGGGAAGGGCCCCGTCCCGAAAACACGCCGCCCGCCCCGGCGAACCGGAGCGGGCGGCGTTTGCAATGCTGGCGGCGGCCTACTCTCCCACGACCTGTCGATCGCAGTACCATCGGCGCTGGCGGGCTTAACGACCGTGTTCGGGATGGGAACGGGTGTGGCCCCGTCGCGCTCGTCGCCAGCGTATTGGGAGCAGTCAGCCA
>CAZVSO010000202.1:0-4103 GCA_964629425.1 uncultured Gemmatimonadaceae bacterium
GGCGCCCCGTGAGTCGGCCCCTCCCCCGGCCGCGCCCACACCGCCGGGGCCCCCGCCTCGCGCCCCCGCGCGCCGCCAGCCGGTTCTATGAGCCTCGATCTGTCGCTGCCCCGCGACCTGCTGCTCGCGCTGCTCCCCGAGATCGCGCTCACCGCCGGGGCCATGGTGCTGCTGGTGGTCGTGGCCTGGCGGCATCGCACCGCCGCCGATCTGCGCCTCGCGGGCTGGATCACCCTGGCGGCGCTCGCGAGCACGGCCGGCGCCGTGTGGTGGCTGTGGTGGCACCGCGCCGTCCATGCCGGAGTCGGCACGATGGTGGCCCTGGACGACTTCCGCTATCTGACGGACTGGCTGTTTCTCGGCACGGCAGGGCTGACCGTCTGCGTTTCTGCGGGCTACCTCGAGCGCGAGGGCATGCTCGCCCCGGAGTATTACGTCCTCCTCCTCTTCGCGACGCTCGGGATGATGCTGATGGCGGGCGGGGAGGACCTGATGGTCATCTTCCTCGGCCTCGAGCTGATGTCGGTGGCGGTGTACGTGCTGGCGGGCGCGAACCGGCGCAGCCCGCGGGCCGCCGAAGCCGCGCTCAAGTATTTCCTTATCGGGGCATTCGCCTCGGGGTTCCTGGTGTACGGCATCGCGCTCGTCTACGGTGCCACGGGCACCACCAATCTCGGGTTCATCGGCGTCCAGACCAGGCTGCTCGATCTCGGAGCCAATCCGCTGCTGCTGCTGGGGCTCGGGCTCATGCTGGTGGGCTTCGCGTTCAAGATCGCGGCCGTTCCGTTCCACATGTGGGCGCCGGACGTGTACGACGGCGCGCCGACGCCCGTGACCGCCTACATGGCCACGGGTGTGAAGGCGGCCGCCGTCGCCGCGCTGCTGCGCATCCTCATCGAGGCGTTCCCCGATGCCGCGCTGTGGCGCGAGGCGGTGCGCTGGCTCGCGATCGCGACCATGGTCGTGGGCAACCTCGTCGCGCTGGCCCAGCGCTCGCTCAAGCGCATGCTCGCCTACTCGTCGATCGCGCACGCCGGGTACCTCCTGGTCGCCGTGGTGCCGGGCTCTCCGACGGGCACCGCAGCGGCCGTCTTCTACCTCGCGGCGTACACGCTGATGACGCTCGCCGCTTTCGCGCTCCTGTCCGCCAAGGGCCGCGGCGGCGAGAGCGACGTGCGCATCGACGACCTCGCCGGGCTGGCCCGAAGCCACCCCTGGCTCGCGGTCGCCCTGGCCATCTCCATGCTCTCGCTGCTGGGCTTCCCGGGCACGGCCGGGTTCATCGGCAAGTGGTACATCCTGAGCGCCGCCATGGAAGCAGGGCAGCCCCTGCTCGCGGCGGTGCTCGTGCTCGCCAGCGTGGTGTCGGCCGGCTACTATCTCCCGGTCATCATGGTGATGTATATGCAGCCGGAGCCGTCGGAGCGGGCGCACGCCGACGTGCGTCTGCCGCGGCTCGCGGGTGCCGCCGTGACCGCCGCCGTCGTGGGGCTGGTCCTGCTCGGCGTTTGGCCGAACCGGCTGCTCGACCTGGCCCGCGACGGCGGCGCCGCCGTTCGACCACCGGCCGGCTTGCCCCTTCCCACCGCGAGCGCCGGGCCCGGACCCCCGCCGCCGCGGCGCTGAGCGGGGGGGGAGGGGGGGGCGCCGTGCAGGTCCCTGCGGCCATCTTCCGCGAATACGACATCCGGGGCACCGTGGGCGACCAGCTCACGGCGGACGTCGCGCGCGCCGTAGGGCAGGCCGTCGCGACGCTGGCGTGGTCGCGGCTCGGCCGCGCGCCACGACTCGCCGTCGGGCGCGACAACCGCCCCTCCGGCGCGGAGCTGGCCGGTGCGGTGGCCGCGGGCATCGTGGCGGCGGGGGGCCGCGCCGTGGAGGTCGGCCAATGCCCCACGCCGGCGCTCTACTTCGCCACCCACACGCTCGAGGTCGACGGCGGCATCCAGGTCACGGGATCCCACAACCCGCCCGAGTTCAACGGGTTCAAGATCGTCCTGGGCGGAGACGCGGTGTTCGGCGACGCCATCCAGTCGCTCCGCGCAATGATCGCCGGCGCGCAGCTCGCCGAGCGCCCGGGGGGAGGGCGGACCGCGCACGACGGGCTGCTCGAGGGCTACCGCGACGCGATCGTCGCCCGCATTGCGCCGCTCGCGCGCGCGGTGTCCGTGGTGGTGGATTGCGGCAACGGCGTCACCAGCCTGATCGCGGTGGACACGCTGCGCCGGCTGGGCGCACGGGTGGTTCCGCTGTTCGCCGAGTCCGACGGCCGGTTCCCGCACCACCATCCCGATCCCACCGTGCCCGAGAACCTGCGCGACCTTCAGGCCGCCGTGCGCCGCGAGGGAGCCGAGCTGGGCATCGCCTTCGACGGCGACGGCGACCGCATCGGGGCCGTAGACGAGACGGGGCGCATCGTGGTCGGGGATCAGCTCCTGGTGCTCTTCGGGCGCGACCTGGCGCAGCGCCTCGGCCCCGGCCATTCCGTCATCTACGACGTGAAGTGCTCGGAGGTGCTGCCCCGCGAGCTCGCGCGCGCCGGGCTGCGGCCCCTGATGTGGAAGACCGGCCACTCGCTCATCAAGCAGAAGATGAAAGAGGTGGGCGCGCCGCTCGCCGGCGAGATGAGCGGGCACATGTTCTTCGGCGCCGACTACTTCGGCTTCGACGACGCGCTGTTCGCCGCCGCCCGGCTGCTCCATTACGTGGCGCGGGAAGGCGGACCGCTATCCCGCCTGCTCGCTGACCTCCCCACGACGTTCGCGACGCCGGAGCTGCGGGTGGATTGCCCGGACGCGCGCAAGTTCGACGTAGTGGCGCGCGCGGCTCGCCATTTCGCCACGCGCTACCCGGTCGTGACGCTGGACGGCGTGCGGATCACCTTCCCCGAGGGCTGGGGGCTGCTGCGTGCGTCGAACACGCAGCCCGTGCTCGTGCTCCGGTTCGAGGCCGCGAGCGAAGGCGCGCTCGCCGACTATCGCGCCGAGGTCGAGGACTGGCTGGTCGCCGACGCCTTCCGTCCCCCACCGCCGTGACCCGGGCCCCGCGACGCCGCTGGCTGTTGCCGCTCGCCGCCGCCCTCGTCATCGCCGCGCTGGTCGGGGGACGATGGCTGGCGCTCGATGTCGCCGAGCGGCTCTGGGCGGGCACCGTGCCGGGCGGGGAGGCGTATCTCGCCGCCCGCGATCTCGCCCACTTGGCGCAGGGGTGCGTGCTGGTGTTCGGCGTGGTCTGGGGCACGGCCAACCTGTTCACCGTGTACCGCGCCATCGGCTCCGTGCAGATGCCCCGGCGCCTCGGCAACATCGAGATCGTGGAGGCCGTCCCGCCGGGCGTGCTCCTGGCCGCGACCCTGGCGAGCGGGCTGATCTACGGCCTCGTGCTGGCGTGGAACACGGGCGACTGGGGCCTGCGCGCCGCGCTCGCTGCGGCACCGCCGCGCTTCGGCGTGGTGGATCCCGTGTTGCGGCGCGACGCCGGCTACTACGTGGCGGAGCTGCCATGGACGTTGACGCTCCAGGGCGCCTCGCTGCTCGCGGCCGTCACGGCCGCCGTGCTCGTGGGGTTGTTGTACGCGGGGATCGGATCGCTCCGGGTCGAGCGGGGGCGGCTGCGCGCGAGCCCGCACGCGCGCCGTCATCTCGGGGTGCTGCTCGCGTGCGTGGCGCTGGCGCTCGCGTGGGGCGCGCTGCTGGATCCCGCGGAGGTGGTGGCGGGCCTCCACGGGACCGTGGACCGGGGGGCTCTGGCCGTCCGCATCCCCGGCGCGACCGTCGTCGCGGCCGTCGCCCTCGGCACCGTCATTCTGAGCCTCGGCTGGGCCTGGCGCGAGCGCGAGCACCTCCTGGGCATCGGGTGGGGCGCGCTTTTGCTCGCGAGCGGCACGGTGTACCTGGCCGCGCCGGCGTTGGTGCGCGGGGCGCGGGCCACGCCGTCCCCCGGCGACGCTGTCGCGTCCCTCGCGCGCGAGCGGCGTGATCTCGAGCGCGTCGCGTTCGGGCTCGAGCACCTCACCGACGCGAGTCCGCCGCCCTTCGCCACGCTCGAGGCGGGCGTCGCGGCGCTCCACGTCTGGGACGCCGACCGCGTCGCGGCGGTCGCCC
>CAZVSO010000203.1:0-4083 GCA_964629425.1 uncultured Gemmatimonadaceae bacterium
ACCGGCGCCGCCGGCCCGCTTGGCCCGGCGGCGGGACGCGACCCAGGCGCAGAGGATGCTGATTTCGTAGAGCAGCAGCAGCGGGACCAGCATCAGGAGCATCGAGAGCGCGTCGGGCGGGGTGAGGAATGCCGCGACCAGCGCCCCGATCACCACCGCGTAGCGCCGATGGCGCGCCAGGAACTGCGGCGTCACCAGGCCCAGGGCGGCGAGGATCGCCACCACGAGCGGCAGCTCGGCAACGACGCCGAACGCGACGACGAGCTGTGTGGCAAAGGCGAAGTAGCGGTCGATGGTGATGAACGGCGTGAGGTCCGCACGCTGGAACTCGAACAGGACGCGCAGGGCCGCGGGCAGCACCCAGAGGTAGCAGGCGGCGGCGCCCAGCAGGAAGAGCCCGAGGCCCGCGGTGAGCGCCGGCACGATCAGGCGCCTCTCGCGCTGGTACAGCGCCGGGGCCAGGAACGCCCAGGCCTGGTAGCCCACGACCGGGGAGGCGACGAGCAGGCCCACGACGAACGCGAGCTTGAGCGTCAACAGGAGCGGCTCGGTGGGACTGGTGAAGACGAGCCGGCCGTCGGGGAGCAGCGGGGCGATGGGGCGCTTCAGCAGACCGACCAGGTCGAAATGCTGCGCCAGGAACCAGCCCAGCGCCGTGCCCACCGCGATGGCGAGCAGGCTCTTCAGCAGGCGCCAGCGCAGCTCCTCGAGGTGGTCGAGGAACGGCATCTCGGCGCGTTCCGGGGGGAGGGGAGGGGCGTCAGGCACCGGAGCCCCAGGGGCTGAAGTCAGCGCCCCAGCCGATCCAGCTTGTCGCGCGCGAGGTTCGCTTCGTCGGAGCGGGGGTAGCCGGCGACGACGCGGGCGTACAACGTCCGTGCCGCCGCCCGGTCGCCGCGCTGCTCGGCGAGGAGGCCCAGCTTGTAGAGCGACGACGGCGCGCGTGGGGAATTGGGATAGGTCTTCACCACGGCCTGATACACCGCGGCGGCCGAGTCGGGGTTTTCCGGCGCGAACGTCTCGGCGACGTAGAACAAGGCGTCGCCCGCCCGCTCATCGGTCGGGAACACCCGCAGGAACTCCCGGAAGCCCAGCCGCGCCGTCGCGAGACTGCCACGGCGGAACTGCTGCAGCGACACGTCGTACATCTGGTCCGGGCCGGGGCCGGCGGGATTCCCCGACGGCCCCACCGGCACCACCGCGGGCGCGGGCTCGCCACCAGGTGCGAGCTGCTGCTGCTGGCGGCGCAGCTCAGTCAGCCGCTGCTGGCTTTGCCCGGTGAGCTCCTGGATCGACGTCAGCAACTGCTGCACGCCCACCAGGTCCGTGCGCACGTCGCCGCGCAGCTGGACCAGGTAGGCCTGCTGCGCGGCGAGGTTCTGCATCAGGGCTGCCAGCAGGACGCGCAGCGAGTCGGTTTCGGCCCGGTGCGACGTCTCAGCGCGCGCCAACTCCTCCCGGACCGCCGCCAGCTGGAGCTCGACCTTGCGGACATCGCCCTTGAGGGCGCAGCCGCCCGCAAGCCCCAGCGTCAGCGGCAGGACCGACCGGAGCGGGGACGACAAGTGAAGCGCGGCGCTAAGGGCGCCGCAGCCCGTCGCCGCCCGAGATGGCCTCGAATTCTGCGCGGCGGTTCTGCGCCCAGGAATCCTCATCGTGCCCCATGGTCATCGGGCGCTCCTCGCCGAACGATTGCGTCTCGATCCGGCTGGCGTCGATGCCGTGGCTCACGAGATACTGCTTCGCCGACGTCGCCCGCCGATTGCCGAGCGCCAGGTTGTACTCGTCCGAGCCGCGCTCGTCGCAGTGCCCGCTGACCCGGATCCGCAGGTCCGGATTCACCTGCAGGATCGACACTTTTTGATCGAGGGTGGCCGCGTCGCCCGGTCGGATGTCCGACCGGTCGTAGTCGTAGTTGACCATGGCCGCCAGCATGGCCCGCACGTCGTCGCCCCCGCGAGCCAGCGCCGCCAGCGAGTCGGCTTCGCGCTGGCGACGCACCCGCTCCGCGTCCTCGCGCGCCATCCGCTCGGCCTCCGCCTGCGCCGCCATCAACGAGTCCTGACGGGCCCGCTCGGCCGCGGCAATCGCATCGGCGTTCGGCACCGCCGCGGTCTCGGGCGGCGGGCTGCCGCCGCACGCCCCCGCGAGCACCGCCATACAGCCGATCACCAGAATCTGGAGTGCGCGTCTCATCGTTCGTTCCCTCTCCCAGTCTGTGGGTTCGTAGCGGAGATCTCCGGAAGCCGCGGAGACCACGACGGCAACCTCGCACCGCTCTGCTGCAAGAGCGGCCGGATGCGGCCCGTTTCCAGATCGATGATCCAGAGCTGGCGGTATCCCGTCCGGTCCGACACAAAGGCCAGATGCCGACTGTCGGGGGCCCAGGTGGGGTCCTCGTTCCGCCCGACAGAGGTCAGCTGCTTCACCGCCCGCGTCCGGACGTCCAGGACGAACACCTGCAAGGTGCCGGCGACATCCCGGTGAAAGACCACCGACTGGCCGTCGGGCGACCACTCCGGCGCATTCGACGCGCCCGTGACCCCCCAATCGACCGGGGCGAACATCTGCTGTTCGGTGCCGTCGGCAGCCATCACGTACAGCTGCGCCAGCCCCGGACGCGTCGACACGAACGTAATCCGCCGTCCGTCCGGACTGTAGGTCGGAGACAAGTTGTCCGAAAAGCGCCCCACGGTCAAGCGCTGCAGACAGCAGTTGTCCCGGATGTTGATCGTGTATATGTCGGTGCCTTCCTCGGTCGCGCGGCTGAAGGCCAGGGTCCGGCCGTCGGGGGAGAAGCTCGGCGTGAAGTCGAGCGACTGGCCGGTGGTGGCCACGGGTCGGCGCGTGGCGGTCGCCAGCTCGTGGACGAAGAGCTGCCCCCGCCCCGCATGGAACTCCATGTAGGCGAAGCGCCGCCCGTCGAGGGCCCACACCGGCGACATCGCCTGCCGGTCCGACGCCGACACGAGCCGCACGTCGGCCCCGTCCTGGTCGATCTCGTGCACTTTGCCGTCCCGCACGAACAGCACCCGGGTCGCGGCGATCCCCGGCGCGCCCAGCGCCGCCTGCACGACCTGATCGGAGACCCGATGCACGGCCTGACGGAACCCGGGGTCCGTCGGGCGGGGCAGTCGCATCCGGAACGCGCGGCGCACACCCGCGGTCGCGACCTCGTGCAGCGCGACCACCGTGCTGTCCCCGACCGCCCGGATCTCCACGGCGAAATCGGCGCCGAGCGCCTGGTACAGCGGGTAGTTCAGACCCGTCGGGCGGCCGGGCCGCGTCGCTCGCCCGCCCCGCGCGGCCGCGGCGGCGGCAGGCTCAGGGGCCGTCGCGAACCGGATCGAGTCCCCGGCCGGCAGCGTGATCGGCTCGAAGCGGTCGCCGTGGTCGAGGTCCCGCGCGATGATCGCTCGAATCGAATCGAGGGCGGCCCCCCGGGCGGACAGCACGACGAGACCGGGCCGGACACCGGGGCGGTAGACGATCCCGATCCGGACACCGCGGTCGACGGCGCCGGTGTCCTGGGCGGATAGGCGGATGGGCGGATAGGCGGTTAGGAAGACGCCGAGCAGGACGGCTGCCTGGATCCCGTGACGAGCCATCCGCCCAGCCGCCCATCCGCCCATCCGTCGAGTCACCTCCGCGTCCCCGAGAAATAGAATCGCACGAACAACACGTCGTCCGGCCATTCCGCCGGCAACGGGCCGAAGGCGCGCAGCCCGCCCGCCTCCTCGACGGCGCCCTGCGCCTCGAGGTCGAAGGCGAAGTTGCCTGAGCGCTGCACGAACTGCAGGCTGCTGAGCGAGCCGTCGCGGTGCACCAGGAACGAAACCTCCGCTTCGAGGGGCGAGGCGTGCAGCGGCCGCTGCCAGCGCCGCAGGACCTGGCCGACGACGTTCTGGAGATACTCGGGGAACGGGAACTCGACCCCCTCGGTGCTCACCGTGGCGACGTCGGCGCCCGTCGAGGGGCGCTCGCCGGGCAGCGGCGCCGTCTTCGGGGTCGTGCGCGGCGCCGCTTCCCGGCGCTGCGCGTCGGGCGGGGGCGGGGGCGGGGTGCGCGCGGCCGTCGTCTTCG
>CAZVSO010000204.1:0-3951 GCA_964629425.1 uncultured Gemmatimonadaceae bacterium
GGACCACCGCACCGACCCCGGCGAGCCAGGTCAGCACGACCGTCGGCACCACCGATGCCAGCAGCTTGCCGAGCAGGAACTGCCGGTCGCTGATCGGTGTGGCGAGAATCGGCTCGAGGGTCCGTTGTTGCTTTTCCCCGACGATCGAAAACGCCGCGGCGGTGGACGACAGCGCCACCGGGAGCAGGAGGAAGATGCCGGCGGAGGTGCGCAGCAGGTAGAGCGTCAGGGCCTTTCCCACGTCGAGCGTGGCGAACTCGGGCACGCGTTGCAGCATTTGCAGCAGGGCGAGGGTGCCGGGGTCGTGGCGGACCGTCGCCTGTTGAGCCATGAGCGGCGCGATCACGGTGAACAGAACCGGCAGGCCGATGCCGAGGACCGGCAGCGTCACGTAGATCGGCCACAGCCGCCGGTTGCCGCGCACGTCTCCCAGCTCGCGGCGCAGGAACAGGAAGAGCAGGTCCATCCGATTCACGGCTCGTGCACCGCGTGGAGGTAGATCGCCTCGAGCGTCGGCGCCTCCGAACGGACCGCCAGCAGCCCGGCGCCGGCGCCCACCAGCGCCGCCACGATCCGCGGAGTCGTCACCGCGGGATCGGCCACCGCCGCGCGCAGCTCGCGTCCCGCCGGCGTCACCTCGGTGACCCCCGGCACCGCGCGCACCACCGCCAAGAACGGCTCGGATGCTTGCGTCAGGCTCACGTGCACGGCGTCGTTGCCGACGCCCGCCCGCAGGTGCTCCAGCGTGTCGCACACGAGCAGCCGCCGGTTGAGGATTCCGATGACGTCGGCGAGCCGCTCGGCTTCATCCAGATTGTGGGTGCACACGACGATCGTCCGCCCTTCGGTCTTGAGCCGGAGGATCAGCTCGCGCACCGCGAGCGTCGCCTCGGGGTCGAGCCCCGCGGTCGGCTCGTCCAGGAAGACGACTTTGGGATCGTGGAACAGCGCGCGGATGATCGCGAGCCGCTGCTTCATCCCCTTCGAGAAGGTGCCGACCGGGCTGTCGCGACGGTCCACCAGCTCCATCAGCTTGAGGTAGTGATAGGCGCGCTGGCGGACGGCCTCGTCATCGAGGCCGTAGAGCTTCCCAAAGAAGATCAGATTGTCCCAGGCGGACATCCGGTCGTAGAATCCGGGCGCCTCGGTCAGCAGGCCGCACGCCGCCCGGATCGCCCGGTTCGCTTCGGGATCGCGTCCCAGCTCGTATCCCGCGACCGTCGCCGACCCCGCCGTGGCGCCGATCAGCCCCAACAGCATGCGGACCGTGGTCGTCTTGCCGGCCCCGTTGGGACCCAGCAGCGCGAAGAGTTGCCCTTCCGGGATGGTGAACGTCAGGTCCTGCACCGCGATGACGCCGTCGAACGCGCGGGTGAGGCCGCGGGCGGAGATCACGCCGGCGTCGAGAGCAGCTCGCCGCGCAGCACCGTCACGGCGTGCCCGGCGAGCCGCACCCGCGGGCCGCAATCCACGAGCCACAACGTGCCGCCGCGCGGCGACGCCTGAAAGGCCGTCAGCTCCCGCTTGCCGAGCTTCGCCGCCCAGTACGGCGTGAGGCAGCAGTGCGCCGAACCCGTCACCGGGTCCTCGTCGACCCCGACGCCCGGCGCGAAGAACCGCGATACGAAATCGAATGCGGGGGACTGGGACCGCGCGGTCACGATCACGCCGCGCACCGGCAGGCGGCGCAAGGCGGCGAAGTCGGGCGTGAGGCCGCGCACCGCTTGCTCGTCGGCGACTTCCACGAGATAGTCGAATTTGTTTTTGCCGACGAAGACGGGTGCCGTGATGCCGAGCCCCTCGAGCAGCCCCGGTGGCGGAGCGAGGGCCTCGGCGGGGACCGCGGGGAAGTCCAGCTCGATGCGGTCGCCGCGGGCGTCAGCGGTGAGCAGGCCGCTCTTCGTGTGGAACCGCGCCTGGACGCCGGCGCCTAGGTGCCGTTCCTCCCACAGGACGTGCGCGCTGGCGAGCGTGGCGTGGCCGCAGAGCGCGACTTCGGCTGCCGGCGTGAACCAGCGCAACCCGTACCCGTCCGCTTGCTTATGGAGAAACGCCGTCTCGGCGAGGTTCATCTCCCGCGCCACCTCCTGCATCCAAGCCGGGTCGGCGGGCGCGGCGAGAATACAGACCCCGGCGGGATGGCCCGAGAACGGCCGGGCGGTGAACGCGTCAACTTGGAAGATGCGTTGTCCCATGGGCCGGAATCTATGTCCGGCCCGTGGGGGCCGCTAAGCGATCACGGTGAGGGAGCGCCGCAGGATAGCGCACCCCTCGTCTTCGTCCCGGGGCGTGGGACACACGGGACCGCCGTCAGCTGCGCCGTCGCGACGCGAACCAATGCACGGGCGCGCCCGGCCGACCAGTTCCAGCTGCGCCAGTCCTGCCGGATGGCCGGACCCCAACGGTTCAGCAGCTGCTGCGCCACTTCGTAACGGTCGGCCGGCGCCAGCCGCTCGAGCGACCCGAGCAGGGCCGGGACGGCGTCGCCGCCCAGGACCTTGGTGTGATACTCCATGTCGAATGCGGCCCCCGCCGTGGCGCGCGCGATATTGGTGCGCGCGATCAGCCCGTCCACGTTCACGACGTGCAGAGCGGCGAGCACGGCGTACCCCTGGAGCATCGCGCCGAACGCGAAGCGGCTGCGCATTCCCCGCAGGCACGTCCAGGCGAACCAGGCGCTGACGATCCCCAGGTACGCCATGAAGGCCGTGGCGTAAAGCCGGTCCTGGCTCGGGCCGAACTGGTCCACGTACAGCTTCATCCGGAACAGCGCCGATCCCATCACCGCGCCGACTTGGATCAACAGGAGCCCGGCGAGCGCGCGGAAGCTCTTCATTTCCTTGGGCGCCGCGCCGCGCAGAGTCCACTCGGCGCCAAGCAGGATCGGCAGGACGAGGGCACAGACCATGACGAGCTCAAAGAAGCCGCGCCGCGCGAACGCGGCCAGGGTCAGGCCCGTGGTCCGCTCGACCACCGCCAGCCCGCCGAAGAAGTAGGGCGCCTGCGTCACCACGAACAACAGAAACAGCAGGTTGACGAGGCCGAGCATCGTCGCGACCGGAACGAAGCCGATGGCGGTCGCGCTCGCCTCACGGGGGAGGGACGCAATGGGCCGGATCAGCGCCCCGCGCAGGTAGCCGCCCGTGAGCGCCGCCCAGACGCCGATCAGGAGCGCGTGCGACAAGACGGTCTCGGGATCGAACACCAAGGCTCTACTCAGCATGGCATCGAAGGTCGCATCGGCCGAGGCGAACAAGGCGGCGAACACGATGAGCAAGGGGAGCGCCAGCAGCCCACCCAGGGCGACCGCTCGCGCGCGCCCGAGCCGGGTGTCGCGCGTGACTTCGCTCCAGCGAATGTCGGACAGCGCGAGGGGCAGGATGCCGACCATCGCGCTGACGGCGGCGAGCACGCCGGCCCGGACATATTCCACAACGCCCCGCAGGCGCAGGCCCTCGCCCTGGAGCGACAGCGACCCGAGGGCGAGCACGCCGATCAGCCCCACGACGTCGAGGAGGTGCAACATATCGGCGTCGCGGCGCACGAACGCGACGCCGAGCAACAGCGCCGAGAACGCCAGCCAGGGCGCGTCGGGCCCGACGGCGAGTCGGTGGCGATAGACGAGACCGGACGCGACCGCGACGAGGGCCGCGGTGGAGATGGTGACGCCGATCCCCCACGGCATTTGCCGCAGCATCAGGTCGCCGATGACGCCGAGGCCGAGTGCCGCCCCGAGGGTCTGCAGGGCGAGGGGTGCGCGAATCGGGTGTACGACCGGGGCGGGGGCGCTCATCCGACCAACCTGAACATGATTTTCCCGTGCAGCAAGCTGTTTTCGTAGCCGATCAGCAAGGCGTCGGGAATCCCGGCCTTCGCCGCGACAAGCAGGCGCGGCTCCGCCACCCCCACTGGGAGATCGAAGACCACCTTGGTCGTGTAGGTCTCGCCCGG
>CAZVSO010000205.1:0-3452 GCA_964629425.1 uncultured Gemmatimonadaceae bacterium
CAAGCGGCTCGCCGTCGTGGGGGGCACGTTCCGCTGGGACGACATCGGGTCGTGGGACGCGCTGCTCCGGATCCGGCCCCACGACGCGCGCGGCAACGTCGTCGTGGGCAACGTGCGGCTGGGCGACGACGTGCGGGACTCCGTGGTATGGGCCGAGAACGAGGATCTCACGGTGCTGGGCGTGGCCGCGACGATCGTGGTGCGGGCCAATGGGCACACCCTCGTGATGCCCACGGGACGCGGCGAGCACCTGAAGCGCCTGCTGCAAGGGGGCAGCGACTAGTGCACGCGCTCTACCTGCTCGATCCCGAGCCCTCGGCCTCGTGGGCGCCGTTCGCCGGAGCGCGCCCGCTCGCCGAGCTGCGCGCGGGCGCGCACCTGGTGCGCGAGCGCTGGGAGGCGTTCGTGGGCCAGGAGGCCGGCGAGATCATCGCCCTGCCCCATCTCGCGGGCTTCGTCGAGCCCGGCGTGCCGCGCGTCGCGCCGCGGCATCCGGTCGCGGGCCCGGCCATCATCGGCTCCGCGACGTTCGCGCCGCGCGGACTCGCCCCGGACCTCCCCGCCGGCGCGTTCCGCCTGACGTGCCACGGCGCCACCGTCGGCTGGGGCGTGGGCGCGGGAGAGACGTGGACAGGACCGGTCCACGGTGCCACCACGATCGAAGTCGCAGGCCACGTGCTGCACGGCGTGTACGACCTGATCCCCGCGCTCGAGGGACTCCTCGCGGACGACCTGACGGCGATGCTGGCCGACGCCGACCCCATCCCCCGCGGCACGGTCGTGCTCGGCGAGCCCGCGGCGGTGGCGCTGCACGGCGCCGCGGTCGAGCCGGGCGTGATTCTCGACGCCACGCGCGGCCCCATCGTGCTCGAGAGCGGCGTCGAGGTGCTGGGGGGCACGCGTCTCGAGGGCCCCCTGTGGGCCGGCCCGAACACGCGGCTGCTCGGGGGCCGCATCGGGCAGTCGGCGATCGGCCCGCACTGCGTGGTGCGGGGCGAGGTGACGGCCGCGGTGTTCCTGGGCTACGCCAACAAGGCGCACGACGGCTTCCTGGGCCACTCGGTGGTCGGGCGCTGGGTCAACCTGGGCGCGGGCACGATCACGTCCAACCTCAAGAACACCTACAGCCCCGTGCGCCTGAATGTGGACGGGACGGCGGTGGAGACGGGCCTGGTGAACCTGGGGAGCCTGATCGGCGACCACGCCAAGACGGCGATCGGGACCCTGCTCGGCACGGGCACGGTCGTGGGCGCGGGGGCCAACGTCTTCGGGCCGGTGCGGCCGCCGCGGCACGTGCCACCTTTCGCGTGGGGGGCGGATGGCATCGAGCGGATGAGCCGGGACGGCTTCCTGCGGATCGCCGAGCGCGTGCTGCCCCGCCGGCAGGTGGCGGTGGACGACCAGACCCGCGCCGTCCTAGCCCGGGTCTACGATTGGGCCAACCGGTAGCGATCGTGCCTCAGGACCACCCCGATTGCCACCGCCCGGCCCCCGCCGCACATTGGCGGGTGCCATGACCCGCCCGCAGCAATACCAGCGACTCGGCAAGTTCGAGCTGCACCAGCTCATCGGCGAAGGCGCGATGGGCGTGGTGTGGAAGGCGTACGACTCGATGCTGCGCCGCTACGTCGCTCTCAAGCTCCTCAACACGACGTTCGGCGCGACGCAGGAGCTGCGCGAGCGGTTCCTGCGCGAGGCCCGCGCCGCCGGGGTGCTGCAGCACGCCAATATCGTCACCGTGTACGACCTGGGCGAAGCGGAGGGCCAGCTCTTCATCGCGATGGAGCTGGTCGAGGGGCGCGACCTGAGCGAGCTGATCGAGAGTCGCGAGCCGCTGGCGCTCGAGCGCAAGCTCGACATGGTGATCGAAGTGCTCGAGGGCCTGCATTACGCGCACCAGCGCGGCGTGATCCACCGCGACATCAAGCCGTCGAACGTGCGGATCATGCCGGACGGCCGCGTGAAGATCATGGACTTCGGGATCGCGCGACTGCAGTCGGCCGAGATCTCGGGCGGCGGCTCGATCATGGGGACGCCGACCTACATGGCGCCGGAGCAGATCACCGAGGGCACGATCACCGCGGCGACCGACGTGTTCGCAGTGGGCTGCATGCTGTACGAGCTGCTCAGCTATCACAAGCCGTTCGAGGGCGACTCGATCCACCGCGTGCTGTACCAGGTCCTGACCACGGACCCGAAGGCGTTGCGCATGGTGGCGCCCTCGATCCCCGCGTCGCTCGAGCGCGTGGTCACGAAGGCGATGACCAAGGTGCCCGCCGAGCGTTACCGGACGGCCAAGGAGATGCGGCAGACGCTCGTAGGTATCCGGCTCGCGCTGTCCGGGGCGACCGACGGGACGACGCAGGTGATCGGCCTGCGGTGGAGCCGACCGCTGCTGAAGCTGATCACGCGCGCGCCGGCGAAGTGGCGGCTGGCCGTGCTGACGGCGCTCGCGGTGGTGGTGGCGGCGCTGGCGCTGCTGCCGCCGAGCGAGCCGATCGCGGCGCCGGACCAGTCGGCGCCGCCGCCCGCCGCCGCGGTGACGCTGGAGGCCGCGGCAGCGCCTCCGCCAGCACCCACTCGCGTGGACTTTCCGCCCGCGGTCACGGCGCTGCGTGCTTCGGCGCTCGACGCCCGCGCGCAGGCCGAGGGGGCGGGGGCGTTCCAGAACGCCGTCCCGGCGTGGGTGCATGCGGAGGCGCTGTTGGCGCAGGCTGACGACGCGCTCGAGTCGGGCAAGGTGCGCCTGGCCTCGCAGGCTCTGCGGCAGGCCATCGGGCAGTACGGCATCGCGAAGGCGGAGGCCGAGCGGCTGGGAGTCAAGGCGCAGACGGCGGTGGATCGGGCGAGTCCCATCGCGACCGCGCTGGGCACGCGGCCTGAGGGCCAGGAGGCGATCGCGTTGCTGGAGCGCGCCCAATCGTTGCTGCGCACCAAAGACTTCGAGATGGTGCACCTGGTCGCGGAACGGGTGGAGCGCCTCGGCCGCGAGGTAGGCATCGCGGTCCCGAGCCCCCAGCCCGCCAATCCGCGAGACGCCGTGGAGGTCCTGCTGGCCGATCTCGAACGCGCGGTGGCGACGGAGCGGATCGATAACCTGCGCGCCCTGTTCGCATCCACGATGTCGGCGAAGGATGAGACCGAGTGGCGGCAGTTTTTCGCGCGGGCGCACAAGCTGACCGTGGACTACCGCATCATGGGCTGGGGGCAGCGCGGCGATGGGGCATCCGCCGTGGTGCGAGCGATCTACACCTACGTGGAGCGAGAGGGCGGCCCGCCGCTCGAGGACCGCCTGAAGCTCATCGTGCGCTTCACGCGGGTCTCGGGCACGTGGCGGATCGCCAGCCTGAAGATAGAGAAGGACTAGGGCCGGGGCATCGCCCCGGGGTCAACCCACCCGCACAGCTACCAAGCCCGCGAGCCCGCGGGCGGCGCCTCCGGAACGGCCACCG
>CAZVSO010000205.1:3462-3928 GCA_964629425.1 uncultured Gemmatimonadaceae bacterium
CCACGCCCGGGCGGTGGCCGGCGGGGGATCCGGAAGCGCGAGCGTATCGGGCCGCGGGCCGGCGGACCCCACCCGCTGCAGCGTCACCGGCTGGTCGAGGTCCCCGCCCGCAAGCGTGAGCCGCTCCCGCTCCAGCTTCATCGCGTACACGAGCCACGCGCCGTCCCCGAGGGTGAGCCACAGACTGTCGCCGACCACGCGCCAGCGCGCGACCTGCTGGCCGGACTGGGCCGAGCGGTCGAGCGGTCGAGCCGCACCATGATGTCGTGGATCTGGTCGTCGGGACCGCGGGCCTGCCACTGGCCCACCAGGCGGGCAGCGGGAGTCTGGGCGGCGCCGGAGGCCCCGCACAGCAGGAGAATACAGAGCAGGATCGCCGCGCGCACAGTACAGTCCTCCAACCGGCTCAAGCAAGATAGCAGGAACGACAATACTAGACGCACAGACGCACAGGGGAAAACAGATG
>CAZVSO010000206.1:0-3869 GCA_964629425.1 uncultured Gemmatimonadaceae bacterium
TGCACGACTGCGACGGTGAGCCCGATCTCCTCGAGCATGCGATTGACCCCCTGCTCGAGCAGCCCCAGCTCGTCCGTCGCGGCCGGCGGCGTGCGCGCCGCCAGATACCCCTGCTCGGCTTCGCTCATCACGCCGCGCGCGCGGCGGATTCGCTCCCGCAGCCGCGCCGCCGGACGGACCAGCACGAGGCCCACCGCGACGAGCGCCGCCACCTCGATCGCGGTGCGGGCCGCGGGAGCGGGCCCGCCAAGCGCCGCCGCGTGTACGGCGGCGGCGGCGGCATAGGCGAGGCCGGCGGCCCCAGCGAGCAGCGCCCCCGCTGGTCCGCCCTGGTCGAGCGCGTACGGCAGCACGGCGACCAGCAGCCCTACGGCGAATCCCCCGGGCCCGAACCACACTACCGGCAGCGCGGCGATCGCGATATCGAGCAGCGCCGCCGCGAACACAAACCACCCCCGATGCCAGCGCCGCTCGACCACGATACCGGCGAGCGCGTTGAGCACGGTCGCGGCCCCGCCGGCCATCACGACGCTCCACGCGCCGACTCTCGCGGCCCCGGTCACGGCGCCCAGCAGTCCGGCGAGCGTGACTGCGGCCGCGAGGATCCAGCGACGACTCTGGGCGCGTCCCAGCGTGTCGAGATCGCGCAGCCGTCGCTCGGTCTCGTCGCCGGTCAACACGTCACCGCGCTCCCAGCTCTGCGGCGCGCACGAGCGCTTCGACCTCGACGCCGGCGCGCTCCAGCGCATCGCGGCCGCCTTCCTCCCGATCCACGACCGCGAGCACGCCCAGCACCCGGCCGCCCGCGTGCTCGACTGCCGCGATCGCCTCCTGGGCCGATCGGCCCGTGGTGATCACATCTTCGACGACGACCACGGGTGCGCCGGGCTCGAAACACCCCTCGATCCGCCGGCTCGTACCATGCGTCTTGGTGGCCTTGCGCACGGTGAAGGCGTCGATCCCGAGGCCCTGCGCCCGGGCCGCGAGCGCGATGGCGTAGGACACGGGGTCGGCCCCCAGCGTGAGGCCGCCCACGGCGCGGGGCCCCCAGCCGCGGGCCGCCAGCCGCTCGAGGGCGAGCGGGCCGATCACGGCCAGCCCCTCGCCGGACATCGTCGTGCGACGGGCATCGATGTAGTAGGACGAGCGGCGCCCCGAGGCGAGCACGAAGTCGCCGTGGACGACCGAGCGTTCACGCAGCAACGCGCTCAGCCGCTGGTGGAGGGATCCGGCGTCGCTCAACAGCCCTCCCCGGCCGGGTCAGTCCCGGCGACCCGGCACGATCCGCTTCAGGGCACCCAGGAGCCCCGCCTTCGGCGGCGGTGCCGGCGCCTGGCGCAACGCCGCCTCCACCTCATCGGCGAACCCGGCGATGGTGGGCTGACGCGCCGGGGGGTCCCGCTCGAGGCCCCGCAGCACCGCCACTTCTAGGGCGGGCGGCAGGTTGAGATGCGGCGCGGCCTCGCGCGGCGGGGTCGGCTTCTGGGTGAGGAGCTGCTGGAACAGCTCGCGCGGCGTCCGGCCGCGGAAGGGATGCCGTCCGGTGAGCGCGTAGTAGGTGATCGTCGCCAGGCTGTAGATGTCGGCCCGCGTGTCCACCAGGGCGCCGGAGAGCGCCTCGGGCGCCACGTAGTGCAGAGTGCCGACGAAGAAACCCGTGCGGGTCAGCCGCTCCTCGGCGGGGAGCTCGGCGTCCCGCGCGATCCCGAAGTCGAGCAGCCGGGCCGTGCCGGTGGCTTCGTCGTACATGATGTTTTCGGGCTTGAGGTCGCGGTGAACGATCCCGGCCTGGTGGGCGGCACTGAGACCGTCGGCGAGCTGGCGCACGATGCGCGCGACGGTTTCGGGAGCGAGGGGCGCGCTGCGATCGAGGATCCCGGCGAGCGGCCGCCCGTGGGCCCACTCCAGGGCGAGGTAGTACAGCCCATCGGTTTCCCCGTAGTCGTAGGTGCGGACCACGCCGGGGTGCTGCACGCGTGTCCCGTAGCCGGCCTCGCGCAGGAAGCGTTTGACGGCGGTGGGGTCGCCCCGCAGGCGCGGCCGCAATACCTTGAACGCACAGGAGCCGCGCTCGGGGTGTTCGGCGCGATACACTTCCGCCGTACCGCCCTCGCCGATGCGCTCCAGGAGGCGGTACCCGGCCACGATCTGGCCGGCGAGGTTGTCGCTCGTCATGGGAGATCGCGAAACTAACGCTGGGGCTTGGGGTTGAGCAAGTGATGCGACGTGTGGGGCTGCTGCTTGCATGCGCTATCGCGGCAGGGTGTGGCCAATGGCAACGGGTGGGCTCGGACCAGGGCGCGGAGCCGTCGGTCACCGTCGCGCAGGTGTTCGACGCGGCGTCGGTGTACCGCGCGATGGGCCTGTTGGTGGCCGGGGCGCCACTCCCCTTCGTCGCGTCGGTGCGCTACCTAGCGGGTCCGGCCGACTCGACGGTCGCGTTGGTCGCGCTCTCACTGACCAACGAAGGGCTCAGATTCCGGCGCGCCAGTAACGAGTTCGTGGCCGAGTACCGCGCCGAGATCGCGTTTCGTCCGGACTCGGGCCCGCCGCGGCAGGTCGCGCGCGACGAGACGGTCCGCGTGCCGACGTTCCAGGAGACGCTTCGCGCCGACGAGAGCGTCATCTACCAGCAGTACCTCACGTTGCCACCCGGCTCCTACCTGCTCAGCATCGTGGTCCGGGACCGCCATGGCCCGAACCTCGCCCGCCAGGAGCAGCGGGTCGCCGTGCCGTCGTACGTCGCGGGGGGCCTCGCGTCGCCCGTCCCCTACTACGAGGGGTCCGGCCGCACGGTGCGAACGGCGCTCCCGCGGCTGGTCGCGAATCCCCGCGCGACGCTGCCGTTCGGCGCGGGCGATTCGCTCCGCCTGTACGTCGAGGCCTACGGGACCGGGCCCGGCGCGGCCGTCGCGGCGCGCATCCTCGATGCGACCAACACGGCGCTGTGGAACGACACGGTCCCTCTCGCCGGCGACTCGCTGCTGTCGAGCGCGACCTTCTCATTGGGACCGGACGCGCTGCCCCTCGGTCGTGCCGAGTTGGAGCTGGGCCTCATCGGATCGGACCAGGTGGTGCGCACGCCGATCCTGCTGAGCTTCTCCGGGCAGTGGGTGATCGCGAACTACGATGCGATGGTCGACGTGCTGCGCTACTTCGACCACCCGGACCTCGTACGCCAGCTCCGGGACGCGCCCCAGGACCAGCGCGCGGCGGCGTGGCGTGACTTCTGGACGAAGACCGACCCGGTTCCGATCACGCCCGACAACGAGGCGTTGGTCGAGTACTTCCGCCGCGTCCAGGCCGCCAACGCCCGCTACCGCGAGGGCTCGCTCCCGGGGTGGCTCACCGACCGGGGCGAGGTCTTCATCACTCTCGGGGACCCGGACGAAGTGGTGGACATGAGCAGCGACCTGAACCGCGGCGGCGGCGGTGTGATCCGCTGGGGCTACATCGACCTGCGCGTGACCCTGTACTTCGAGGACCAGACGGGATTCGGGCAGTGGCGACTGACACCGGCGTCACGCGCCGACTATCAACAGGTGCTCGCGCGGGTGCGGCGCGCACAGTGAAGCCCGCGGTTCTGGTGGCGCTCGGCCTGGCGGGCCTCCCCGCGCGGGCCGTCGCGCAGGCGTTGCCGCTGTTCGAGGCCGCCGCGCGCGCCGAGTCCCTACGCGTGGCAGGGCGTCCGTGGCACGCGGCGGAGACGTTGATCGCCGCGGCAGGCCGCGAGCCACAGCAGGATGCCGCCTTCATCGTGCAAGCGGCCAAGGCGGAGCTGCGCGCCCGGCGCGCCGACCGCGCGCGCAGCCTCCTGGCCGGCCAGCCCTGGCTGGAGAGCTACCTGGCGGGCGAGGCGCTCGCGGTGT
>CAZVSO010000207.1:0-3863 GCA_964629425.1 uncultured Gemmatimonadaceae bacterium
AGTACAGGGCCCGGGCGTCGACGTCGTCGACGACCTCGATGACGCCTTCCTCGTCCTGACAGGAAAAGACGAGACCGTTCTCGTCCATGGGAGTCACTGGGCCCGGCATGGCCCGGCAATTCTAGCGCACGAGTCGATGCTTGCTGTCTGTCCGGCGGGAGGCAAGGGCAGGATCGTCGGGCGGTCATTCGCCGTCCTACTTGGATAGCGGCGGGCGACGGACAGGGCTGCGCGGCTCGGTATAAACTCCCGTCGACGCTGGTGTCGAAGCACCGGTGCACCACGTGGCCCGCGGGAGGATGACGGTGACCGTACACGGAACGCTAGCCTGGCCCTTACGACGGGCCGTGTCGCTCTACGGTGATCGCGAGGCGCTGGTCGACGGACGGCTACGTCTCTCGTACCGGGACTGGGCTCGACGCATCGATGGGCTATCCGGCGGCCTGCGGCGGCTCGGCCTCGCGGCGGGCGACGTCATCGCCACGATCGGCCAGAACACCTACCGGCACCTCGAGTGCTGGCTGGGGATTCCGGCCGCCGCCATGGTCATCAACGACCTCAACTTCCGGCTGGCCGTGTCGGAGCTGGAGTTCATCGTGAAGGATTGCGGGGCCAAGGCCATCGTGACCGACGCGAAGTTCTTGCCCGTGGCCTTGGCCCTCAAGGCCGCCTGCCCGTCGCTGGGGTATCTGGTCTATGCCGACGATGGGCCCGCGCCGGATGGGGCCGTGCCCTTCGATGAGCTCACGGCGGCGACTCCGCTGCCTGCCAATCACCCGGAGCTTCTGGCCATCACCGGTGACACGCTGGCGTCCATCTCCTATACCCTATAGCGTCAGTTCTCGGTTGACTGCCCTAACCACCTGAAACGCCAGCAGAAGTAGCGGTACCCCGCCCACCGACCCGCAGGTTGCCCTCCGGGTTCTCCGTCGGAGGCCCACGCGAGCAGACCGCCTGAAGGGGGCAGATACGTGCGTTGAGTGGTATAATTGGGACTATATAAGGAGGTATAGTCCTGATTATAACAACCGCCCGCTCACCCGATGACGCGCGCCGCGCCCTCACGCGCCTGTTTCAGCGGCGCCGGGTCGCGGATCTCAAGGCCGTCCTGGCCGCGCTGCGGTCCTCCTCACCGATGACGGCGTTCCGCCGGCTCGCCGAGTTGGGCTATCTGTCCAGCTACAGCCACACGGGGCGGTACTACACGCTGCCGGACATCCCGCAGTTCGATGCCGACGGGCTCTGGCTGCACGCGGGCGTGGGCTTCTCGCGCCACGGGACGCTCAAGGGCACGGTGCCGGTCTTGGTCGAGCGCGCCGAGGGCGGCCTGTTCCAGAGCGAGCTGCGGACCCGGCTGCAGGTCCGGGTGCACAACACGCTGCTGGACCTCGTGCGCGCCCAGCGGCTCGTCCGCGAGCGCTTCGCCGACGAGTACCTCTACGTGAGCCCCGTCCCGAGGCGAGCGAGCGCGCAACTGGCCCGACGCCGCGAGTTCGGCGCGGCCGTGGCCGGCGCCGCGGCGCCGCCGCCGCCCACGCTGGTGATCGAGATCCTGCTCGAGGTCATTCACGCCGCGGGGATCCGCGGCGACTCGGCGGCCGTCGCCGCCCGGCTCACCGCGCGCGGCGTGGTCGTCGGCGTCGCGCAGGTTGATGCGGTGTTCCGCCAGCACGGGTTGCCGCAAAAAAAAACAGCAAAACCGCCCGCCTCCCGATCGCGGCGCTCGCCACGCTGAGGGCCCAGGTGCAGCGCCTAGAGACCGAGGGACGCACGCAGGCCCGGTCCACCGCGGGCGTGACGGCCGCCGTGGACACCGTCGACGGCCCCTGCGAGCGGTGTGGCGGCCCCACCCACGTCCAGAAGACCCACGGCCACCGCGTGGTCACCCTCGAGCACGGGGCCGTCTGGGCCCACGAGACGGTCCGGGTCTGCGTCGCCCCGTGCCAGCATCCGTCGGGGGAACGGGTCACGCGCCGCTCGGCATACCTGTCCAGCAAGGTGCCGCCCGGGGGCGTCTACGGCTACGACCTGGAGGTCTTCCTCGGCTTGGGGCGGTTCGTCCATCACCGCCAACGCGAGGAGCTACGCGCCGAGCTGGCGCAGGCGCACGGCATCGCCCTGTCGAGCGGGGAAGTCAGTCGCCTCACGGCGCGCTTCGTCGACCACCTGGAAGCGCTGCACCGGGTCCGGGCGCCGGCGCTGCACCAGGCGCTCGACGCCGACGGCGGCTACCCGCTGCACATCGACGCCACCGGCGAGGACGGCCGGGGCACCCTGTTTGCGACGTATGCCGGGTCGCGCCAGTGGGTGCTGGGCACGTGGAAACTCGCCACGGAGCGCGCCGAGCTGATCCTGCCCTGCCTCCGCCAGACGGTCGCGCTGTTCGGCGCCCCCATGGCCATCATGCGGGATCTGGGTAAAGCGGTGATCCCGGCGGCCCTCGCGCTCGTCACCGAGTTGGAACTGGCGATCCCGATCCTGAGCTGCGCCTTCCACTTCCTCAAGGACATCGGCAAGGACCTGCTCACGGAGGACTATCACGAGCTTCGCGATCTGCTCCGCCGCTTCCGTCTTCGCCCCGCCCTTCGGACCCTGGCCCGGGATCTCGGCCGCCAGCTGCGCGGCCAGCTCCCGGATCTGCGCGGCCACGTCGAGCAGTGGGCCGCGACCCCGAGCGAGCACGTCCTGCCCGCGGGGCCCCAGGGCGTGGCCACCGTGCGGGCCTTGGCCCAATGGGCCCTGGACTACGCCGCCGACGGACGGGACGGTTTCCCGTTTGACCTGCCGTACCTGTATTTCTACCAGCGCTGCTACACCGTCCGCCGGGCCGCCGATGCCTTCCTGCGCCACCCGCCCGAGGACGCCCACGTCCGCTCGGCCCTCCACCGCCTGGCCCGCGTGCTCGATCCCGTCGTCGCCGAGGTCCCTTTCGCGCGCACCGCCGGCCCGTTGGCGGCCCGGGCGGCGCTCTTCAACGAGCTCCGCGAGACCTTGCGCTTACGCCCTGACGCGAAGCCGTCCCCGGCGCTGCTTTCGCCGGAGCAGGCCGCCGCGGAGCTGCGCGACATTCACGCCGCGCTCGACGCCTTGACCCAGTCGCTCCGGGAGCGCCGCCCGCAACGCGGGCCGGCCCAGGACACCCGCGAAGCGATCGACCTCATCCTGGACCACCTCGATCGCCATGGCGATTCGCTCTGGGGCCACGTCATCCCCCTGCCGGCCACCACTGGCGGCGGCGTTCGCGTCGTCGATCGGACAAACCTGATCCAGGAGAGCTTCTGGCACCAGCTCAAGCATGGCGAGCGCCGCCGGAGCGGCCGCAAGGTGCTCACCTACGACTTCGAGAGCTTGCCGGCCGCCGCCGCCCTCGCCTGCAATCTCGCGCGGCGGGACTACGTCGAGATCCTGTGCGGCTCCCTGGACCAATTGCCCCAGGCCTTCGCCGAGCTCGACCAGGCACGCCGCCGACGAGACTTGGCGACGCCGCCCTCGCAGCGCCCCTCGGCACCGAGTACCCCCGAGGCCACGGCCGACGGAGACGCCTCGGCGCAGGCCGAGGTGGAGCCCTTGGAGACGCCCGATCCCGAAGCCGACCTCGCCGACCTCGTCTCCGCCTCCTTCCCCCGCGATGACCGCCGGCTCATCCGGGCAACCCACCTGCGAGAGAGGATTCAGACTGCCGCCCGCAGCCGCGCCCCCCGCTGCGTACCCCGCCGATCCGCCTACCGAAACATCCCCTGATCGCCCCGTGAGGCAGGGGTCGGCAACCGAGTTTTGACGCTATAGCCTATACCGGTGGAACAACCGGGCTGCCCAAGGGCGTGATGCAGAGCCACGGCAACCTGCTCGCCAACGCCCGGCAT
>CAZVSO010000208.1:0-3851 GCA_964629425.1 uncultured Gemmatimonadaceae bacterium
CCGCCCGACTTGAGCCGCAGGCCGAGGTCGACCGGGCGGGACGCCTGCAGCGCCGGCAGCAGGCCGAACACCAGCCCCGTCAGCACCGACACCCCCGCGGTGAACGCGAGCACCGTTCCGTTGATGGCGGTCTGGTCGAGGCCGGGGATGCCTTCGGGCGCGAGGCGGATCAGCGCTTCGACCCCCCAGAGCGCGAGCAGCAATCCCGCCGCCCCGCCGAGCACGCCGATCACGACGCTCTCGGTGGGCAGCGCGCGGACGAGGCGCGTGCGCGAGGCGCCGAGGGCCGCGCGTACGGCCAGCTCCGGCGCGCGGCCGATGCCGCGGGCCAGGAGGAGATTGGCGACGTTGGCGCACGCGATCAGCAACACGAGCCCCACCGCGCCGAGCAGCAGGTTGAGCGCGCCCCGCACGCGCCCGACCAGGGATTCGCGCAGCGTGAGCGCGAGCGCGCTCCCCTGGGCGTTGGTGCGCGGGTACTGAATCGCGAGACGCTCGGCGAGGGCCGCCACGTCGCGGCCCGCCTGCTCCAGCGTGACGCCGTCCTTGAGGCGCGCGAGGACCGACAGGTAGTGGGCGCCCCGCTGGGTGGCGAGGGCCTCCGGCGGGAACCACAAGGGCGTCCACAATTCGCGGCCCAGCGGATACGAGAATCCCTTCGGCATCACGCCGACGATGGTATACGCCTCGCCG
This sequence comes from uncultured Gemmatimonadaceae bacterium, assembly GCA_964629425.1. Classification (GTDB taxonomy): domain Bacteria; phylum Gemmatimonadota; class Gemmatimonadetes; order Gemmatimonadales; family GWC2-71-9; genus CAZVSO01. The sequence continues at coordinate 694 of CAZVSO010000208.1, forward strand.
TCGAGGCGGATCGTGCCGCCCAGGATCCCCGCATTGCCGCCAAAGCGCCGTTGCCACAGTCCGTAGCTCAGCACCGCCACGTGGTCGTGACCGGCGGCCCCGTCGTCGGGGAGGAACCCGCGGCCGAGCGCGGGCGCGACGCCCAGCACGCCGAAGAACGCTGGCGTCGCGTTGGCGGCGGTCACTTGCTCGGCGGTCTGCCCGTCGGTGAGCGCGTAGGAGGTGCCGTAGTAGGCCGCCATCGCCTGGAACGCATTCGTCCCCGCCTGCCAATCGGCGAAGTTGGAGGGCGAGACCGTCGAGCGGTCGCCCCGCTGGACCTCGTACAGCCGCGCGATGCGCTCGGGAGCCGGATACGGCAGCGGACGCAGCAACACGGTGTAGACGGCGCTGAAGATCGCCGTGTTGGCGCCGATGCCGAGCGCCAGCGTCAGCACGGCGACGGCGGTGAAGCCGGGGCGGCGCCGGAGGCCGCGCACGGCGTACCGAAGATCTTGCAGCAGCGTGTCCATCATTCGTACCTCAGGGCGACCATGGGGTCGACTTTGGTGGCGCGGCGAGCGGGGAGCCAGCTTGCGGCGAGGGCGACGGTGAGCAGCACGAGGGCGACGGCGGCGAGCACCAGCGGATCGGCGGGGGAAACGCCGTAGAGCAGTGCCTTGAGCGCGCGGCCGCCGGCGATGGCCCCGACGGCGCCGATCAAGACGCCGATCCCCACGACGCGGAGCCCGTGTCCGATGACGAGCCCGAGCACGTTGCGCCGCTCGGCGCCGAGCGCGATGCGCACGCCGATCTCATGCGTGCGTTGTGTGACGGAATAGGCGAGCACGCCGTAGAGCCCCACCGCCGCGAGCGCCAGCGCGAGCGCGCCGAACAACGAGAACATCAAGCTCCCCATCCGCCAGGGGCGCAGCTGCGGCGCGATCACGTCGGCCAAGGGTTGCACCTGAGCGAAAGGAAGATCGGGGGCGGCGCTCTGCATCTCCCGGCGGACGGCCGCCGCCATCTGGTCCGGGGACCCCGCGGTGCGCACGTACATTGCGGTCACGGAGTTCTCATCGGGCCACTGGGCAAGCGGCACGTAGTATTGCGTCTGGGCCTCCTCGATCACCGCGTCGCGCTTCGCATCCGCCACGATGCCGACGACCTGGGAGCACTCCCGCTCGGCGATCAGGAGGCAGCGGCCGATCGGGTCGGCAGTGGGCCAGAACCGCCGCGCCATCGCCTCGCCCACCACCGCGACCTGGGCGCCGCCGTGACGGTCCTCGGCGGTGAAGCCGCGTCCGCGCTTGATCGTCATGCCGAGGGTGGAGAAATAGTCCGGGGACACGTAATTGATGTAGGGCCCACCACCCGGGGAGCGGGGCAGGGAGTCGAGCCCCGGAACCTTGAGGTCCGTCGCGAAGCTCCAGCCGAACGGATTCCCGATCGTCACCGCGGCGTCTGTGACCCCGGGCAACGCGCGGACCCGCTCGAGCATCCGGTCGTACAGGGCATTGATCTCTTTGCGGGGATAATTTGCCGACCGCAGGTCCATCGAGGCCACGAGCAGCCGGTCCACTTCCATGCCGATGTCGATCGCGCGCACGTTGCGCAAGCTGCGCACGAACAGGCCGGCGCCCGCGAGCAGCATCAGGGTGAGCGCCACCTGCGCGATGAGCAGCCCGGTGCGGGTGCGGGAGTGCTGGTAGCGACCCTCGCCGGCGCCGGCCTTGAGCGCCACGGCCAGGTCGGGGCGGCTCGCCTGGATCGCGGGCGCGAGGCCGGAGAGGAGCCCGGTGAGCGCGGCCAGGCCCGCGGTGAACGCCAGCACGCGACCGTCGACGGCCGTGCGGAGGTCGGGCACCGCGGGGAGCAGCAGGGCGCGCAGCAGGGGTCCGACCCAGAGGGCGACGAGCACGGCGGCGCCGCCACCGGCCACCGCGAGGAGCGCGCTTTCGGTGAGGAGCTGACGCGCGAGGCGCCCGCGCCCCGCGCCGAGGGCCAGCCGCACGGCGATCTCGCGCTGCCGCTGGACGGCGCGGGCCAGCAACAGATTCGCGACGTTGGCGCAGGCGATAAGGAGCACGATCATCGCCACCGCGGCGACCCAGGTCGCGACCTTCGCGTCCACGGAGCCGGCGGGCCCGCGCGCCTGTTGGATGGGCCCGAGGAGGACCCGCGTGTTGGAATCGGCGCGTTCGCCGTCCGCAGCGGCGTTGCGCCGGTAGGCGAGCGTCGCTTCCCCCTCGGCTTGAGCCGGGCCGGTCGTCGGGGCCAGACGGGCGATGGTCTGGATCCAGTAGTAGCCCTTCTCGGTGAGCCATGGTGTGCCCATCAGGGCCTCGCCCGCCGGGCGGATCGGCAGCCACACGTCGACCGGCTCGAGCCCGACGCCCGTGAAACGATCGGGCGCGACGCCGACCACAGTGTAGCGGCCACGGCCCAGATCCAAGTCCCGCCCGAGCACGGTGGAGTCGTCGGCGAACTGATGGTGCCAGAAGGCGTAGCCAAGCACGGCGACCGTCGGGCCGCCGAGGCGGTCCTCGTCGGGGCCGAAGAAGCGTCCCAGGGCTGGCTGGACGCCCAGCAGCGGGAAATAGCTGGCGGAGACGAGTTGGGCCCGCACCTGTTGCGCTTCAGGGCCGCGCCCGAAACTCACATCGGCTCCCCAAACGGCCGCCACCGAGGCGAAGACGCTCGACGGGCCTTCGAGCGCGTGAAACACCCTGAACGACGTGGTGCTGTTCGTATAGTTCCCGAACGTCGGATGGGAGTGGGCGAAGTAGATCCGCTGGATCCCGGCCGCGTCGCGCACGTGCGCGGGGGGCCGGAAGAGCAGGCGATCGACGATCCCGAAGATCGCCGAGTTCGCGCCGATGCCCAAGCCGAGGCACACGATCGCGGCGACGGTGAGCGTCGGCGTCTTGAGAAGCATGCGGAAGGCATAGCGGAGGTCCTGCAGCAGCGTGTCCATGCGCTATTCGCTCCTCAATGCGGTCATGGGGTCGACCCGCGCCGCGCGCCGCGCGGGCACGTACGCCGCCGCGAGGCCCGTCGCCACGAGCAACAGCGCCGCCCCGCTGAACGCGAGCGGATCGGCCGGGCGCTCGCCGTAGAGCATCGACCGTAACAAGCGCGTCGCGGCCGTCGCGCCGACGCCGCCCACCAGCACGCCG
>CAZVSO010000209.1:0-2782 GCA_964629425.1 uncultured Gemmatimonadaceae bacterium
GTAAGCGGTCAGCGGTCAGCAGTGATGGAGGACCGACAACCGACGACCGACAACGGAGCATTGACATGGCCAGCAAAATTCGCATCCGGCTCAAAGCATTCGACCACGCCCTGATCGATCAGGCGGCGGCCGACATCGTGCGCACCGCGGAAAAGACCGGCGCGCAGGTGTCCGGCCCGATCCCGCTGCCGACGAAGCGACAGATGTGGACGGTGCTGCGCAGCCCGCACATCGACAAGAAGAGCCGGGAGCAGTTCGAGCTGAAGACGCACAAGCGACTGATCGACATCATCGACTCGCGCCCGCAGACGGTGGAGGCGCTCACGAAGCTCGACCTGCCGGCCGGCGTGGACGTGGAGATCAAAGTCGGATGAACGGACTGATCGGCAGGAAACTCGGCATGACCCGCCTCTTCGACGCGGAGGGGACGCACGTGCCGGTCACGGTGATCGAGGCGGGCCCGTGCCCCGTCGTGCAGGTGACCGAGGGGCAGGTGCAGCTCGGCTTCGGCGGGCGCAAGGCCAAGCGGACGCCCAAGGCGCTGCTGGGGCACGTCAAGCGGGCCGGTCTGGAGGTGGCGCCGCGCGTGCTGCAGAGCTTCCCCCTCGCGGGCGAGGCCCCGAAGCTCGGGGAGGCGGTTACGGTCGGCATCTTCCAACTGGGCGACCGCGTGAAGGTCACGGGGGTGACCAAGGGCCGGGGCTTTCAGGGCGTCGTGCACCGGTACGGCTTCGCTGGCGGTCCGGCGAGCCACGGCAATACGCGGCACCGCAAGCCCGGCTCGATCGCCCCGGGCACCAATCCATCGCGGGTGATCAAGGGGAAGCGGATGCCGGGCCACATGGGCGCCCGCCGCTTCACCGAGCTGGGGCTGCGCGTGGTGCGCGTGGACGCGGAGCGCAACCTGCTGTTCGTCCGCGGGGCCGTGCCGGGGCCGATGAACGGGCTGCTCACGGTCCGCAAGCAAGGAGGCCGGAGCCGCCATGCTTGAGGCCCCGCACTACTCCGCGGCTGGCGCGAAGAAGCACGCCCTGGCGCTGCCGGCGACGCTGTTCGACGGCACGGTCAACCCGCAGGTCATGCACCGGGCGGTGGTGACCTACCTCGCCAACCAGCGGCAGGGGACGCACGACACGAAGACCCGTGCCGAGGTGTCGGGCGGCAACCGCAAGCCGTGGCGGCAAAAGGGCACCGGGCGCGCGCGCGCGGGCACGACCCGCGCGCCGCACTGGCGGCACGGCGGCGTCGCGTTCGGGCCGCATCCGCGCGACTATCGCCTGGGCCTGCCGAAGAAGATCCGGCAGCTGGCCCGCCGGTCGGCGCTGAACGCGCGGGCCCAGGCCGGGGCCCTCCTCGTGGTCGATCCGCTCGCGTTCGAGCGGCCCAAGACCGCGCAGCTCGCGGAGCTGCTCGAGAAGCTCGGGGTCGCGGAGCGGAAGGTGCTCGTGCTGACGGCGGGCCACCCCGAGGCCCACGCCCGCAACGTCTACCTGTCGAGTCGCAACCTGCCGCGCGTGCAGGTGCTGCGGTTCGCCGACGCGACCGCCTACGCAGTCCTGTGGTCGGACGCGGTGGTGGTCGAGTCCAGCGCGCTCGAGGCGATCGGGAAGGAGGCGCCGGATGCCTGACCCGCACAAGACGATCCTGGCGCCGGTGGTGAGCGAGAAATCCTCCGCCGCCTTCGCGGCGCACAAGCAGTACGCGTTTCGGGTGCACTTGGACGCCACCAAGCCGCAGATCCGCGTGGCCATCGAGGCGCTGTTCAAGGTCTCGGTGACCGACGTGCGGACGATGGTGATGCGGGCGAAGCGGCGCACGTACGGACGCCACGCCGGCCGGCGGCCGTCCTGGAAAAAGGCGATGGCGACGCGATCCCGGTGTTCGAGGGCTGATATGGGCATTCGCCAGTTCAAACCGGTGACCCCGGCCACGCGGTTCCGCTCGGTGTCCGACTTCGCCGAGATCACGCGGGGCGAGCCCGAGCGCTCGCTCCTGGAGCCGTTGAAGCGCACCGCGGGCCGCAACAACAAGGGTCACGTGACCACGCGGCACCGGGGCGGAGGCCACAAGCGGCGCTACCGGCGTATCGATTTCCGGCGCGACAAGTTCGGCGTGCCGGCGCGCGTGTCCGCCGGGGAGAAGCGCTACATCCTGCATCCCAAGGGGTTGAGCGTCGGCGACACGGTCGTGTCCGGACCCGGCTCGGACATCCGGGTCGGGAACGCGCTGCCGCTGTTCGAGGTCCCGCTCGGCACCACGGTGCACAACGTGGAGATGAAGGTCGGCCGGGGCGGGCAGCTGTGCCGCTCGGCGGGCACCGGGGTGCAGGTCGTCGCGAAGGAAGGCAACCACGTGACGTTGCGGCTCCGCTCGACCGAGATGCGCCTGGTGCGGGGCGAGTGCATGGCCACCATCGGCGAGGTCGGGAACGCCGAGCACGAGCTGCTCTCGGTAGGCAAGGCGGGCAAGACGCGCTGGCTCGGCCGGCGGCCGCGGGTGCGCGGCGTGGCGATGAACCCGGTGGATCACCCGCTCGGTGGCGGTGAAGGCAAGAGCTCCGGCGGCCGGCCGCCCACGTCGCCCTGGGGCAAGCCGGAAGGACGCAAGACGCGCCGTCACAAGAAGCCGTCCAGCAAACTCATCGTGCGCGGGCGCAAGCGCGGGAAGGCGACGCAGTAATGGGACGCTCGGTCAAGAAGGGGCCCTACGTCGAGGAGTCGCTCATGCGGAAAATCCGGGCCCTCAACGACGCGAACGAGAAGAAGGTGTTCAAGACCTGGTC
>CAZVSO010000209.1:2792-3805 GCA_964629425.1 uncultured Gemmatimonadaceae bacterium
CGGTGCACAACGGGAACAAGTTCATCCCGGTGTACGTGACCGAGAACATGGTCGGCCACAAGTTGGGGGAGTTCGCCGCGACGCGGTTGTTCCGCGGGCACAGCTCCCGGGTCAAGGAAACGCCCGCGGCGGAGGCACCGAAGTAATCCATGGAAGCGCGCGCGATCCAGCGCTCGGTCCGCCAGTCCCCGCGGAAGATGCGGCTCGTGATCGACCTGATCCGGGGCCGGCCGGTGCCGGAGGCCTACGGGATCCTCCGCTTCTCGAAGAAGCTCGCCGCCCGGCAGATCCACAAGGTGCTCAAGTCGGCCGTGGCGAACGCGCAGCAGGCCGCCCAGCGCCAGGACCAGGCGCTGGACGTCGACCGGCTGCGGGTCAGGTACGCCGTGGTGAACGAGGGCACGACGCTCAAGCGCTTCACCGCCGCGGCCCAGGGCCGGGCGGTCCGGATCCTCAAGCGGACGAGTCACGTGGAGATCCATGTGGCGGAGGACGCCGCCCGGCGGCCGGCGTCGAGCGTGGCGGCCCCGACCGGGAAGGGTGCCGGGGCCCGGAAGCCCGCGGCGAAGGCGGCCGCGGGCGGCACGCAGGACGCGCCCCGGGCTCAAAAGAAGGCGGCGAAGAAGGGCGGGAAGAAAGCCGGGAAGAAAGCCGGGACACGCCGGCGGAAAGGGAGCAGCTGAGTGGGCCAGAAGACGCATCCCTACGGGTTCCGGCTGGGCATCGTGAAGCCGTGGCGCTCGCGCTACTACGCGCGGCGCGACTTCCCCGAGCTGCTCAAGGAAGACGACCTGATCCGCAAGTACCTGAAGACGCGGCTCGCGCATGCGGCGATCGCCGACGTGCACATCGAGCGCAAGCCGGGCAAGGTCACGGTCACGGTGCACACCGGCCGGCCGGGGGTGGTCATCGGGAAGCGCGGGGCCGAAGTGGACAAGCTGCGCGACGAGCTCACGCAGCTCACCGGCAAGGAGGTGGGCATCAACGTGGAGGAGATCAAGCGGCCGGAGCTG
>CAZVSO010000210.1:0-3799 GCA_964629425.1 uncultured Gemmatimonadaceae bacterium
GCTGGAGGCGCGCGGGCACCGGTTCACTACCCGCACCGACACCGAGACGGTCGTCCATCTCTACGAGGAGATGGGCGAGCGCTGCGTCGAACGGCTGCGCGGCATGTTCGCGTTCGCGCTGTGGGACGCCAAACGCCGCCGCCTGCTGCTCGCCCGCGACCGGCTCGGCCAGAAGCCGCTGTTCTACACCCGCGCGGGCGAGTGCCTGCTGTTCGCCTCGGAGATCAAGGGGCTGCTCGCGGACCCGTCGGTCGCGACATCGCTCGACGCCGCGGCCCTCCACGGATACCTGGCGCTGCGGTTCGTGCCGTCGCCGTTGACCATGTTCGAGGGCATCGCCGCGCTGCCGCCGGCGCATACGCTGACGTTCGAAGACGGTGTCGTGCGGCTGCGGCGCTATTGGGAGCTGCGCTACCGGCCGAAATGGGAAGGCGACGAGCGCGAGCTGACGGATCGCCTGGAGGCCCTGCTGCGCGACACGGTGCGCTGCCACCTGGTGAGCGACGTGACGGTGGGCGCGTTCCTGTCGGGGGGCATCGACTCGAGCCTGATCACGGCGCTCGTGGCGGGCGAGCTGGGCGCCGGGGTCCCGACGTTCAGCATCGGCTCGGAGGCCGAGGACTTCAACGAGCTGCCGATCGCGCGGGTCGTGGCGCAGCAGTTCCGCACGCGGCACCACGAGGAGACGGTGCAGCCGGATCTCGTGACGCTGTTGCCGGCAATGGTGCATCACCTCGATATGCCGGGCGATCCGATCGCCGCCTGCCAGTATCACGTGGCCAGGTTGGCCGCGCGGCACGTCAAGGTGGCGCTGGGCGGCGATGGGGGTGACGAGCTGTTCGCGGGCTACGACCGCATGGCGGGATTCGGTCTCATCGACTGGTACGCGGCGATTCCGGCCGCGCTGCGGCGGCGCTTCCTCGGCCCGGCGCTGGCCCTCGTGGGCGACAGCTTCCGCTACAAGAGCACGGTCTCCAAGCTGCGCTGGCTCCACGCCCTGTCGTTCCACCGCGGCGGCGAGCGCTACGCCGAGGCCACGACCTTTTTCCGATTCGACGCGGACGGCTTCGCGGCGCTGTGCGGCCCCGAGCTGCGGCGGCGGCTGCGCCAGGTGGACCCGCGCCGCCCCGTGATCGAGGCGTTCGAGGCGGCCGACGCGGATGAGGTGCTCGATCGCATGCTGCACGCCGACGCCATGACACGACTGCCCGAGCACCTGCTGATCCTGCTCGACCGCATGACGATGGCGCACTCACTCGAGGGGCGATCCCCGCTGCTCGACCACGAGGTCGCCGAGTTCGCCGCCCGGCTCCCCACGCGCCTCAAGCTGAAGGGCCACCGCCTCAAGTACCTCGAGCGCCGGGTCGCCGCCCGGCACCTGCCGCGTGAGGTGACCGAGCGTCCCAAGCAGGGGTTCATGTTCCCGATCGCGTATTGGCTGCGCGACCAGCTGCGCGACGGCACGCGCGGCCTGCTGCTCTCGTCGCAGCTCGCCGCGGACGGCCTGTTCAACCGCGAGGCGCTCCGCACCCTGCTCGACGAGCATCAGTCGGGGCGCGTGGACCACCACCACCGCCTCTGGATGCTGCTCAATCTGGAAGTGTGGTACCGGCACTACCTCGGGCGGGAATCAGTCGAGTCGCTCACGGAAGACCTGCGCGCCCTGGCCCATCCGGCGCCGTCGCCGGCGCGGGTGGCCTGAGCGAGGTCGCCTACAGGTATCCGTTGCGGCGGTACCACTCCGCCGTGCGCGCCAGTCCCTCCGTCAGGCCCACCTTTGGCTGGTAGCCCAGCTCCCGCTTCGCGCAGTCGATCCGGAACGCGCGTACCTGGCGGAACCAGTCCACGCGCCGCCGGAAGATGGGCGGGGAGAGCCGCAGCGGCTTGCACGCGAGCTCGACCGCCACGGCCGCGAGCCACAGCGGCCGAAAGGGCAGGTGCACGATGCGCACGTCGACGCCCAGCGCCTTCCCGATCGCCGTCACGAGGTCGTTGAGCGTGTAGTAGTGCTCGTCCCCGCCGATGTACACCCGGCCCCGCGCCGCGGGAACGGTCGCCGCCAGGTCGAAGAGATCTACGAGGTTGTCGATGTACACCGGGTGGTAGGTCGTCCGGCCGTCCCCGAACATCAGGAACCGGCCCCCGCGCACCATGCGGTACAGCAGCAGGAACCGCCCGGGGTCTCCCGGCCCGTAGATCGCGGTGGGTCGCACGATCGTCACATCGAGCCCCGAGTCCAGGAACTCCCGGCACACCAGCTCCCCTTCGTACTTGGTCTGCTGGTAGTAGTCCTCGGGCGCGATGGGGGAGTCCTCGTCTCCCGGTGGTCGACTGACGTGGCCGTGCACGCCCTGGGTGCTGCAGTACACGACTCGGCGCACGCCGTGCCGTGCGGCGGCCTCCAGCACGTGACGCGTGCCCGCGACGTTGACGTTCCAGTACTCCCGGTCCGGGAGGTTGACGGCCCGGAACGCAGCGGCGAGGTGGTGCACCAGCTCCTTACCCGCCGTCGCCTTGTCCACGAGGCCGCGGTCGGTGACCGACCCGATCACGATCTCCGCACCCAGCCCGCGCAGCTCGTCGGCGAACAGGCCGGGCTGGTTGTCCAGCGCGGTGACCTGATCGCCGCGTGCCAGCAACCGGCGCACCAGATGCGAGCCCGTGAACCCTGTGCCACCCGTTACCAATACGCGCACCTCAGCCTCCTACGGCTTGGTAGTAATGACGCACGCTCGTCAGCTCGGCGGCGCTGCGCTCCGCGGTCCAGCCCAGGTGGTGCCCGAGCCGACCGGCAACCCGTTGGAGCAGGGCGGCTCCCGGATCGCCATGATGGAGCAGCTGGGTGCGACGCAGCACGAAGTCGGCGAGCGTGAGCGTCATCTCGTCCTGCACGGCACGGGCCACCATCCGGTCCAACGCGGCGGCATCGGCCAGGACGTCCGACGTCACGCGATCGACCTCGGCCAGGGGGCTCGGCCGGGCGAGGGGCAGGGGGCCGGAAAGGGTCGTCGCGGCCGGGCCCACCGGGCGGCCGAGGCGCCGCGCCGCGAGGTCCACTACGCGCTCCGCCAGCGCGCGCGCCGTGGTGAGCTTGACGCTCACGGCCGTCACCAGGCCCGCAGGCCCGCCATGCCGGCCGTGATCCACGACCAGCGGATGCCTAGACGGAGTGAACCGGTCGCGGTCGCCGCCCGGGGCGGTGAACATGGGGTAGAGGCCGGCGTAGGCGAAGAGCGGGCGGCCGATGGGGCCGAGCTCGGGCCAGCGGCGCTCGGCGGTTTCGATCAGCTCGGCGACCTCGCCCGGCAGCGGTCGGCAGGCACCGGGGTCCTCGTCGAACGGCATGCAGGTCGGGCCGAGCAGCGTGCGGCCCTCCCAAGGCGTGAGGAAGATGCGCCGCCCCGCGCCGGCGGGCCACGGCAGCGCCAGTGCCGCCGGCGCGGGGGGGAGTGAGGCGACGACGTGGAGGCCCTTGGCGAGCCGGATGGAGCGGCCACCGATTGACCCCTTGGCGAACAGCCGGGACGCCCAGGGCCCCGTCGCGTTCACGACCAGCGGCGCCCGGATGGCGAGCTCCGCGCCGCCGAGGCGGTCGCGCGCCGCGATGCCGGCGACGGCGCCCGCGCGCACGTCGAGCCGCACCGCCTCGAGATGGTTCGCCACCGCCGCACCTGCGGCGTCGGCCGCATGGGCCAGTGCGAGCGTGAGCCGCTCGGGGGAGCGGATCAGGTAGTCGTGAAACAGCAGAGCGCCGCTGCACGGCAGCGCGGCGAGCGGGGGCGCCAGGGCCGCAGCCTCG
>CAZVSO010000211.1:0-3777 GCA_964629425.1 uncultured Gemmatimonadaceae bacterium
GGCCGGAGACGAGGCGGTGGCCGCGCGGCTCGGACGCGCCCGCGACCGCGTGGCGGAAGGGACCGGGCTCGCGGCGTCGCTCGAGGCCACTGGCGCCCTCGCGCCAAACGCGCTGCAGCTCGTCGCGATCGGCGAAGGCTCGGGCCGCCTGCCGGCGCTGCTCGCCCACGCCGCCCAGCTCGAGGAGCGGGACGCCGAGCGTCGCCTGAAGACGCTCGTCACGCTTCTGGAGCCCGCCCTGATCCTGGCGTTTGCGGGGCTGGTGGCGTTCGTCGCCGCCGCGCTCCTGCAAGCTGTGTACTCGTTGCGTCCCGGAGGCGCGTGATGTCGGGGACGCGGGACGGGGGACGGGGGAAGGGTGTGACGCTCATCGAGCTGGTCGTGGCGCTCGCCCTGCTCGGCCTGATCCTGGGGATCAGCGGGCTGGTCCTCACGAGCCTCCAGTCGCCGCGCGACTCGGAGCGCGTGCGCGCGCTGAGCCGAGCGCGCGCGGAGGCGATCCGGACGGGCCAGCCCGTGCGAACCGCGGTGCCGTGGGACACCGTGAGCAACCACGCACCACGTACCACGCACCTGGTTCTATTTCTCCCCGACGGTCGCGCCATCGGTCCGGGCGTCGATCCTCTCACCGGAGCGCCGAATGCGGCTCGGTAATCGCGGCGTCGCGCTGCTCGAGGTCATCGCCGCGGTGACCATCCTCGCGATCGCGGGGCTCGGCCTGGTCGAGCTCGTCGCCGCGGGCACGCGCGCGGTCGCCGAAGGCCAGGCGCGCGAGCGCGAGCTGGCCGACGAGGAGCGGCTCCTCGCCGCCTACACCCTGCTGGCCCGCCCCGACCTCGACCGGCGCCTCGGCTCGCGGGAGGTCGGCCCCTACGTCGTGACGGTGCAGCGGCCCGAGCGCACGCTGTATCGCATCGCGATCGGGCGCGTCACGGCGCCGGCCGTGGAAGACCTGGTGACGGTGGTGTATCGAGCGGAGGCGCGCGAGTGAAGGGAGAGCGGGGCTTCACGTTGCTCGAGGTGATGGTCGCCCTCACCCTCGGCGCCCTCGTCGTCCTCCTCGCCCACCGCATCTTCACCGGCGTGACCGATGGGTCGGCCCGGCTCGCCGAGGCCCGCGCGGCACTCCACCGCGAGGCCAACGCCCGGCGACTGCTCGCCGGGGTCGTCGGGAGCATCGACATCGGGCGGCCGGGAACGGGAGACTTCCGGGGCGAGCCGCACGGTGCCACGTTCTCCACCTGGTACCAGAGTCCCGCGGGCTGGCTCGAGCCGCGGCGAGTCACGCTCGCGCTCGGCGGCGATGCCATCATCCTCCGCGGGCTCGCGGACGAACCGGTGGAGCTGGCCGACAGCGTGACGGCGCTGGATCTGGACTACCTGCTGGACTACGGCGCGGGAGAGTCGTGGGTGCGGACGTGGACCTCGACGGTCAGCGCACCGGTGGCGGTTCGGCTGCGGGTGAGCTACGCGGGAAACGGGACACGGGAAACGGGAAACGTGGATACACTGCTGCTCATCGTTGGGACGCGGGGATGAGGCCTCGGTGCGTAGTGCGTCGTGCGTGGTTGTCCGCGGTGCGGAGCCGTGGCCCGCGGCGCACCGTCACAAACCACGCACTACGCACCACGCACTGGGGAGGGAAGGGGCGGCGGGGCTTCGCCCTCATCGCCGTGCTCTGGACCATCACGGTCCTCGCCGCCGTCGTCGGCCTGGCCATGGCATCCACCCGGCTCGGGCACCAGACGACGGTCAACCGCATCCTCCTCGCCCGCGGGCGCTGGGCCGCCGAGGCCTGTCTCGCGATCGCCCAGGCGCGCTGGGCCCAGGGCAAGCGCGCCGACACCGCCACGATCGACCTAGGCCGCGAGACGAGGTGCGCATGGCGGCTCGAGGATCCGACGGCGGGGATCAACCTGAACACGGCGGATCGGGAGGTGCTGGAGAGGCTGCTGTCAGCTGTCAGCGGTCAACCGTCAGCCGTTGACTCGTTTGTGCGAACGCTCATCGATGCCAGGCGTCGCACGCCGGTGTTCGACGTCTCGCAGCTCGAGACGTACCCGGGTCACGATTCCAGTTGGGCGCAGTTGTTTACCGTCGACGGCCCGGGAACCGTCAACGCGGCGGCGGCTCCGGGTCCCGTGCTAGCCTCGCTGCCGGGGATGACCCCGGAGGCCGTCGAGCGCCTGCTCGCGCGCCGCGCCCTCGGCCGCCCCATCGCGAGCCTCGACGGGCTCGTCGCGGAACTGTCGGGTCCCGCCCGTGCCGCGCTGCTGGCGCGCTATCCCGATCTCGCCCGGCTCGTCACCTTTACGTCCCCGCAGCTTCGGCTCACGGGACTGGGGTGGGTGGGGTCGAGTGGGGCGGGAGACGGCTTGCGATCCACCATCGAGCTGCTGGTCGTGCCGCTGCCCGAACGGCTGGCCGTCATCAGGAGGAGAGTCTGGTGATGGCGACCCTCATCCTCGGCCTGTCCGTCGGCTCGGCCGCCGTCCGCGCCGTCCTCGTCGAGCGTCGCAGCGGCGCGGTGCGGTGGGCCGGCACCGCGTCCTACACCGGGATCGCCGATCTCGGTGAGGTGGTCGCGCGGCTCGCGGCCGAAGCCGGCGTGCCGGTGCGCCACGCCCGCGTAGCGCTCGACCGCGAGATCCTCCAGCTGCGCACGATCAACCCGGCGCCGCCGCTGCGCGCGGGCGCGGCGCGGGCGTACGTCGCGCTCGAAGCGCCGCGGTTGTTCCGCCGCAACGGCTGGCCGCTCGTGACCGACGCCGTGATCGTGCCGCTCGGCAAGGATACGCGCGCGCTGTGGGCCGCGGCGGCTCCCGAGCCGCTGGTGCGCGCGGTGCTCGACGGCTGCGCCCAGGCGGGGCTCGTCGTGGACGGCGTCACGCCTGCAGCCGACGTGTTGCCTCGTGCGCTCGCTCCCGGCGCGGCTGACGGCGCGGCGCCGCAGGTGTTCGTTGGCGACGGCCTGGCCGAGGTCGTGGAAGTCGGGCCGGCCGGAGCGTGGCGCAGCCGGCTTGTGCGAAGCGGAGAATGGAGCGTGGGGCAGGGGCAACGGTGGGCGTCGGGGCTCGCCGGCCTGGGCGCCGAGGCGGCGCGATACGCGCCCGCCTACGCCGTGGCGGTCGGCCGGCCGCGGTTCGAGCTGCTGCCGCACGAGACCCGCGTGGCGCGAGGCCGTCAATCGCGCCGGCTCCACCTGCGCCTCGCCGCGGCGGGGGTGGCCCTGTGGATGGCGGCCGGGACGCTGTACGTGGCACGTCTCGGCGTGACGTCTTCTCGCGCGACGCACTCTCTTGACGCCGTTCGTCGTTCAGTGGATTCGGCGCTGGCCGTGCGGCGCGATCTCGCCGCGGCCACGGCGGCGCTCGACCTCGTGTGGCGCGCCGAGCGGGGGCGGTCGCGCCACCTCGCCTTGGCGGCCGAGCTGACGCGCGCCCTGGGGGACTCGATCCATCTGGTGGCGTTGCGCGTCGGCTCCGACGGCACGGTCCGGCTCGCGGGCTACGCGCCGGTGGCCGCGCGGGCGCTCGCAGCACTCGAGCAGATCCCGATCCTGCGCGACGTGCGGTTCGAGGGACCGATCACGCGGGAAACCCGGGATGGGGGACGGGGAATGGGGGACGGGTGGGATCGGTTCGCGATCGTGGCTCGGCTCGAGGCGACCCCATGACGCCCCGTGATCGCAAGGCTCTCTTGCTCGGCAGCGCGGTCATCCTGGGCGCCGTGCTCGTGCTGGTGGGGACGGCGGGCTCGGCGCTCAACCAGGAGCGC
>CAZVSO010000212.1:0-3689 GCA_964629425.1 uncultured Gemmatimonadaceae bacterium
CGCTGGCGCTCGCCATCGTCCTCACGTTCGTCGTCGGCGACGCGCTGCCACGCAGCGCCGCGCGCATCGCCCCCGATCTCGCCAACGCCGCCCTGCCGGTGGCCCGGCGCACGCTGGTGCCCTTCCTGCCGCTGCTCGCGCCGCTCGCGCTCGTGGACCGCCGCCTGCACGCCCTGGGCGCGGCGCGACGCCCGCTCGAGCCGGTGCTCGGCGCGGCGCAGCGCGACATGCTGCTCGGCATCTTCACGATCGCGGACACGACGGTCCAGGAGGTGATGACTCCCCGACTCGACATGGTCGGCGTGGACATGGCCGCCTCCACAGAGGACGTGCTCGCGGCCTTCCGGCACAGCGAGCACACCCGCCTCCCCGTGTGGGACGGCACGCCCGACAGCCTCATGGGCGTCGTCTACGCCAAGGACATTGTGACCCTCGCGATGGGCGTGGCCGATGCGCCAGCGCGCTGGCAGGACCTGGTGCGCCCCGCGCCGTTCGTGCCGGAGACCAAGACGGTGGACAGCCAGCTGCGCGATTTCCAGCGTGGGCCGGCGCATATCGCGGTCGTCGTGGACGAGTTCGGCGGCACCTCGGGCCTCATCACCCGGGAAGACATCCTGGAGGAGATCGTCGGGGAGATCCGCGACGAGCACGACGTCGAGGCGGCTCCGGCGATCCAGCGGGACGGCGACCGCTACTCGGTGGACGGCCGCGTGACCCTCGACGAGCTGTCCGATGCGCTCGGCACCCAGATCGCCCACCCCGATGTGTCCACCGTCGGCGGGCTGGTGTACTTCGTCCTCGGCCGGGTTCCACGCGCTGGAGAGGAGCTGACCCTCGATGGCTACCGGGTCGTGGTGGAGCGCGTGGACCGCCGGCGCGTCACCCGGGTCATTTTCCAAAGGCAGCGGTGACGACGGCCTTGCTGGTCCTGGTGCTCGGCCTCGCGCTCGCGGGCGCCGCCGCCAGCGTGGGCGTGGCCGCGGCGGCCGTGAGCCAGCACGACCTCACTCGCTGGGTGGCCTACAAGCTGCGCGGCGCCGGCCTCGGGGCGGCGCGCCTGCTCGACGATCCCGGCGGTGTGCTCGCGACCGCCAACGCGCTCACCACCCTCGGCGTGATCGCGGCGGCTGCCGCCCTGCCGGCGGTCCTTGCGGGTCAGTCCCTGCTCGTCCTCGTTTTTCTTACGCTGGCGGTTGCCGCGCCGCTCTTCGTCGGCGCGGCCTACCTCGCTCCGCGCGTCATCGGGCGGCGCTGGGCGGAGCCCATCGTCGCCCGGGCGCTGCCCTGGGTCGAGCGGGCCGGGCGGCTCCTCGCGCCGACCATCCCCGCGCACGAGCCGTCCGCCCGGACCGCGCTCGCCGCGGTGCTGTCGTCCGGCGCCGACACCGACGCCATCGCCTGGGCTGACGAGATCCAGGTGGTCTCGGGCGTGCTCGCGTTCTCGGACCGGCCGGTGCGCGAGCTGATGACCCCACGCACCGCGATCGTCGCGATCCCGGAAGGGATGCTGGCCGCCGAGGCGGCCCACGTGTTCGGGCAGTCCGGGCGCAGCCGCTATCCGGTGTACCGGCGGTCGCTCGACGAGGTCATCGGAGTGGCCCATACGATTGATCTCCTCTTCCTCCAGCCGGACGAGCCGGTGCGCGGACACGCGACGCTCTCGGTGCCGGCCACCACGCGGTCGGCCGACCTCATGCTCCAGATGCAGCGCGGCGGCAGCCACCTGGCCGTGGTGCTCGACGAGTTCGGTGGGACCGCCGGTCTCGTGACCTTCGGCGACCTGCTGAACGAGCTGGTCAAGGAGGTGTTCGGCCGGCCGGAGTCCGAGGCGGCCGACGTGCCGCCACCGTTGTTGCTCGAGCTGGAAGGCAACACGCCCGCCGCGCGGGTCGAGGAAGCGTTCGGCGTCTCGCTCGCGGTACCGGGGGTGCCGGGGGTCACGACGGTCGCGGGCCTCCTGATCCAGGCGCTGGGGCGCATTCCCCGGGCCGGCGAGCGGTTCCTCTATCGCGGACTCGAGTTCGATGTCCTCGGGGCGAGCGCCACGCGCCTCGAGCGCGTGGTGGTGCGGCCCGCGCCAACCCGCGCGCTCGCCCTGGAGCGGGCCGAAGAGCGGACGTGACCGAGCCTGCGCCTATTGTGAAGGAGGACGTGGGGTGGGGGCTGGTGGGATGTGGGGTCGCCCCCGACGTCCCCACGTCCCCACGCCCTGTCCCGACCATACGCTGATCCCGCCATACGTTATCTTTCCCCCCGCATGTCCGTAGACGCGGTTCTGGCCGGTCTTGAGCGCGCCGAGCCGGCGGCTCTCGCCCGCGCCATCAGTCTGGTCGAGAACCGCCGCGACGGCTTCGAGCAGGTGCTCTCCCGGCTCCACGGCCGCGCGGGCCGCGCCCGCCGCATCGGGATCACCGGCCCCCCGGGTGCGGGCAAGAGCACCCTCGTGGACGGCATCGTGCGCGCCTTCCGCGCCGCCGATCTCACGGTCGCGGTCATCGCCGTGGACCCCACGAGCCCGTTCACCGGCGGGGCGCTGCTCGGCGACCGGATCCGCATGGAATCGGTCAGTCTCGACCCCGGAGTGTTCATCCGCTCGATGGCAACCCGCGGTGCCCTCGGCGGCCTGGCCACCACCACGGAGGAAGTGGCCGACGTGCTCGACGCGTACGGGTTTGACCGGATCCTCGTCGAGACGGTGGGCGTGGGTCAGACCGAGCTCGACGTGGCGCGCACGGCCCAGAGTACGATCCTCGTTCTCGTGCCCGAATCGGGTGACGGCATCCAGACGCTCAAGGCCGGCGTGATGGAGATCGCGGATGTCTACGTGATCAACAAGAGCGACCGGCCGGGTGCCGACCGTCTGCGCCAGGAGATCGAGGTGACGCTAGGGCTGCGGCGGGGGAACGCATTTCGGAACATTCGCCCACACCACGCTCCCCAACCCCGCCCGGGTACGCCAGGGCAGACGAAGCCCGCTGGGGGTGCGCGATGGGGAGACTGGGAGCCTCCGGTGCTGTTGAGCGTCGCCACGCGCGGGGAGGGGGTCGATGGCCTGATCGAGGTGCTGAACCGCCACCAGGCGTACCTCGAAGGCAGCGGGCGGCTCGGGAACTGGCGCCGCGGGCGGCTGGCCGAGCGGACGCGCGCCGCGGTGGAGCGGGTCGTGCGGCAGTGGGTGTGGGAGGACACGCCGGCCGAGCGCCTGCTGGCCGAGCGGCTCGACGCGGTGGCGGAGGGCGTGCGCAGCCCGTACGAGGTGGCGGCGGAGATCCTGGATCGCGTACGCGGGGGTGGGTGAGTGAGCGGCATCGAGAAGAAGCCCCTCTACACGGCGGACGACCTCGCGGGGTTCGACTACACGCGGCAGCTGGGGGAGGCCGGGGCGTACCCGTTCACGCGGGGCGTCCACCCCACGATGTACCGGGGCCGCCTCTGGACCATGCGCCAGTTCGCGGGATTCGGCACCGCGGACGATACCAACCGGCGCTACAAGTACCTCCTGGGCCACGGCCAGACGGGGCTCTCGGTCGCGTTCGACTTCCCCACCCTGATGGGCTACGACTCCGACCATGGCCGATCCGAGGGGGAGGTGGGCAAGTGCGGCGTGGCGATCTCCTCGCTCGCCGACATGGAAGACCTGTTTCGCGGCATCCCGCTGGATCAGGTCTCCACCTCGATGACGATCAACG
>CAZVSO010000213.1:0-3010 GCA_964629425.1 uncultured Gemmatimonadaceae bacterium
GCCCGAGGCGGCGGCCCATGGCCACGCTGAAGATGCAGACGTTCACCGAGTGCGTGAACGTGTACTCGTCGTAGTCGCGCAGCGTGGTGAGCCCCATCAGCGAGGACTCGTTGTTCAGCACCTGGTCCACGATCGCCTGGACCACCCGCTTGACCTTCTTGACGTTGGCCGTCCGCCCCATGCGGATACTGTTGATGACATCCTTCGTGACGGCCACCGACTGTGTGTAGGTCCGCTTGGCGGCCTCCTTCTTCCGCCCCTCGTCTTCGAGATCTTCCTCCGTGGCGTGCGGCGGCTCGATGCCGATCAGCGTGACACCCCCGTCCAGGAGCTTCTGCGACAGCTCGAAGACCCGGTTGGGGCTCGCCTCCTTCGCGGAGAACGCCAGGAGCAGCGCGACGAAGATCTGCAGCTGCTTGCGATCTACGCCCTCGTCCATCCGCACGGCGCCGATGCCGCATTGCCGCAGCAGCCCGAGCACGTACGCGAACGACGCGTAGTTGCCGAGGTCCAGCCGCAGGCGCGTCGAGTTGACGAAGAGGAACTCGCCTTGCAGCCGCACCTCCAGCTCGTTCTCGACCTGCAGCAGGTGCTTGGTCTGGCTCGTGAGGTCGTCGAGCGCCTTCTGCACCTGGGCGTTCTCGAGGGGGTACAGCTGCAGCGAGCGGCACGCGGCGTACAGCGCGAGCAGGAAGGGTCGTCCGGCGTGCCGGACGATCCCGTCCGTCGACTGCACTGTCTCCATCATGGACGGGCGCGGGGCGCCGGGCTTCTGCTCGCTCACGTGCCGAACGCCCGCAGCGCGCGCAACACGGCGTTGCGCACCAGCGCCACCTTGTCGTCCTTGACCCGCTCGAGGGCGGCCCGCGCCTCCGGCTCCCGCATCTTGCCCAGCGCCATCGCCGCGCACGCCCGGATCTCCGGGTCCTCCTTGCGGCCCAGGAGGCCGCCCCGGCTCGCCAGCAGCCGCCCGAGCAGCGCCAGCCCGTCGGCGCCGGCCATCATCCCATACGCTTCGAAGAACGCCATCTTCTCCGAGAGATCCACGCCCTTCAGCTTGCCGCCCTTGACGGCCGCCTCGATGCGCGAGAACGCGTTGCGGAAGCCGCGCTGGCCGATCAGGCGGACGGCGGCGATGCGCACGTCGCGCTCCCGGTCCTCCACCGCGCGCTCGAGCAGCCGCATCGCGGCGGGGTTCCCGATGGCCGCCAGCGATTCGACCACCGCCAGCTTCAGCGCCCGGTCGCCCGTCTCCAGCAGCCGGCTCATCCCCTCGGGCGCGGTGGCGAGCTTCAGGCGACCCGCCAGCCGAACCGTCTCCAACCGGGTGCCCTCGTCGCCGCTCGCCAGCGCCCGCATCACCTCGCTCGCGTGGGCCTGCGCCAGCCGCTCGGCGGCCGCGGTCATCAGCTCCCGGACCTGCTTGTTGCCCAGGCGGGGCATCCAGGCCATGAGCGGCGACAGCGCGCTCGGCTCGAGCTCCTGGAACAGGTCGCCCAGCTCCTCCTCGGTCGGTTGGGCCGCCGCCTCGTCGAGCGACTGCAGCAGCTGCGACATGGACTCGTCCTGCGACAGCCGGCCGGGCAACGACGCCAACGTCTGCTGGTGCTCGGGGAGGAGATCCTTCGCTCTCCCCCGCACTTGCCGCGTCTCGCGCAGGATGAACGCCACGGAGCGGAAGTCCCCCGCCCCCAGCAGATAGGGAATGAAGTTCTCCAGAATCGAGATGAGCTCCGAGCGCACCGTGGCGTACACCTGGACCTCGAACAGATCGAACAGCATGGACAGCACGTTGCGCGGCAGGTCCTGGGCGTACTCGCGCTCCAGCTCGCTGTTGAGGTACTCGACCTCGCGATCGTCGAGGAAGTAGAGGGTGGTCTCGAACTCCTCGGTGGACACCACTGCTGCCTGCCGCGCCCCTGCCTCCTCCAGGACGGCGCCCTGCACGACCTCGGAGGCGACGATCGGCGGGCCACCCTCGAACTCGATGGGCACCGCGTCATCGTCGACCAGCTCGCGGAAGTTGTAGCCGATCCACTGGAAGTCCGCCGCCCACAGGAGCGTCAGCAGATCCTCCG
Organism: uncultured Gemmatimonadaceae bacterium; assembly: GCA_964629425.1. GTDB lineage: Bacteria > Gemmatimonadota > Gemmatimonadetes > Gemmatimonadales > GWC2-71-9 > CAZVSO01. Next base: position 2,079 of record CAZVSO010000213.1, read on the forward strand.
GCGCGTCCGCCGGCAGGGCCCGCGCCTGATTGATGACGTGCAGGAACTGGACGATTTCCTCGCCTTCGACGCCGCGCCTGAACGTGACATTGCGGATGCCGTCCTTGAAAAACGTCCAGGCCAGACCCTCGCTGTGGGCGCGGGCGTCCTGGGTGTAGACGACCGCGCTCTCCCAGCGCAGCTCGCTCTCCCCGACGTCCAGCGCCAGCTCGTCGGTGGCGTCCCAGATTCGCTGGAACGACGCCCTGATGTTCTCCATCGCGCGCTGGTACACGGGGTTGTTCGGCATGTAGAGCTGCGCGGCGCGCAGCCCCTTGATCAGGACCTGGATGAGCTCCTGAACCTGCTCGGCCGGCACGGCCAGCCCGGACGTCCCGGCGCCCGTCAGCGGCCCGCTCCCGTGAGCTCGGCGACCAACGCGACGTCCTTGTCACCCCGGCCGCTCAGATTGATCACCACCACATTGCCCCCCCTCCACCGGTCCCGCCGCCCCTGGGCAAGAACCCAGGCCACGGCGTGCGCGCTCTCCAGGGCCGGCAAAATGCCCTCCAGGCGGCTCAGCTCGGGGAAGGCGGCCAGGGCCTCACGATCGGTTACCGCCTCATACAATATGCGCCCGGCGTCCTTGAAAAAAGCATGCTCCGGACCCACGCCTGGATAGTCCAGTCCCGCCGCCACCGAATGCGCCGGCCGGACCTGCCCGTCGGCGTCCTGCAGCAAATAGCTCAAGCTGCCGTGGAACACGCCCGGCGTCCCGCGCTCCATCAAGATGAAGGAGATGCCCCGGTGCTTCGGTGCCGTCGGGTCGGTACGGGCCATGAGCAAACCCCAGTCGAAGTCCGGGTCGTGCCAGAGTTTCACGCCGTTGATGACGTAATCGTCACCGTCGGTGCTCGCCGTGGTTTGCGAGTTCGCCCTGTCGGAACCCGCAT
>CAZVSO010000213.1:3020-3656 GCA_964629425.1 uncultured Gemmatimonadaceae bacterium
CCAAGAAACCGCCAGGGCGTCAACGGGGTCGAGCGGTCGCCGGCGTCCCGCGCTCCAGCGACGCCGCGTGCCGGTCCCCGTCCAGCCCATCCCCGGCCGCCTCCACCCCCACCAGCTGGACCTCGCGGTCGTCGAGGAACGCGGTGAACATCCCGATCGCGTTCGAGCCGCCCCCGACACAGGCGACCACGGTGTGCGGCAGCCGACCGCAGCGCTCCAGTACCTGCGCGCGCGCCTCCCGGCCGATCACCGCTTGGAAATCCCGCACCATCCTGGGGAACGGGTCAGGCCCAACAACCGACCCGATGATGTAGTGCGTGGTCGTCACGTTCGTCACCCAGTCGCGCAACGCTTCGTTGGTCGCGTCCTTCAGCGTCCGCGTACCCGAGGTGACCGGCACGACCTTGGCCCCCAGCAGCTCCATGCGATACACATTGAGCCGCTGGCGCCGCATGTCTTCCTCGCCCATGTAGACCACGCACTCCAGCCCGAAGCGGGCGCACACCGTAGCGGTCGCCACGCCGTGCTGGCCGGCTCCCGTTTCCGCGATGATGCGCCGCTTCTGCATCCGCCCCGCGAGCAGCACCTGCCCCAGCGTGTTGTTGATCTTGTGCGCGCCCGTGTGGTTCAGGTCCT
>CAZVSO010000214.1:0-3649 GCA_964629425.1 uncultured Gemmatimonadaceae bacterium
ACATCCTGCGTGTAAGGCAGGCGCTCTGAACCGCTGAGCTATTCGCCCGCGCCGCGGCCGCCCGGCTCGAGCGCCAGGCCCACCGGGAAGAACACACAGTAGCCGAGGACCAGCAAGACGGGCGCCGCGGTGGTGGAGCCCCGCGCCAGGAGCCAGTACCCGGCCGCGAGCGACATGAGCGCCGCCGCGAGCAGGGCGTAGTTCCGGGGACCGAAGTGGAGGCGCGAGCGAGCAGGGCGCTGGTCGGGCATCAGCGCGCAGTTTAGCGCCCGATCCCTATGCTCGTCAAGGAGTTGGCGCGTCGTCCGGCTCGGGCCAGTTCTCGTCCAGCTGCGCGCGCCGGGCGCGATCGCGACGCCGCCGTCGGGCCCAGACCCACACCAGGGCCAGTCCCACGACGGCCCAAAACAGCCCGACGGCCTCGGCCCACGCGAGCCAGCCGTAGTGCGAGGCGACATCGCGCTCCCAGCGCGCCTCGAAGTCTCCTTCGGTCAGGTAGTAGGTCGCGCGCAGCGCGGCGTCGAAGCTCGACTCGCGTCCCAGCGCCGCGATGAGGCGCGCGAGCCCCTGCTCCCCGCCCCACCGCTGGAGCAGCAGCACGGCCGTCGTGGCGAGCGCGTACGCCGCATCCGCCTCGCCCGCGTCCCCGCGCAGGGCGCGGTCCACGTCGTCGAGGTTCATGCGCAGCCCGCGCGCCACATGCCAGTTGAGGCGCAGTGCCTCGAGCCGATCCCATTCGGACGCGGCCACCGCGGCGTAGCCCTCCTGGAACCACAAGGGCAGCCGGCGCGGGAGGTGCCATCGCAGCGCGAGATGGGCCAGCTCGTGCCGCAGGGCGGTCCGCACACGGTCGGGGGGCCGATCGGCGAGCAGCACGACGGTGCCGACATCGGGGAACGCGGCACCTTCGCTCCACGGTGGCAGCCGGCCGCGGGTGAGGGAGTCGAACCGGGCGCGGGTGGGAGCGAGGATCAGCCGGATCGGACGGTCGGGCAGAGCCCCGAGCCCAGGGAACGGCGGGCTACGGTCGGCGCGCTCGGCGAGCCCGACCCCGAACGCCACCTGCTCGGGCCACGTGACCACCGTGACGCGGCCGACGGTGGTGGCGACGGGGGCCTGGGCGAGGAGGACGAGGATGGCGAGCACGGGCTTGGGGGATCATAAACGGGAAAGGGGAAACGGGAAACGGGAAACGTGAGGCGGGGTTGGGCACGTTTCCCACGTCCCGTTCCCCGGTCTACTCCCGTTCCGGCTCCCCCCCCCGCCCCACCAGCTCCAGCGTCTCCTGACAGCGCTTGCCCCAGGGGTTGAACTTGTTCGCCGCCACACCGGCCTCCCAGGTCGTGGTGGCCCGTGCCCGGTCGCCCGCGAACCAGTACGCCCGCCCCAGCTCGAAGTAGGCCTCGATCAGGTTGGGGCCAAGCTCGAGCGTCTTGGCGAAGAACGTCTGGGCGTCCTCGTACATCTCGCGCTGCAGGTAGACGAGTCCCAGGTAGAAGTGCGCGTAGAGCGTGGCCTTCTTGTCGTTGGCGAGCCGGATGGCCTTGGACAGATGCTCGATCGCCTCGCCGAAGATACGCTTCTTGAGGCAGATGTAGCCCACGTTGATCCGCGCCAGCGAGTTGGCCGGCTCCTTCATCAGGACTTTCTGGAAGGTCTGGAGCGCGTCGTCGTAGTCCCCGTGCAGCATCTGCGCCCAGCCGAGCAGGGACTCGGCCTGGGTCTCCCCCGGTGAGAGCTGGAGCGCTTTCTCGAGCGCCTGGACCGCGCCCACGTGGTCGCCCAGCGAGATCAGGCTCCAGCCCTTCTCGATGTAGGTCGACGCACCGATGTGGTCCGCGCGCAGGGCGGGGCCCACCCCGGTGAACTGCGGCGCCGCGTCGGCCTCGGCGTCGGCGGTGAGCTGCTTGTAGCGCTCGACGAGCCGGCGGATGTCTTCCTTGAGCTGACCCAGATCGGCGAGGAAGCCGTCCACCTGCTTGAAGTACGCGATGATCTCGCGCTTGACCGCTTCGCGCTCCGCCGAGCCTGAGCCCACGCCATCGAGCTTGCGGGCGATCGCATCGTATTGCGCCCGGAGGGCGACCATCGGCGACTCGGGCATCAGACCGCCGCCTGCTGTTTGCCCGAGACCCGCATCGCCGCCTCGAGCTGGATGCGCTCCTTCGAGGCGAGCAGCTTGGCGGTGTTCAGCACGATGATGGTCCGCCGATCCTGCACGACCAGGCCGTGGAGGTAGTCGGCCGCGAGGCCCTTGACGATGGGTGGCGGCGGGCTCACCTGCGCGGCCGGCACACGCATCACCTCCGACACCGCATCCACGACGACCCCGATGCGGCCGCCGTCCGACTCGAGGACGATCGTGCGGGTGTCGTCGCGCAGCGGCGCCGCGACGCCCAGCCGTTTGCGCAGGTCGATGAGCGGCACCGCGCCGCCCTGGTAGCGCAGCACGCCCTCGAGAAAGTCGGGGGCCTTGGGCAGCGGGGCCGGCGGCTCGTAGCGCAGGATCCGCTCCACCTGGAACACGTTGAACGCGAAGTCCTGGCCCGCCAGCTTGAAGGCGACCAGCTGGACGTCGTCACCCGCAGTCATCCGATACGCTCCCCCAGCGCGTCCAGGTCCAGGATCGGGACGAGTTCCCCCCCGCCGGCGCCGCTCCCGCCCCGGCCGCGCCCGACGCCGCTGGCCCACGGCAGCGATTCACCGCGCGGGACGGGCAGCGGCTCCTCGCGCACCACGTCATCGGCCTCGTCCACCTCGAGCGCCACGACCCGTCCGCCCAGGCGGACGAGCACGACGGTTCCGCCGCGATCGGGCGGCGCGGCGCGATCGGCGAGCAGCGCCCCCAGGTGAACCAGGGGGACCAGCCGGCCCCGCAGCGGGGTGAGGCCGCGCACCGCGGGCAGCGAGCGCGGCACGTCCAGCACCTCGCCCAGGTCCGCCACCTCGAGCACGCCGCCGAGCGGCAGGCCGTAGGGCCGGCCGGCGACGCGCACCAGCACGTACCCGTGCCTCACGGGCGGCGCCCCCTGCCGAGCCGGACGTCGCGTCGCGCCAGCTCGACCGCGACGCGCTCGGCGATTCCTCCCAGGGGCAACACCGCGTCCACACCGCCCGCCTGCACCGCCGCGGTCGGCATGCCCGGGATCACCGCGGTTTCGCGGTCCTGGGCGAGCCCCGCGCCGCCGGCATCGTGGATGGCGCGTAAGCCTGCCGCGCCGTCCCGGCCCATGCCGGTGAGCACGATGCCGATCGCGCGCGGGCCGAACACTTCGGCCACGGAGCGGAACAGCGGGTCGGCGGCGGGGCGGACGCCCCATACGGGGGCCGACTGGTCGAGCGCGATCCGCGGGCCGTCCGGGCCGTGCAGCACCCGCATATGATAATCCCCCGGCGCCACGTACGCCGTGTCGGCGGTTACGGCACCTCCGTCGGCGGCCTCGAACACGCGCAGCTGGCTCATCGAATCGAGCCGCTCGGCCAGGCTGCGGGTGAAGGACGGGGGCATGTGTTGCACGACGAGCACTGCAGCGCCGCGTCCGGCGGGCAGGCGCGACCCGATCAATTCCTGACCGGAGCCGCCGACGGCCACGCGGAACTGCAAATCGCCGCTGCCGTCGTCAACTGTCAGCAGCAGCGAACCTGCCGC
>CAZVSO010000215.1:0-3626 GCA_964629425.1 uncultured Gemmatimonadaceae bacterium
GGGGGACGGGTGGTGCCGACGTCGGCGACGTCGCGATCCGCACGCTGGAGGACTACGCTCCCGGCATCGGGCGCCTCGTGTTGCACCGGCAGGTGCTGACCCCCGACGACCTCGAGGCGCACTACGGGTTGACCGAAGGGAGCCTCTACCACGGAGAGCTGGGACTCGACCAGATTCTGTTCATGCGACCGATCGGGCAATGGGCGCGGTATCGGACGCCGATCGCCGGGCTGTATCTGTGCGGCGCCGGGTGCCACCCAGGCGGCGGCACGATGGGAGCCGCCGGCTGGCTCGCGGCACGCGCCGTGCTCCGGGACCGAAAGCGGGTCACGGCATGAGCACGTTCCACAAGACGACCAAGTCGTGCGCCTGGGTGGTCGTGGCAGTCTGGGCGGCGGGCGGGTGTGAGGACTCGCGCTCGGGGCCGGGGGCGACGCGCAGCTTCGCCCTCGGGTTCACCGACTTCCCGCACGCCGCCACGGCCCAGGCCGTGGCCGACGCCTACGCGGTCATCGCCCGGGATGCGGATCTCGTGGTGCTGCACTTCGACGACGGCGTGCCATGGCAGGAGGCGCTCGCCGGCACGCCCTACGACTCGGGCTGGGTGGGCGAGCTCGCCCGCAAGGCGGCGAGCATTCCGGCCGGGCACCTGCGGTATCTCGCCATCACCCCGATCGCGTTGAGCCGCGATCGCCTGGCGGATCATCGCGGTGCCTCGGGCAACGAGCCGCTCGTCCCGCCGTGGGACACGCTGTCCTTCGACGCTCCCCAGGTCATCGCGGCGTTCACCGCGCACGCGAAGAACCTGATCGCGGTGTTCGAGCCCGACTATTTCGCCTACGCCATCGAGGCGAACATCCTGGCCGCGGCGGATCCCGTCGGGTGGTCGAAGTTCGTGACGCTCGCTCGGGCCGTGTACGCGAGCGTCAAGGCCGACCACCCCGCGCTGCCGATCTTCGTCACGCTGCAGGCCGACTGGTTCCACGGCGACCCCGTCGGGCAGGCGGCCGCCATCGCGCAGGTGATCCCGTACACGGACGTGATTGCGGTCAGCACCTACCCCTTCGCGGTGCAGCCCGATCCTCTCGCACTGCGCCCCGACCACTTCGCCGCCCTCGCGGCGCTGGCGCCCACGAAGCCGTTCGTCGTTTCGGAAACCGGGTGGCCGGCGGAGGACGTGACGGCGCCCTACCCGGTCGTGATCCCGAGCGACGACACCAACCAGCGCCGGTACGTGGAGCGCTTGCTGGCGGATGCGGAAGCTCTGTCGGCCGGGTTCGTCGTGTGGTTCTTCACGCGGGATTTCGACGACCTGTGGGACGCTCAGCTGCAGTTCCTGCCCGGGGCCTCGCTGTTTCGGTTGTGGAAGGACTGCGGGCTGTATGACGGGGCCGGGGGCGCCCGCCCAGCCCTCACGACGTGGCGGGGCGCGCTGGCACTGCCGCGCCGCTGAGCGCGGTGGGGCGTGCCGCCCCGGCCACGGCGTGGGATCGGGCGTAATCTGGAATTCATGGGGAAAAGGGCGAGGGGAAAGGGTAGCGGCTGCGACTGCGAAGTTCACACGCGGTCGGGTTCCCGGTCCACCGTGCTGTCGATCCCCTTCACAAGCCCCTGCGGCGCCGTGACCGGCCGCGGGCTCACGCCGATCCGATACCTCACCTCCGGCACGTCCGTCCCTCCGTACAGCATCCGCCCGCCGTCGGGGCGCCATCCCAGCTTCTCGTAGAATCCTCGCGCCGGCCGATTCTCCGCCAGCACCCACAGCGTGCACTCGGCGTAGCCGCGGTGCTGCAGCTCGGCGAGCGCCCGGTCGAGCAACATCCGGCCGAGCCCCTGCCCCCGGAGATGGGGCAGGACGTGCAGCGAGGGAATCTCGCCCACCGTCCGGGGGTCGGCGTCGGGATCGCGCGACGCCGTCACGTGGCAGAACCCGACGATCTCTCCGTTCCGGCCAGGCTCTTCGAGCACGAACACCGGCCACTTGTGTCGCGCGAGCTCGGCGCTCCACCACCCGGTGCGCCAGGCGATGGTCGTGTGGGCGATCACGTCGTCGGGCATGATGCCGCGGTACGCCACATCCCAGGAGGCCACGTGGACGCGGGCCACGGCGGGAGCATCGCGCAGGGTGGCGAGGCGGAGGCGCATGAGGCGGCGTCGCCGGGCAGCGCCTCACTCGCCCAGCCGGAACGCGATCCCCAGCCGCGCCGCGAGAGCGGTTCCGCTGGTGTCGGTATCCGGCATCGTCGATCCGCCCACCGTTACGTCTCCAAAGGAGACCAGGCCCAAGAGGACTTCGACCTCCAGATCCACCCGGGTCCCGAGACCGATCGCGACTCCCCCGCCACCACCGAGCAGGAACCCGGTGGCGTTGAATCCTGTGCCGGCGACCGAGCCACTTTGCCGCAGCCACGCCAGCCGGCCGGCGACGAACGGCGTAGGCTTCCCGCCGCCCGTCGTGAACCGGTATCGTGGCTCCGCGAAAATCCCGAGGACCCCGATGTTCGTGTCGAAGGAGCCCTCATGGTGGCTCGTGTATTGCACCCCGCCGCCGAGGAGCCACGAGTCGCCCATCCGAAACCACAGCGAGCCCTCGGCACCGATCCCGTCGTCCGTCGTCTCGAAGTCGTCCCCGCCCAGCGACGCGTACAGGCCTGCACCGCTGACGGCCGCGAACTGCGGCGAGAGTTGCGCCGTGGCCGGCGCCGGCCAGAGAGCACCGCACAGCAGGCCCACCACTGCTCCGCTCAGTGCGCGCATGACGTCTCCTCCCTCGGTGTCGTTCAGGAGCTGCCCGCCAGCTCCCGCGCCAGCGCCGTGATCGCCGCGTCGTTCTGCCGCACGATCTCGGCCCCCACCCCTTTCAGTCGCGCGATGTTCGCGGGGCGCGCGTCGTCCAGTGCATCCTGGCCCGGCGCGAGCTCGGCCTGGAGCCGGTAGCGGCGGAGCGCGACACCCGCCGGCCGGAGCAGCCGCGTCAGCTGGTAGTCGATCGTGTCGCTCACCCCGTCGAACACGACGTCGAGGATCCGCGGCGCCCAGCCGAACCGGCCCCAGCCCTTCGCGTCGCGATAGTGGATCGGCGTCATGGTCTGGCCCGTCCCGATGGAAATCATCAGGATGTCGGCGGGAGCGGGCGTCTGGCTTAATGCCTCGACATACGCGCACATCGCGGGATTGTTGGCGAAGAGGCCGCCGTCCGCCAGCGCGTAGTAGCCGCGGTCGCTGTCGGGATCGGGACCCAGCGCCTCGAGCCGGAGCGGCGGAAAGTAGGTGGGGGCCGCCGACGTGGCTCGGACGACCTCCCACATGCGGAAGTTGTACCGCTGGTCCGTGCGGGCCCGGCGGCTGCGAAAGAACCACGGGATGCGACCCTCCAGCTCGTAGCTCGGCACGATCACGTCGGTCAGCGCCTCGGCGAGCCGTGTCTCGCCGAAATAGCGCCGCAGCACGGGCTCAACGTTGTCGGCCGGATACTTGGACGAAAGGAAGCTGCCGAGTGTGGCGAGGCGCTGCAGCAGGGACTGCCGGAAGATCCGCGGCCCCTCTTCCTCGTACAGCGCCACGAGGTCCCGCGCCGCGTACCGGGGCGCTCCTCCCGCACCGGGCTTCACGAGGCCGCAGGCGAG
>CAZVSO010000216.1:0-3516 GCA_964629425.1 uncultured Gemmatimonadaceae bacterium
GCGCGGCGCCCCGCGGCACCGCAGGCGGCGGACCCACGCGTCGGACGGGAGGAGGAGCGGCCCGGCCCGGCGGCGGGGCCGCACGACTCGGTGGCGGATCCTCCGCGGCCGTCGGCTCGAAGTCCACCATCTGCTCGAGCTCGTCCGCCATTACCTCCTCGCGCAGCGACGGCGCAGTGGGGGCGTCGCCCATCTCGGTGTGCGTGGCCTCCAGCCCATCGAGCCGGCTGCCCGGGGACGTCGCATCGTCGTCGGCGGCCAGGCTGGTCGCTTCGATGCCGAACGGAACCTCCGGCTCCGGCTCCACCTCCTCGATGAGACGCACAGGCTCGGGCGGCGGTGGCGCGGCGGTCCGGGCCCCCGGTGCCCCAGCGGGCGAGCCAGGCTTGCCCTTCGCCTGCGGCGGCTCGTCGACGTTTATGAAGACCAATTGCGATGACTTGCGCGGCGGACGTCCCGGCTTCGTCGCGGCGGGCGCGCCCGGCAGGGCGGTCGACGCGCGCGCGGCACCCGGCCCCCCCGGCACGGTGCCGCTCTTCCGCCCCGGCTCGCCGTACATCCGCATGTGATCCTCGAGCATCGCCCGCAGGTCGTCGCTCGCGGGCGACAAGTCGGTGATTTCTTTGAGGGCGGCGAAGGCCTGCTGGATCTTGCCAGCGCGCTGCATCCGCTCGGCGTACTCGACGAAGTTCTGCTTGGCCTCGGTCACGAAGCCCTTCGCCGCGTAGAGTTTGGCGAGCTTCAGGTAGGCGGTTTGTCGCGCCGGCGCGTTGCGCAGCACCTTGTTGCACATCGCGATGGCGTTGCTGTAGAACCCCAGCTCGGCGTAGCGGTCCACCGCGCGCTCGTAGTTGTCGGCCGCGCGCGCCGGATCCCGCATTTTCAGGTAGAGGTCGCCGATCCGGTTGAACACGGAGACGTCGGGGTTGGAATACCCGCCCGACTCCTGCTCCCGGAGCACCTCCTGCCACGCCTCGATGGCCCCCCGGTGGTCCTTGGCCTCCAGGGCCTTCGCGCGGTCCTTAAGTCGCTCGAGCTTTGACATCGAGGCCTAAACATACCGGGACCGGGAGGCCGGAACAAGCCGAACCCCCTGTCCACACGCCGCTTACGAGATTCGCCCCCATCCAGTACGCGGCCTCCCGCCAGTCGCACACGCCCAGCGCGACCACGTCGGCCCGAAAACCGGGGGCGAGCTGGCCCCGGTCAGCCGCCAGGCCGAGGGCCGCGGCGGCGTTGACGGTTACGGCGGTCACCGCCTCGGCGTGCCGCACGCCCAGTTGCGAGACGGCGAGGGCCATGACGAGCGGAAGGCTGGGAGTGGGCGAGGAGCCCGGGTTGAAATCGGTGGCCAGGGCCACCGCGGCGCCGGCGTCGATGAGCCGGCGCGCCGGTGCCTGGTGTCGCTTCCCCAGAAAGGTCATGGTCGCCGGCAACAGGACCGCCACGGTCTGGCTCGCGGCCAGCGCCCGGATGCCCGCGTCGGACACCGCCCCGAGGTGATCCGCGCTGAGCGCCTCCAGCTCCGCGGCCAGTTCCGCGCCCCCGGCCCCGTCCAGCTCGTCCGCGTGCAGCTTGAGCCCCAGACCGTGGCCGCGCGCGGCCATGAGCACGGCGCGCGCCTCGGCGAGGGTGAACACCCCGGGCTCGCAGAACACGTCGCAGCTCGTTGCCAGCCGCTCGCGCGCCACGGCGGGGATCATCTCCTCGCACACCAATCGCACGTAAGCGCCGCGGCGGCTGCGGTACTCGGGCGGCACCTCGTGCGCGCCCAGGAAGGTCGGCATGAGGCTCGCCCCGATCTCGGGGGCGAGGCGCCGCACGACGCGCAGCTGCTTCAGCTCCGTGGCCAGGTCCAGCCCGTACCCGGACTTCACCTCGATGGTGGTGCTGCCGTGGGCGAGCAGCGCGGCGAGTCGCGCGCCCGTCAGCCGCGCCAGCTCGTCCTCGGCGCGCGCGCGCACGTCACGCACCGATTCCAGGATCCCGCCGCCCGCGGCCGCGACGGCCTTGTAGTCCGCGCCCAGCGCGCGGCGCTGGTGATCGTCGAGGCGGGGGCTCCCGAACACCGCATGCGTGTGGCAGTCCACGAAGCCGGGGAACAGCACGCCGCCGACGTCGCGCTCGGTGGCGCGCGGGGCGCGCTCGCGCAGCTCCCGATAGGGGCCGACGGCCGCGATGCGGTCGCCCTCGATGAGCACCGCCGCATCGGTCAGGATCTCGAGGTCCGCGAGCTCGGGCCCGCGGCGCGCCCGCGCCGGGCCCCGGCAGGTGACGACCTGGCGCGCGCCGGCGAGCAGCAGGCTCAGTCGGCGGCCTCGCGCATCGGCAGCCGGATCCCGTGGCGGCGGGCGGTGTCGAGGGCGGTGGGATAGCCGGCGTCGGCATGCCGGGCAACGCCGAGCCCGGGATCGTTGGTGAGCACGCGCTCGAGGCGCCGGGCCGCCGAAGCCGTCCCGTCGGCCACCATGACCTGGCCCGCGTGCAGCGAGTTCCCGATGCCCACGCCGCCGCCGTGATGGAACGACACCCAGGCGGCGCCCGACGCGGTGGCGAGCAGCGCGTTCAGGATCGGCCAGTCGGCGACGGCGTCGGACCCGTCGAGCATCGCCTCGGTCTCGCGGAACGGCGACGCCACCGATCCGGTGTCGAGGTGGTCGCGGCCGATGACGATCGGCGCCGCCAGCTCGCCGCGCTGCACCAGGCGGTTGAGGGCGACCCCGAAGCGGGCCCGCTCGCCCTGCCCCAGCCAGCAGATGCGCGCGGGGAGGCCCTGGAACGCGACCCGCTCCCGCGCGAGCGCGATCCAGCGCCGCAGAGGCACGTCGTCCGGGAACAGCTCGAGCACCAGGTCGTCGGTGCGGTGCAGGTCGCGGGCCTCGCCTGAGAGCGCGACCCAGCGGAAGGGGCCACGCCCTTCACAAAAGAGGGGGCGGATGTACTCGGGGACGAAGCCGGGAATCTGGAAGGCGTCGGGGAGCCCCGCGTCGGCGGCGACGGTGCGGATGTTGTTGCCGTAATCGAAGGTCACCGCTCCGCGTCGCCGCAGGTCGAGCATGGCCCGCACGTGCAGCACGATGCTGTCGATCGCCCGCCGCAGGTACTCGTCCGGCTGCTCGCGGCGCAGCACCAGCGCGTCGGCCAGCGGCAGGCCGGCCGGCACGTAGCCGTTGAGCGGGTCGTGGGCCGACGTCTGGTCGGTGAGCACGTCTGGCAGGAAGCCGCGGGCGACCAGCGCCGGCAGCACCTCGGCGCAATTGCCGACCAGGCCGATCGACAGCGCGTGCCCGCGTCCCCGCGCCTCCTCGCACAGCCGAACCGCCTCGTCCAGCGTCCCGGCCGCCCGGTCCAGATAGCGGGTCTCGAGCCGGCGCGCGACGCGGGCCGGGTCGACGTCTACGGCCAGGCACACTCCCTCGTTCATCGTCGCGGCCAGCGGCTGCGCGCCGCCCATGCCGCCGAGCCCGCCCGTGAGCACGAGCCGGCCCCGCAGCGAGCCACCGAAGTGCCGTCGCG
>CAZVSO010000217.1:0-3451 GCA_964629425.1 uncultured Gemmatimonadaceae bacterium
GATCGAGTTGGCGAGCTTTTGCATCAGGATCGTCTTGCCGGCCTTGGGCGGCGAGACGATCAGGCCGCGTTGGCCCTTGCCGATCGGGCAGAGAATGTCCATCACCCGCATCGACAGGTCGCTGTCCGCGCGCTCCAGCCGGATGCGCTGCTCCGGATACCGGGGCCGCAGGTTGTCGAACGCGACCCGATGTTTCGCCTTCTCGGGCTCGTCCCCGTTGGCGACCTCGACCTTGAGCAGCGCCAGGTAGCGCTCGCCATCCTTGGGCGGCCGCACCTGCCCCATGATCGTGTCGCCCGTGCGCAGGTCGAACCGCTTGATCTGGCTCGGCGAGACGTAGATGTCGTCGGGACCGTAGAGGTAGTTCCAGTCGGGGCTGCGAAGGAACCCGTACCCCTCGGGGAGGATCTCCAACACGCCTTCGCCGCGCAGCACCGTATCGGTGTCCAGCAGCGACTGCTCGATGCGGAAGATCAGATCTTGCTTGCGGAGCCCCGAGTAGTTCTGCAGGTTGAGGCTCTCGGCCATCGCGTGCAGTTCCGCGACGGACTTCCGTTTCAGTTCGGTGATGTCCACGTATTACTGACTCCGTTGGGCGACGGCTGGTGGGGACCCCGGACCGGGGGTGGGGCTGGGTGGACTCGTGATAGAACTTGGGAATGTGGCGGTGTGCGAGACAGATAGTAGGCCTCGCCGTCTCCGGCGTCAAGAGCGACCGTGGAATTGACCCGGTATCTCCTCGCCTGGCGCACGATCCAGCTCCGGGACCGCGAAGTCGTTGATGCGCTTGTAGATCGGGCACACGACGCGCCGTCCCCGGAGCTCGCCCAGGCGCTGCGGGCGTGGACCGGCAGCTGGTACTGGTCGGACGAGCCCGGGGGACGGCACCTCGTCCTCACCCGGCGCCTCGGCCCGCCCACGCGCGAGCGCTGGCTGGTCCATATCGCCCTGTTCCTCGCCACCCTCGCCACCACCACCTGGGCGGGCGCCGTGATCGCCGGCGCGATCCCCGACGACGCATCCGCCCGGTTCCTCGCCGACGCCGTGCGTCAAGCCGCCGCCACGTTCGGCCCAGGCCTCGCGTTCTCACTCCCCCTGCTCGGCATCCTGCTCGCGCACGAGCTGGGGCACTATGTCACGGCGCGGCGTTACAACCTCGACGTCTCGCCGCCGTACTTCATCCCGGTGCCGCTCGTCCCGACCTTCATCGGCACGATGGGCGCCTTCATCCGGCTGCGCACGGTCCTCACCGACCGACGCCAACTGTGGGACGTCGCCGCGCTCGGCCCCATCGCGGGGTTCGTCGTCGCCCTCCCCGTGCTGGTCGCCGGCCTGCTCTTGAGCGAGCCGCTACCCGCGGCGTCGGGGTTGACCGGCATGGTCGTGCGCTTCGGCGCCACGGTCATCCCGCTGGGCGATTCCCCGATCACGCTGGCGCTCCGCGCCCTGACGGACGACTCCCCGGCGGTTCTCCTCCACCCGGTCGCATTCGCGGGATGGGTGGGGATGTTCGTCACCATGCTCAACCTCGTGCCCATCGGACAGCTCGATGGCGGGCATCTGCTCTTCGCCGTCGCGCCGCGTTGGCACCGGCGCACCGGCCTCGCCCTGTGGGCCACGCTCATGGTGTTGGGGTGGCTGTACTGGAAAGGCTGGCTGCTGTGGGGGTTCCTCGTGGTGGTCCTGTCACGCGGCCAGCTCGCCCATCCCCCGCTGCTCGACGCCTACCGGGAGCTGGATCCGCCTCGACGTCGTGCCGCCTGGGCGTTGTTCATCCTCTTCCTGCTCACTTTCGCGCCCGCACCGTTCCGGATCTAAGGCCGGGAAGGGGGAAGCGGGAAGCGTCCCCGCCCCTCGCCGCCCGTCGTTCACCCGCTCAGGCGCGAGAGGGGGGGAGTCGCCGCTGGCGTCGAGCGGCCGCAGGTGGGGTAGGGGGAAGGGACCCTTCCCGCTTCCCTCTTCCCGCTTCCCGAGTATTGCGTAACCGTCGATTTCGCATATCTTTGCCCAAACCAGCCCGAACGGCTCGGCATGCCCGCACAACCGGCACGGTCCGGTGGCGCCGCCCACGAGGCGGCCGTCCAAGCGCTCCTCCCAATCCGCTTCAACGGACAAGACATTCCCGTCCGCCTCATCGTGCGCCGCCCCGACGACGGGACCTGGCGCGGCCGCGTGCTGTTCGGCGAGCCCGACACCGAGGCGGAGCGCGCCACCGCGGAGATTTTCTGCGCGGCTTCCGAAGAGGATCTCTGGCAGTCGGTGCGCGATCTGCGGGAACACCACCTGCGCGATCTCTACCGGTCGCTGATCTGACCCCGGGCTGCCCCAGACGGCAGCCGTAAGACCCCCCCAAGGCGGTTCGTGACCTAAGTCCTTGCCCCTCGGCGGGGGGCTTATCCTATTAAGGGACGGTCACTTTGCCCTTGCGGACCCCGGTCTGCGGGCGATCTTACGGCAACCCCTCTCGGCGGGGTCTCATGCGGGTCGCGACGCTCCCCTTCCATCTCTCACTCGTAATTGCGGCTGCGGCGTGCTCGCGCGGTGGGGCGCCGGCCCCGGTCAGCGCGGCGGACGTCGCCTCCCTCGAGGCACAGCGCGCGGCGCAGCCGAACGATCCCGACATCAACCTGAAGCTCGCCCGGGCCTACTACGGCACGACGCGCTGGGCCGACGCGCGGGCCGCCCTGGGCACCGTGCTCCGGACCCGCCCCGCGGACGGCGAGGCGCAGGCGTATCTCGCGCTCACCTACGAGGAGCTGCAGCACTTCGACTCGGCCCGGGCCGTCTACACCGGTCTCGCCGCCACGAAGCAGAGCAAGGACGTGGAGCGCCTGATCCGCGGGCGTGTGGTGCTGCTCGAGCGACGCGAGCTGCAGGCCGCCGCGCGGCAGGCCCTGGCGCGTGAAGCGCAGCTCAGCGCCACCCCGCCCGACCCGAATACCGTGGCCGTGATGCCGTTCCGCTACACCGGCCGGGACACGACCCTCCGCCCGCTCGAGCGCGGGCTGGCGGCGCTCGTCGTGACCGACCTGTCCCAGATCAAGCAGCTCAAGCTGGTCGAGCGCGAGCGGCTCCAGGCCTTGCTCGATGAGCTGCAGCTCGCGGCCGCCGGCCGCGTGGACCCCGCGACCGGGGCCCGCTCCGGCCGCCTCATGGGTGCCGGCCAGGTGGTGCAGGGGCAGTTCCGCGAGGTGCCGACCGCCAACTTCCGCATCGACGCGACGGCGGTGCGCACGAGCGACGGCGGAGTCGCCGCCACCGGCTCGGGGTCGGACCAGCTGCGCCAGCTGTTCGACATCGAGAAGACCGTGGTGCTTCAGCTCGTGCAGCGCATGGGGATCACGCTCACGCCGGCCGAGCGGCAGGCGATCCAGGAGCGGCCGACCCGCGACGTCCAGGCGTTCCTGCTCTACAGTCGGGGCCTCGAAGCGCGCGACCGCGGGAACTTCGC
>CAZVSO010000218.1:0-3429 GCA_964629425.1 uncultured Gemmatimonadaceae bacterium
GCGCGACGCGCGCGGCCGCCGTCGGCTCGGCGGCGGGCGCGCGGGCCGCCCCGCCGGGGCTGCTGGACCACGCCAGGAACGCCGTGCGCTCGGTGCCGATCCGCACCCGCACTTGGCCGTCGGCATGGCGCACCTGATAGTCGACCACGGCGTCGAGCTCGAGCACGACGCGCACGACGTCGGGCCGGAACTGGCCGGTGCGGATGTTGCGCACGCCGCCGCGGTTCGTCCCGTCGTACGGCGCCACCGGCGCGCGCAGCCGCGCGCCGACCAGATCGATGACCAGCCGGTCGGGCGCACGGAGCGTGAAGTCGCGCACCTCCACCACGCCGTTGAGTTCGATGACCACCTCGACACTGCCGGCCGCCGGGAGCACGCTGACGGTCCTGACCTCGCCGTCCGGTCCGGCCCCCGCAAGGGCGACGGGGGCGGGCGCGGCGGCGACCAGCAGGGCCGCTAGGGGGGCGATGCGCTTCATGGGGTTGCCTCCTGCTTCCTGAGCGCCAGCGTTTGCTGCCGCTCGAAACCGAATTCCTGCACGGTGAACACGATTTCCCGCGGGCGGATCTGGGTGACCTTGAGCCGCCCCACGATCTCGCCCGCCTTCACGCGATAGCGCCGTCCGTTGGTGATGTCGCGAAGCACCGCGACGCTGCGCGCGGGATACCGGGTGTCGTAGATGACCGCGACGAGCTTCAGATCGGCAATCAGCGGCCGCATGTCGCTGTCCGCCCGCATCAAGGAGCGGAACGGATCGCGACCACCGCCTTCGTAGCTGTACTGCTCCCGCAGCAGCGGCCCCGAGGTCGAGTCGCCCGTCCGGACCGTGTCGCCGCCGGCCTGCGCGGCCGCCGCGGCGACCCCCGCGAGCATCGCGGCGCCGACGAAGAACGAGCACACGACGCGCAGGGCCCTACCCTCCCGCCTGCCCCGTCGCCGGGGCCAGCGTCTTCACGAACGTCCGGATCATGAACGAGGCCTCGAGCAGCGAGCCGAGCGTGTCCCCGACAAAGCGCTGCGTCGTGGAGCTCGCGGGCTTCAGCGTCACCTGGTACGGCACGACGATGCGCGGCAGACTCGCGATGTCGGTGAAGAACTCGCCGATCTGGTCGTACCGCCCGTAGACATCCAGCCGGTAGCGGTGCGTATCGAATGGCGTGCCCGCCTCGATTGCGAGCGGCGTCATGGTGCCGATGGTGATGCCGCGCACCTTGGCCCGGTTCGAGATGTCGTCGATCAGCGCCGCGACCTCGTTGCGCTGCGGCACCAGCCGGCGCAGCAAGGCCACCATCGCCCGGTACTCGTCCACCTTGCGGCGCAACCCCTCCACCGTGCCCGCCGCCAGCTCGGCCTTGGCCTGCCGGACGATGCTGTCGGTGGTGCGAATCTGCTCACGCGCTTCCGTCATCCGGGTCCGCACCGGCCCGTGCACGTACGTCCAGAAGAAGTACCCGCCCGCCAGGGCCACGGCGACGAGGATGAACATCGTCTGGCTGCGTTGATCCGAGGGGAGCCCGAACGCCATGGCCTACCTCACCGACTGGAGCAGCGGCACCGTGCGGATGTACACGGAGTCCGCCACCTTGTACGTGACCGACACGCTGAACTCGGTCACCGGCCGATCCTGCTCGATCTGGGTGTTGGTCGCCGCCGGGGTCACGTCCGTGAGCCAGGGCGACGCCGTGAGCTGGCGGAGGAACGTGGTGTACGCCTGGATGTCCACCGTGCGCCCGGTGATCACCGCCCTGATCTGCCGGGCCGCCGCCGTGTCCGCCGTATCCGCGACGGTCGCGGTCACCGCGGGCGCCGTGATGTTGGTCAGCCAGGTGTAGGGCGGCAGCGCCTTGGTCACCTGATCGAGCACGTGGGGCCAGACGTAGCGGTCGCCGTCGATGCCGCGGATCGCCCCGATCTCCACGACCAGCGAGTCGCGGATCCGCTCCTGCTGCCGCTTCTGCACGATCACCGCCTCGAAGCGGCGGCGCTCGGCGCGCGCCTCCTCCAAGCGATTCTCCAGACCGCGCAACAGGCCCCGCTCCACGACCGAGAGCGCGACCGCCCCACCCCCCACCGCCGCCCACGCCAGCACCGCGGCGATCAACCACGGGTCGCGCACCTGGCTGATCAGCGCGCCAAGCCCCGGCACCGCAAACTTGAACTTGGTCTTCGGGGGCTTCCGGCTGGGCAGGAGGTTTATTTCGATCATGCAGCGCGCCTCAGCGCGAGCCCGACCGACAACATGAGCAGCGGGGCGAGCTCGTCCACCGCGACCGACTCGAACACCGCGCTGCGCACGCTCAACCGCTGCACGGGATTCGCGGCCTCGACCGGTACCCGGAGCCGGGTGCCGAGCGCCTCGTTCAACCCCGGGATGCGGGCCCCGCCCCCGCTGGTGTACACGTGCGTCAGCCCGCCCGCCGAGCGCGACGCCGTCTGGAGGAACGCCGACGCCCGCTCCACCCCGACCGCGATCTCCTCCCCACGAGCGTCCACGTACGACGCCAGATCCGCGCTCGACGTCTGTCCCTGAATCACCTGTTCCGACTGCTCAGCCGAGAGCCCCTTCTCGCGCTGCAGATCCTCGCGGAAGCGGCGGGTCCCGACCGAGAGGTCCCGCGTCAGCACCGGCACCCCGTCCTCGAGGATGTTCACGTTGGTCACTTCGTGCCCGATGTTGACCAGCCCCA
This sequence comes from uncultured Gemmatimonadaceae bacterium, assembly GCA_964629425.1. Classification (GTDB taxonomy): domain Bacteria; phylum Gemmatimonadota; class Gemmatimonadetes; order Gemmatimonadales; family GWC2-71-9; genus CAZVSO01. Next base: position 2,688 of record CAZVSO010000218.1, read on the forward strand.
CGACGCCCCGCATCCCGTCGGGATGGTTCATCTCGAAGGCGTTGTGGATCGCGAACGCGTCTACGTCGATGATCGAGGCCTTCAGCCCAGCCTCGGCCAGGAGGCTCACCCGGCTCTCCAGCAGCTCCCGCTTGGCCGCCACCAGGAGGACGTTCATCTGGATGCCCTCGTCGAAGGGATCCAGGATCTGGAAGTCGAGCTCCACGTTGGCCATATCGAAGGGCACGTGCTGCTCGGCCTCCCAGCGGATCACCTCCCGCGCCTCCGACTCCTTCATGCGGTCCATCTGGATCTTCTTGATGATCACGTCGCGTCCGCCGACGGCCGTCACCACGGTCTTCTGCTTCACGCCCGCCGTGCTGAACAGCCAGCGAATGGCCTCGGCCACCATGCCGGGGTCCATGACTTCGCCCTCGACGATGGCGTCGGCCGCCACCTCCGTCGTCGCCACCTTGATGAGCTCCGGCTCGCGGCCGCCATGGTCCACGACCGCCAGCTTCAGGATCCCCGAGCCGATATCCAGCCCAACAGTGGTCGTCTTGCCGCCCAAAAAGCCGAAAAGGGCCATGATCCCTTGGGGTTAGAGACAAAGAGGGGGCGAGGGCAAACTACAGTAAGCCCCGCCCCTTATCCTGTCAAGCCTCGAAGCTACTTGAAGCCTGACGAACAAGTATCTCTGGGAAAATGACTTAGATCACCTAAAACAGCTGTACCCAGCTCCTCGACCGCACCAGCGCCGTGG
>CAZVSO010000219.1:0-3387 GCA_964629425.1 uncultured Gemmatimonadaceae bacterium
CCTACATGGGCCGCTTGGTGCGGGGCAAGGGCCTCGATACCTTGCTGCAGGCGCTCGCGAGCAACCGCGGCGAGCGCTGGCGGCTCACCATTGTGGGTGAAGGACCGGCGCGCGAGTCGCTCGAACGGCTCGCCCTCGGGCTGCGCCTCGCGCCGCGCATCCGCTGGGCCGGCGCGCTCCCGGCCGGTCACGTCGCGGGTCTGTGGCCCGAGCTCGACGTCCTCGTGCTGCCCGCCGACCAGGCCGCGGCGCGCACGGAGCGGGCGGGAGACCTGGTGCTCGAGGCGATGGCGCACGAGGTCGCCGTCATCGGGACCGCGACGGGCGTGATCCCCGAGCTCATCGGGGACGCCGGCCTGGTCGTGCCACCCGGGAACCTGGAGCGACTCGCCGAAGCGTTGCGGCGTGTCGCCGACGACGGCATCCGGCGCCCGCTCGCGCAACAGGCGCGCCAGCGCGCGATGCAGCTCTTCAGCAACGATGCGGTTGCGGAACGCACACTCGAGTTCTGGAACAGTCTGAAGACACATCCGTGAGCCGCGTCCTGCTAGTCCCCGACCTGCCTCTCGAGCGCCTGCCGGCGATGGACAAGTACGCCCATCGCCTGCACGACTGGCTCGAGTCGGGCGACTCGGGCTTCGAGGTGCGGCTGGCGGCGCACATCGGGGCGCTGACGCGCGACCCCACGCCGGACGGTCGCCGCCCGTCGGGCGCGTTCGCCGCGTGGTGGACCACACCGGTGGACCCCTCGCGCGTGGTGCTGCCCGGTCCGCTGCACGAGCCCCATCGCTACGCCGCGCGGTATTTCTTCTACCCGTTCCGCCTGCGACGCGAGGCGCGGCGGGCCGATCTCGTCCACATCCTGGATCACGGATACGCGCACATGCTGTCGAGCGCGCAGCGCCGGCCCGTCGTCGTGACGGTGCACGACCTCATGCCGGTGATCCTGCTGCGGTCCCCGGGCGACGGGTGGGAGCAGCGGGTGCGCAACCACGTGCTCGCCGGCGCGCTCAAGGCCCTGCGCCAGGCCGACGCCTACCTGGTGGGGACCGAGTGGCTCCGGGGCGAGCTGGCCACCTGGCTGGGCGACGACCGCCGCATCCGCGTCGTGCCGTTCGGCGTGGACCGCGCCATGTTCTCGGAGGCGCCCGGCGCGCGGACGCGCGGCCGCAACGACTGGCACATCCCCGACGCCGCGTTCGTCGTGCTGCACGTGGGCAGCACCGTGGAGCGCAAGAACGTTCCGCTCGTGATCCATACGGTGGCGCGCCTGCGCCAGCAGGGCGTCGACGCATTCCTGCTCCAGGTGGGCGGCCGGCTCACGGGTGAGCAGGAGCAGCTGGTGGAGCGGCTCGAGCTGCGTCCGGTGGTGCGGAGCGTGCGGGCGGCCGACGAGGCCACGCTGCGCCGCGCCTACCGCGCCGCCGACGTCCTGCTCTTCCCCTCGCTGTACGAGGGGTTCGGCTTCCCCGTGCTCGAGGCGTTCGCCGCCGGGCTCCCCGTCGTCACCTCGGGGGCAGGCGGGCTGCGTGAGGTTGGCGGCGACGCCGCCGTCATCGTCGCCGCGCGCGAGCCCGCGGCCTACGCCGAGGCGCTGACCGATCTTGCCGACGACGACGACCGCCGCGAGGTGCTCGTCGAGCGGGGCCGGGCGCGCGCCCGCGAGTTTACGTGGCGGAAGACTGCGCAGCTGACGGCGGATGTCTATCGAGCGCTCTTGTGAAACAGGGAAGTGCGGCCTACGGCATCACGCCGCGCCGCACGCGGCATTCCTCATTTCAAATTTCAACCACCGAGCTCCCGCAGCCGTTCCAGCTCCAGGATGTCTCCGGCGTCGTAGGGCCGGCTCGTTCGCTTCGTGCGAATTAGCGTATCGATATCGGCGAGTGGTACCGCTACGCCCTCGACCTTGACCGGCACACAGGCGCCGATCGCCTCCTGGTAGGTGACGCCGCACGCCACCGTGAGCAGATCAACGCGGGGCGTGTCACCGACGATCGTGAAGGGCCGCGACGCTACGTGCTTCGGGTCGAGCTCCCGCGCGATGCCGAACGTGAGCCCCTTGAGCGCGAGCAGCGCGCGGGTCGCGTTGTCCACCGTCGGCTCGATCAGGACGTCCACGTCCTTCGTGGCGCGCAGCACGCCGTGCAGATTCAAGGCCGCCCCGCCGATCAGGACGTAGCGCACGTCGTGCCGGTTCAGTAGTCCACACACCTGCACCACCCGCGCGAGAATGTCCCGCTCCGCCACACGACCTGCGGTAGGGTGGACCACGCGGAGACTCTCCGGGCTCCGCTTCCAGGCGTCGATCTCCGCCTCGGTCTCGAACACCCGCACGAACGGCTCGGCCGGCGGTGTGAACCGCCACCCCTCCTCCCAAAGCTGCTCCGCCTCGCGCGCGCGGGCCGTGTGGTCGAGCGCCAGACCCTCGAGCAGCGTCAGGTCGCGGCCGCGCTCGAACGTCGCCCCGACCTCGACGTGCGGCCCGACCAGGTAGCGGCGCACCGCTTCACTCACGATCCAGCTGCGCGAGCGCCGCTGGCGCCTGGCTTCGGCGTCGATTACCGCCGGGAGCGCATCGGGGAACGAGATGGCCACGACTTTCGCCACGAATCGAGAACTCCTGTGCGGGCAATGCTCGATTATTAACAGTTATCAATCAATTAGTCAATGCTCCCCCTGCGCTAGGCCCCCCCCGCCGGTCGTCCCGTTTCTCGTTGACACCCCGTCAGTTAGCCAACATCTTACCGCGCCTGGCTCTTTTCGCCCTCGTGGGAAGGCCGCCCGCATGACGTTGTCCCGCGCCGCGTCGCCTGGCCGCGCCGCGCGCCTCGCACATTCTCCACCCGCCATCCCGCTTTGGGCCGTCGGGGCACTCCTGCTCGTCCTGGCTCCACCGCCGGCCGCAGCGCAGGTGCCCTCTCCCGCCCAGGTCCAGCAGGCGCTGCAGCAGCAACCCGCGCTGACGGATTCCATCCGCGCCCGCCTCGGCGCGTCGGGCCTGAGCCCCGAGCAGGTGCGCGCGCGGCTCCGGGCGGCGGGATACCCGGAGTCGCTGCTCGATCAGTACCTCGGCGCCGCGGCACCCGGCGGCGCGCCCGCGCCGCTCGAGCTCGCCGGATTCCAGGCGCTCGGCCTCCCGCCCATCGAGCTGGCCCACGGGCTCCTGCCGGTCGACACGGGATTGATCGCCGTGCGGCCCGCCGTGCTGGCGCTGCGGAGCCGCGTATTCGGCGTGGACGTGTTCCGGCGTACGAGCACCCAGTTCCTGCCGCTCCTCTCGGGCCCGGTACCGCCCGACTACAAGCTCGGCCCGGGCGACGTGCTGGTGGTGATTCTCACCGGCGACGTCGAGCTGGCCTACACGCTCCAGGTCCTGCGCGAGGG
>CAZVSO010000220.1:0-3336 GCA_964629425.1 uncultured Gemmatimonadaceae bacterium
TCATCGGAGGGTTCGCCACCATCCTCCACGGCTCAGTCCGCACGACCAAAGATATGGGTGCGGCTCTTTTGCGTAGACTGACCACCTTGCGCGCGGATGGACACGGGACGGTCACCTGATTCTACGGAGGCGGGGTCGCGGTTCGGGGGCGGGCGGCGCCGTCACGGGCGGCACCTGGCCGCCGGCGTATCGTTGGGCGTGGCTCCGCTCGTACTCGCGGGCTTCATGAAAGACCCAGTAGGCCTCGAAGTCGCCGCTCACGTACAGGGCGCGCAAGCGAAGCACCGCCTCGGCTTCCTCGAGCCGCCAGCGGGCGCCGGTGAGTTCCATTCGATCGCGCACCAAGTGCCGGCACGCGCCCTCGATGACCCCGGAGGCAATGGGGAGCCCCGCCGCCAGGCAGGTGTCGTAGCGCAGGTAGGGGGCGTACTTGAGCAGGTAGTTGGCGCAGGTATCGACCGGCGCGCGCTTCTCGGCGGAGAGCCCTCGCCGCGTCGCGCTGCCGCGCATCGCCGCCGCCGCCGTCACCGCCTTGCCGTCGAGGATCTGCGTCAGCCGGTCCCAGACCCAGCACTCCCGCTGCGGTGCATCCTCCGTGTGGAAGGCGAGCGACGCCTTCCAGACGTACTCTGCCACGTGGATGATGTCCACGATCACGGTGGGCGTGAGGTGGTACGCCGCCGTGATCGCGGTGAGGTGCTGGAGCTGACGTTCGGCCCCGTCGACCAGCACCACCCGCTGCAGGCGGTGGTCCGGGTCCCGACTCTCGGCCTCCCGGACGGCCTCCTCGATCACCTCCTGCGGCTCCTGCTTCAGGCTCGCCCAGACCCGCTTGGCTTCGGGCCGCGGCCGCGCGGCGGCCGGTGGCTTCGCGCCCGAGTCGTCCTCGCGCCGCATGAGGGTGCGCAGGAACTCCTCCGGGGTGCGGACGAACGGCGCCACGGTGTACACCGTGGCCACCGTCGCCATGCGTTTGGACTGGCTCTTCTCGCCCTTCGTCCGGCGACTGAAGAGCTTGCGGCGGCGCCGCTCGGCGGCCTTGCGCGTGGCCGCGCGCAAGTCCTGCTTGTGCATCACCACCCCTTTGCCGTCGACGCTGAGCACCAGCACCGAGCCGCGTCCCGGTTCCGCCCGGGCCTGCGCCTGCCGCGCCGCGTAGAACGCCTCGAAGTCCTGGGCCGCGCGCCGGGCGAGCGCTTCGACCTGGCGCTTCGGGACCTCGGCGCCCGTCCCTTCATCGACCGCCAGCACCACCTCCTCGAACGACCGCTTCGCCGCCTCCTTCGCCACCCGTCGCCGCACCTCCAAGGAGTACAGCTCGGGCGGCAGGTTCAGCGCCGCATCGAGCGGGTGCAGACTCTCCCGGCCCTCGCGCGCGTAGCCCAGACGCTGCACCTCGACGGTCCCGAACACTGTCTCCAGGTTGCGCGCGTGGGCTCGCCGCTCGGGCCGGTCGACGCCGTCGGCGTCCGTCACCGGCCCGGCCACCTCGCCGGGACCGCGGGTGTCCAGGTGCGCCTGCATCAACTGGCGCAGCAACTCATGACCGCGCTGCTCCAGCTCCCGTTCGAGGGCGCTTTCGCTCAGCGCGCGCGCCTTGCCGGAGGCCAGGTACTGCTTCACGTCCGTGTACCGTGCGTCGGCCATCGCGTACGGATCCGTGGGCACTTCCACCCGGGCGGCCAGCATCGCTCAGGCCTCCCGCAGCCGCCGGGTGGCGTCGCTGAGCAGAGGATACACGAAGACCGTCTTCGGGGCCTCGCCCACCCGGTGCCGGTGCCGGTCCATGCGTCCCCGCCCGGTCGTCTCGCCCACGGCGACCCAGTTCGCGGCGCGGTAGCAGTCGCCCCAGTATCGGCGCGTGTTCACGAGCGTCTCGAGGAGCCAGGGCTCGACCGCGTAGCGGCGCGGCCAGTCCACGACGAGCTGGCGCACCGCACGCGCCAGCACCGCGCTCGCCAGGTTCTGCACCGCGACCCAGGGCACCAGCAAGAACCGACTGTTGTTCACGACATGCTGCAGGTTCCGCGCCCGGGTGGCGTCGTCCCAGCCGATCCACCGGTCGCGCGCCGCCATCCGCCAGGCGGGGCTCGAGAACTGCAGGGCCCCCACCACCGCCCGCGCCGGCCGCGACACGTACACCAGGTAGCGCTGGTGCGCCCCGAACGGCACGCGGTGCCCAAGGTCGTGGTAGCGCCCCACCAACTCCCGGAACAGCGCGTGCTGCTCGGGTTGCCCGACGGGCTCGACCTGCAGCGGCTCGACGTCGTGCACGGTGCCGACGAGCCGCACGCCCGGGTCGCCCTGCGGGGTCGAGGGGACGCGCGTGCGCGAGCCCACCGGCCGCCCCGCCCGCTTCGCCGGCAGGGCCAGTTCCCCACGGGCGTCGAGCTGCTCCAGGAACTCGCGGCACTCCCGCGCTTTCAACGCGCCGCTCGGCCGCTGCCAGTGCAGCAGCTCGCAGACGGTCGCCGCCAGTTCCATCCGGCTCAACCCTCCGCAGTCGTTCACCAACTCTCGGATCAGGGTGAGATCCTTCGGTCCAAACCCTCGGCCCGCGAACCGTCTCGCTCCCCGCATCGCGTGGCTTCCTCCTTCCCACCCCACCGTAGCGAAGAGCCGCGCAAATGTCCAGCCCCAATTTCCGTGCCGGGCTGGCCAGGGATGGGCCGGGGCGGGGCGGTCCTGCACTCCGAACCGGGTTGGCTATCCACGTGCCGCCCGAAGTGACCGCGATGCTGACCCTCGGAGGTGGCTAAGTTGCTGTCAGATCGAGGAATCCGTGCCTACGCAAAAGAGCCGCACCCCTTTGATTTGCACGTTGCACGCCGGCGTGCGTGCTGAGTGAGATGCTGCGCGACGCCCGGGCACGGGCGCCCGCCTGAGGTCCCGGTCGTCGAAGGGGGCGCCCCGCGGTTGCCCAGCTCCCGCCAGGGCCCGGAGCCCGAGGCTCTACGACGACCGGTACCAGTCCTCCGGCCCGTTGGTCGCGGCCGGTCCGGGGCGACCGCGCGGGCCGAGCGATGCGGCTCCCACGCTTCGGCGATGCGCCGCCGCTGCGCGTTGACGCCCCTGGGGCGGAGGCGTAGCATACAGGGCATCATGGCCCAGGCGCGCCGCGGCGATCTCTTGACCGTCGATGTCGTCGACCTCGCGTTCGGGGGGGAAGGCGTCGCCCGGGCGGGAGGCTACGTCGTGTTCGTCCCGGGCGGGGTGCCCGGGGACCGGCTCGACGTCCGGGTCACCCAGGTCCGGCCGCGGTTCGCTCGAGGCCAGGTCGAGCGGATCGACACGCCGTCGCCCCTCCGGACCGAGCCCCCGTGCCCGTACTTTGGC
>CAZVSO010000221.1:0-3332 GCA_964629425.1 uncultured Gemmatimonadaceae bacterium
GGCGGCGGCTGCAGGCGCTCGAGACGCGCCTGGGCGGTCTCGCCCTGCCGGCGCCCCTCAAACGCGCGCTCGCGGCGGCGCGGCACCACCTGCTGCCGGCCACGACGGAGGCCGCCGCCCTCGCGCTGGGGCAGCTCGTCGCGCCCGCACGAGACGTACTGGGCGCCGACGCGGGCGACGCCGTCAGCACCGCGGCGCGCGCCGCCCGCGTACCTTTGTGAGCCGATGAGCCGGACCCCCCGCCCCCCTCGCGTCGGGCGGCAGGCCACATCGAGCCGCGGCTGTCCCTGGAGTCGCTCGTGCAGCGCGTGGATGAGCGCCCACCCGGCGCGCTCGCCGGCGACACCGTTCCCACCGGCTTCGGCTCGCTCGACAAGCTGCTCGGCGGGGGCCTGCGACGCCGCGACCTGATCGTGCTGGGCGGAGACGTGGGCGTGGGCAAGTCGCCCCTGGCGCTCGGGCTGGCGCTGCGCGTGGCGCAGCAGGGGCTCGGCGTCGCCCTCGCGTCCGGCGAGATGGACGAGGAGCGCCTCATGGAGCGCGCTCTCGCCATCGAGGGCCGGGTCACGATGGACGAGCTGCGCGGCGCGCCGCTCGGCGACGCGGCGCGGGCAGGCATCGGGGCGGCGGCGGTGCGGCTCCGCGGGCTGCCGCTCCGCGTGCTCCCCCTCGCCGCCCCGGACTTCGACGCGCTGGCCGAGCGGTTCGACGGCGTGCGCGAGCCGGCGCTGGTGATCTGCGACTACCTCGAGCTGGCGCCGCCGCCGCTGGACGCGGGCCGCATCACGCAGGACGAGGAGACGGCGCTGGTGCTCAAGCGGCTCAAGGCGCTGGCGCTCGAGCGGCACGTCGCGCTGCTCGTCGTGGCCCAGCTGCCGCGGTTCGACCGCACGCGCCCCGACCCGCGGCCGTCACTGGACGACTACGGCCACCTCGGCGCCGTGCGGCAGCACGCCGACGTCGTGTTGTCGCTGTTCCGTGAGGAGATGTACAACCCGGGATACGGCGTGGAGGGCGCCACGGAGCTGATCGTGGCGAAGAACCGCAACGGCCCGACGGGGTTCGTGGACCTCTACTTCTACCGTCGCTGGATGCGGTTCGAGGACATGCTCGACCCGGAGCGCTGAGCCGTGTCGCCCGCGGCGCCCTCCTCCGTGCCGGCCGTGTCGGCCACGACGTCGGCGCCGATCAGGGTGTAGGTCGTCCCCGGCGCGCCGGACGTCTGCCGCAGCGTGATCCACAGCGGCCGGTCGCCCTTGATCGCGTAGATGACCCGTGCGCCGTCGGGCCGCCGCTGGTCCTGGCGCAGCTCCCACCCGTTCAGCCGCAACACGGTCCGGTACCACGCGGTCACCGAGTCCACCGGGGCGGGCGTGCTGAGGACGACCTCGCCCGCCTCTTCGCCCGCGGCGAAGCTCACCAGGGTGGATGCGGGATACGCGAGCATGTCCCGCAGCACGTGCGCCGCGAGCGCGCGGGCGCGCGTCTCCTCGCGGGGTCGCTCGCAGGCGGCGACCAGGGCAAGCAGGCAGACGATCGGGGCGATTCGCGGCATGGGGCCGAATGGTACCCGTGGCGGAGTCGCAACGTCAAGTTATAAGTTCCAAGCGGATGCAGCCTCTGATGACTGACAACTGACGACTGATCATATGGCCGGTCACAGCAAGTGGAAGCAGATCAAGCGGAAGAAGGCGGTGACCGACGCCAAGCGCGGCGCCGCGTTCACCAAGCTGATCCGCGAGATCACTGTCGCCGCGAAGCAGGGGGGCGGCGACGCCTCCGGCAACGCGCGGCTGCGCGCCGCGATCGACGCTGCCAAGACCGATAACATGCCGTGGGACAACATCGACCGCGCCATCAAGAAGGGCACGGGCGAGCTCGAGGGCGTGCAGTACGAGGAGGTCACCTACGAGGGCTACGGGCCGGGCGGGGCGGCGATCATGGTGCAGGCGACGACCGACAACGCGAACCGGACCGTGGCCGAGATCCGGCACGCCTTCTCGCGCTACGGCGGCACCCTGGGCGGGGCCAACGCCGTGGCGTGGATGTTCGACCGCAAGGCGCAGATCACGGTGGACGCCGCGAAGGCCGACGAGGACGCGACCATGGAGGCGGCGCTCGAGGGCGGCGCCGACGACGTGGTGCGTGACGGCGACGTGATCCTGGTGACGGCGCCGCCCGCGGCGCTGCACACGGTCCAGGAGCGGCTCAAGGCCAAGGGGATCGCGGTGACGGGCGCCGAGCTGGCCCTGATCCCGAAGAACACGGTGAAGGTCGAGCGGAAGGACGCGCAGCCGCTGTTGCGGCTGATCGAGGCGGTGGAGGAGATGGACGACGTCGCCCGGGTGGTCTCCAACTTCGACATCGACGCCGAAGCGATGGCGGCGCTGACGGGCTGACGTGAGAGTCCTCGGGATCGACCCCGGGACCACCGTGACCGGGTACGCGGTCGTGGACGCCGGACCCGGCAACGGCGCCGCAGCCTCGAGCGTCGGGCGGCTGATCGAGTGCGGCGTAATCACCTGCCCGCGCGGGCGCCCCCTCCCCTACCGGCTCGCCGAGCTGCACGAGGGTATCGCCGAGCTGATCGCGCGGCACCACCCCACCGCGCTCGCCCTCGAGAACGCCTTCTACCATAAGAACGTGCGCACCACGCTGGTGCTGGGGCACGCCCGCGGCGTCGTGCTGCTCGCCGCCCAGCAGGCGGGGCTCGTCATCGCCGAGTACCCCCCCGCGACGATCAAGAAGACGGTGGTGGGCCGCGGCGGCGCTCGCAAATCCCAGGTGGCCGCCATGGTCGCGCGGCTGCTGCGCCTGGCCGAGCCGCCCCAACCCGCCGATGCCGCCGACGGCGTGGCGGTGGCCCTCACTCACATCATCCGGTCATGATCGCCTCGATCAGCGGCCGGCTCGCGGCCAAGAGCGCCGACCGGGTGGTGGTCCAGACGTCGGGCGGCGTGGGCTACGAGATCACCGTCCCCCTGGGCGTCCTCGAGGGGCTCCCCGCGGTGGGGCAGACCGTCACCCTGGCCACCGAGCTGGTGGTGCGCGACGACGGCTGGGCCCTCTACGGATTCGGCAACGAGGCGCAGCGCCGCTTCTTCCAGCGCCTGATCGACGTGACCGGCGTGGGCCCCAGACTCGCGCTCGCGCTGCTCTCCGGGCTCGGCGTCGAGCGGGCGGCCCGGGCCGTCCAGGAGCGCAACGTGGCCCTGCTGGCCTCGGTGACCGGCATCGGCAAGAAGACCGCCGAGCGGCTGGCGCTTGAACTAGCAGACAAGGTCGGCGACTTTGTGGGCGGTGCGGAGGGCGTCGCGCCGGCGGGGGGGGGC
>CAZVSO010000222.1:0-3280 GCA_964629425.1 uncultured Gemmatimonadaceae bacterium
GCCCGGCCCGCTGGCAGAGGTGGATCATGTACTGGCGCGCGCGGAGATCGGCGAGTAGCATGGAAAACCTCGACGCGGGGAGCCACCACCATGCCGATCCGCTTCGGAATCCGACTCCCGCCCTGCGAGCCGCCGCAGACCGTGGCGGCCGCGGCGCGCGCCGCGGAGGCGGCCGGCTTCGACGATGTTTGGACGCTCGACTCGCCACTCCTGGCGGGCCGGCTCGGGGATCCCTATGTCACGCTGGCGGCCTGCGCGGGGACGACGTCGCGCGTCCGCCTCGGGGTCGCGGTCACGAACCCCGTGACCCGACACGTCGTCGTCACGGCCGCCGCCATCCTGAGCCTCGACGACCTCGCGGGCGGCCGGGCCGTCCTCGGCATCGGCTCGGGAGACTCGGCGATGCGGACGCTGGGGCTCGACCCGGCGGACGCCGAGGGCACCCATCGGGGACGCCGCCCGCGCCTCCGTGAGGCGGTCGAGACGCTGCGGGCGATCTTCGCCGGCAAGCCGGTCGCCCTCGGCGACCGCACGCTGCGGCTCGACCGGCCCGCGCGGAGCATCCCGATCTACATCGCCGCGACCGGGCCCCGGATGCTCGAGCTGGCGGGCGAGGTCGCGGACGGCGTCATCATCCAGGTCGGGATCCACCCCCCGTGCCTCGAGGAGGCGATCGCGCACGTCCGGGCCGGTGCCGCGCGGGCCGGCCGGGATCCCGCGGCGATCGACGTCGTCTGCTCGACCTTCACGTCGGTCGACGAGGACCGGCGCCTGGCCATCGACCGCGCCCGGCCGCTCGCCGCCTGGTTCTACGCGGTGGCGCCGCGGCTCCTGGAGATGGCGGGCATCACGGTCGGCCAGCGCCACCCCGCGCGGCCCGTCTTCCCCGACATCAGCCACCCCGCCGACCACGCGCTCGCCATGGCCGAGGCGCGGTGTTACGTCGCCGACGAGGCCGTCGAGAAGCTCTGCCTCGTCGGGTCGCCTGAGGAGTGCGTCCGCCGGATCCGCGCGCTCGAGGCGCTCGGGATCCACCAGGTCTTCTTGCGCCACTACCTCACGTACGCGCTCCCCTGGGACCTGATCGACGTCGCCGGCCGCGCGATCATCCCGCGCCTCCGGGCCCAGGATGCCGCCCGCGGGCCGGCGCCCTACTAGGCTGAAGTTCCCGCGTCACCTTAGCGAGATTGGTCGTTGATTCGTGGAGATAGCTCACAGACGGCCTGCAGGGTTCTGTCTACACCGGGATCGTCTTGAGCAGGTCGTAGGCGCGTTGCTGGGTGGGGCTTGGCGTGGTGACGATCTCAAAGGTCGGCGCCTCGGGTCCCGCGCCGCGCTGGCGGCAGACGTTCCGGACAATGCGGCTGAGCTCCTTCAGCCGCGTCGAGAAACTGTGGACGGGCGTCCCGTCGTCCAGGACCTTCCGGTGGACTTTCCGCAGGGCCGCCGGCGAGCGTGTGGCTGGGGCCACCGGATCGCGGGTCTGCTTGGCCGCGAGATCTTCGTCGCTGAACAGCAGCGGGCGCCACGCCTGCCGCAGGTGCCACTCGACGTAGTAGGCCAGCATGCAGAGGAAGATATGGGCGCGCACCCGCGGCTCGAGTCGGTGACGGATGGGCCGCACCTTGAGGTCGATCGTCTTCAGCGAGCGGAAGGCGCGTTCCACCTCGCTCAGCCGCTTGTAGTGGCGCACCGCATCCGCGGCGTCGAGACGCTCGGACGGCACGCTGGTCCGAATCATGGAGAGGCCGTCCAGCGCCGCTTCCGCGGCGACCCGTGCCTCGTCGATCTGGAAGTCGAAGCGGTCGTCCTGGATCTCAAGCTGGACGTGCTTGGCGACCTTGTACTTGTTGACGACCTTGCCGACCCGCACGCCGATCGCGTCACACCCCCGGAGCCGGCCCCGCGCGACCATGCCGCGCACCTGCTCGAGCGCCTTGCCGGTCGCGGCCAGCAACGCCTGCCGCTTGTGCGCCCGGAGCTTGGCCAACTCGGGATTCCGGCAGGCCACCAGCCGTTCGCCGGGAAAGTCGGGGTGGCTCAGCTCGAAGAGGTTGCGCTCATCGAAGAGCCCGAGCTGCACGTGGCCCTCGGCCACCAGGGCGCGAATCGCGCCGGTCTTGAGGGCCGTGATCCAGTCCACGCCCGCGAGGGCCTTCAACGCGGTGATCTGCGTCTGCGAGATCATCCCGCGGTCGCCCACCACCACGAATTGCTCGATCCCAAACCGCTCGCGGACCCGCTCGACCTCTGGCAGCAGCGTGGGCGGATCGCCCGTGTTGCCCTTGAACACGGACACCGCGACCGGGCAGCCCCGGGCATCCGTGAGCAGCCCGTAGTTGACCTGGAGCTTCCCCCGCTTGCCATCGCGGTTGTGGCCGAAGGCGGCCAGCGGGCAGGTGGTGCCCTCGAAGTAGCTCGACGTCAGGTCGTAGAGGACGAACCCGCCGGGCCGGAGGTGGCGCGCGGCCAGCTTCTGCTCGATGCGGTCTTGCCGCGCGAGCAGCCAATCCATCGCTTCGTAGAGCGCGTCCTCGTCGGCGTCGCTGACGCCGAGGTCCGCGGGCAGCGTCGTGGTGTGCCACCATCGCGTCGTGGCCAGCTTGCTGTCGGGTTCGAGGATCCGGCTGGCGACCATCGCCACGACGAGCGCCCGCTCGCGGGAGGGGCGCGCGGCGATGAGCGTGTCGAAGCCCACGCGCGGCATCGTGGTGCGCACGGCCTGCACGTGGCCGTGGTGCGCGGAGGCGACCACCTCAAAGAGCGCGTCGACGGGCGCGAGCGGTTCGTCTCGCAGCAGCCGGCGGAGGAGGTCGACTTTCTGCGCCGACCACTTGGTGAGGTTGGCCAGGGTGCGGTTCTTGACCGTGCCGCCCTCCCGATAGCCCTCGCGCAACAGGATCGCCGGCGGCGAGCCCCGGTTCGGCACGGTGGCGATGTACATGCCAACATCATACGCGAGATCATGCCATTTATCACGCTAAATATCCCGACTTCCTGCTATTTACATGTCAACATACTGGACCCACCGACCTCCGGTAACCTGCTGATTTCCCGTGACTTCTTCGGAAAAGCGAGGCGGGAACTTCAGGTTAGGTCAAGGCTCCTGCGGGCCGGGCGCGCCGGCGCCCGCGGGACCCTACCGGACGCGGGCGGCCGAGCCCTACCGCCGCTTCCGGCCGCGGACGAGCTCGGCGATGAGGCGGATGTGCTCGGGGTCGGAGCCGCAGCAGGCGCCGGCGATGTTGCAGCCGGCGTCGAGGAGCGCCGGGTAGTCGCG
>CAZVSO010000223.1:0-2865 GCA_964629425.1 uncultured Gemmatimonadaceae bacterium
CTACCCCGTCGCGAGTATCGCGCTCGATTTCTCGACGCCGCTCGAGCTGCTGGTGGCGACGATTCTCTCCGCCCAGTGCACGGACGAGCGCGTGAACATGGTGACCCCCGCGCTGTTCCGCCGATACCGGACGGCGAGTCACTACGCGGAAGCGGACCAGGCCACGCTCGAGCAGGAGATCAGGTCCACCGGCTTCTATCGGGCGAAGGCCCGCGCCCTCGTCGAGATGGCGCGGACCCTCCTCGAGCGGCATGGCGGCGAGGTGCCGCACGACCGCGAGGCGCTGACGGCCCTTCCCGGCGTCGGCCTCAAGACCGCCAACGTCGTCCTCGGCAACGCGTTCGGCCAACCGGCCATCGCCGTGGACACCCACGTCTTCAGGGTGTCGCAGCGACTCGGGCTGGCCCGTTCCACGGACCCCGAGGACATCCACGACCTGCTCGTCCGCGTCATCCCACGCCCCGACTGGACCCACACGAGCCATCTCCTCCAGGCCCACGGCCGCCGCATCTGTGCCGCGCGCAAGCCCGCCTGCCCCCTGTGCCCGGTCCGCGACCTCTGCGCTTGGTACAACCTGGGCCTCGCCTACGCCCAGCGCAACCTGCCCGACGAGGCGCTCGATGCCCTCCGACGAGCCGAGGCGCTCATGCCGGCCTCGCCCGACCCACCCCATGCGCTGGCCACGCTTCTCATTCGCCTGGGCGATACTCGCAGGGCCCGCGAGGCCGCCGACAGGGCCGCCCGCCTGCGGCGGCCCTGAACGCCAGCCGTTTCGGGACACCATCCAGTAGAGGACGATCCCGCCTTTGATACCGCAGCGTTAGTGCCCACCCAGTAGGGTCGGCTATTTTCGCAGTCGCATAAAAAACTGGGCGGCCGAGGATCTTACTGTATAATAACCGTCAGATGGCGAAGACTCCCCCGAAGGGGGCGCAGGCCGCCGGGCTCCGGCAGCGGACGTTCTCGTTGCTCCGGCGGCACAAGTTGCCGGTGGCCATGGTGCAGGATCTGCTGCCTGGGTCGCTGTCGCAGAGCCAGCGGCGGTGCGGGAAGCCGACCTGTCACTGCGCCGCGAGCGCGGGCCATCCGAGTTGGTATCTCACGTTCATGGTCGGGGGGAAGAAGCGGGTGGAGCGGATCCCGGCCGCATGGGTCGCGGACGTGCAGCGGCGGGTCGACGCCGGGCGGGAGTTCAAGCAGGCCGTGGCCGAGGTGCTGGCGGCGACCGCGCAACTGCTCGTCCTCGAGCGGCAACAAAGCGGCCCGTGACGCGGCCGACGCCGCGGCGGCTGGCGGCCTATGTCCGGCAGCGGCTGGCGTTGACGGCCTACTTGGAGGCGCCGGGCGATGGCCGGGTGCGACCGCAGATTCCCGCGGCGGTGTTGGTGTGGGCGCTGCTGGTGGGCCATGTGCTGCGGGAGTGGACGTTTCACGGGGTCGAGGCGCTCGTGCGCTCCCCGGCGCGCCGGGCGTTGCAGGTCGGGCGGAGCTTTGGGGACGACGCGCTGGCGTACTTCACCGAGCGGCTGGATCCGGGGCCGACGCGGCGGGCGTTGGCCGCGACCGTCCGACGGGCCAAGCGCAACAAGGCGTTCGGCGCGAGTCGGTGGATCGGGCTGGCGATCGACGGCACGGGGGCGGGGCGCGGCCGCGCCGCGGCCTGTGCGCTGTGTCATCCGCTGCGGGACGCGCAGGACCAGGTCTTCGGCGCGCTGCATCACTTTGAGTTGATCAGCGTCGTGGGCACGGGGCTCGCGTTGCCGTTCGATGTGGAGCCCTATGGCCCGGGGGACTGTGAGTACGTGGCCGGCCAGCGGCTGTTACAGCGGGCGCTGACGCGGGTCGGGCGGCGCTTTGCGGACTACGTCGTTGTCGATGGCGCCTTCGCGACGGCGCCGTTTCTGCACGTGGCGGGCGAGCTGGGGATGCGGGTGGTGGCGCGGCTGAAAGCGAACCTGCCGGAATTATTTGCCGCCGCGCAAGCTCGCTTCACCGCGCAGCCGCCCACGCTGACGTGTGACGAGGACGGCGAGCGCCTCGAGCTCTGGGACGCCGCCGACTTCGACCCGTGGGAGACCCTCCGGTGGGAGACGGTGCGGGTGCTGCGCTATCGGCAGCACAAAGGCGACGGCACGATCGTCGAGGCGTATTGGCTCACGGATTTGCCGACCCAGCGGGTCAGTAGCCGCCTGCTCTACCGCTTCGCCAAGAGTCGGTGGGAGATCGAAAACGCAGGCTTCAACGACGGCAAGACGCGCCACGGCATGGAGCACATCAGCCACCACCACGCCAACAGCGTGCTGATCGGCTGGCTGCTGACGATCTTCGCCCTGACCATCGAGCGGTTGTACCGGGTGCGCTACCTGCACCGCGGCGCTCACCGCCCCCCGACGGCCATCGAGTTTGTCCGCGCGCTTCGTCTCAGCCTGTGTCCAGCTCGCGCGCCCGACACCAGCTGAGGCCCGCTCCGGCGGCGTCGCGCCGCGCTTCCTGATCCGCTGCCCCCGGTGCTCGCCGTTGGCCGCGCTGTCTCTGCGTCACGCTTGGCCGTCCTGGCGCGCCGCCAAACCGCCCCGCGAAGATAGCCGAGCCGACCAAGCGTCTCTAAACGCCCGCCCTCGTAGCGTTCCGGCGATTGTCCGGCCCCGAGTTCCGAAACCGCTGTACTATACCCTGACCGCCTTGACACCCTCGTAGGCAGCGGCTACGGTGGCCTATGCTTTCGCCTCCGCTGAACCTTATCGAGGTGAAGGACATCGCGAAGACGTTCACGACCCTCAAGGGAGAGCGGGTGCTCGCCCTGGACGACGTCAGCCTCGGCGTGGCGAAGGGCGAGTTCGTGTCGGTCGTCGGCCCCAGCGGCTG
>CAZVSO010000223.1:2875-3263 GCA_964629425.1 uncultured Gemmatimonadaceae bacterium
GTAGCGTTCCGGCGATTGTCCGGCCCCGAGTTCCGAAACCGCTGCCGCCGTGACCGGTCGCTTGACCGGGTTCGAGGGGGCTGCTAGCGTGAGCATCATGGTGGAGTCATTCATCGTCGCGTGCCCGTGCTGCGAGGCGAAGCTGACCATCGACGCCGAGCTGGGGGCGATCGTCGCCCACGAGCCGCCGCCTGTGCGGCGCACCGTGGGCGATCTGGGGGCGGCCTTCGACGCGATGCGCTCGAAATCGGCCGAGCGCGAAGAGCGGTTTCGCCAGCAGATGAAGGCGGAGTCGGAGAAGGGCAAGCTCCTCGACCGCAAGTTCCAGGAGGGCCTGAAGAAGGCGAAGGACTCTCCCGACCCGCCGCCGAGACCGTTCGACTTCGAC
>CAZVSO010000224.1:0-2403 GCA_964629425.1 uncultured Gemmatimonadaceae bacterium
GTGGCGGTGGGCGTAGTCGAGCGCGCTCGCCACCTCGCGGGCGATGCGCACCGCGTCCTCGACCGGGAGCTGCTTGTCGCGGGTGAGCCGGTCGCGCAGCGACTCGCCCTCGACGAACGGCATGACGTAGTACAGGAAGCTGTCCGCCTCGCCGGAGTCGTGCAGGGCCAGAATGTGGGGGTGCTGCAGGTTCGCCGTGACCCTGATCTCGGTCAGGAAGCGCTCGGCGCCGATCACCGCGGCCAGCTCGGGCCGCAAGACCTTGAGCGCGACCTTCCGGTCGTGCTTCACGTCCTGGGCGAGATAGACCGTGGCCATCCCGCCGTGCCCCAGCTCGCGCTCGAGACGGTAGCGGCCGGCGAGGGCCAACCCCAGACGTGCGGCAGTATCGGTCACGGCCCAGCTAATCTAGCGGGCGGCAGCCGCGGGGACGACTCCGGCGCCAGGCGTACCCCCCGCCGCTGCCCGCCCCCGCCCCGCTCACCCGTAGCGTTGGGCGAAGTCGTCGGGATAGTAGTCCTGCACCGCTCTGGTGCTCACCGATCGATCCTCCTGTTGCGTTCCCGATCGCGGCCCGAGGCAGCAGATTTGGACTCATGCCCGAGCTCCCCGACATCGAAGTCTACCTCATGGAGCTGGAGGCTCGGCTCGCATGACGGACGCAGCCCGCCGCTACGGGCTCGGGGCGCTGGCCCACCGCAATTTTCGGCTGTTCCTCTTCGGCCAGGCCGTCTCCCTCACGGGCACCTGGATGCAGCTCGTGGCCCAGGGGTGGCTCGTCCTGCTGCTCACGGACTCCCCGTTCTACGTGGGGCTCGTGTCGGCTCTGGGCTCGCTCGGCGTCCTGCTGCTCACGCTGTACGCCGGCGTCGTGGCCGACCGCAGCGACAAGCGCCGGGTCGTCATCGTCACGCAGACCCTGTCGATGCTCCAGGCGTTCGCGCTCGCCGCGCTCGTCTGGACCGGCGCCGTCACGGTCGCGCACGTCATCGCGCTCGCCGCGCTCCTCGGGGTCGTCAACGCGTTCGACATACCGACGCGGCAGTCGTTCATCGTCGAGATGGTGGGCAAGGACGACCTGATGAACGCGATCGCGCTGAACAGCGCCGTGTTCAACGCCTCGCGGGTCCTGGGCCCCGTCGTGGCGGGGCTGCTCATCGGGCCCCTGGGCGTCGGCGCCTGCTTCTTCGTGAACGGTGTGTCGTATCTGGCGGTCATTGCGGGACTGCTGGCGATGCGCCTCCCGTCCCGGCCTCGTGCCCCGGCGGCGCCGTCGGCCTGGCAGGGCTTCCGCCAGGCCCTGGCGTTCATGCGGAGCGATCCCCAGGCGGCCGCGCTCATCACGTTGACCGCGGTGCTCAGTGTGTTCGGCTTCCCGTTCCTCGTGCTGATGCCGGTGTTCGCGCGCGACGTGCTGGGCACCGGGGCGGGCGGCTACGGCGTCCTGGTCGGCGCCGTGGGCATCGGCGCGCTCGCGGGAGCGCTCGGCATCGCCTTGTCGGGTCGCCGGATCCCCAAGGGCCCGTTCCAGCTCGCCGGCGGAGCCGCCTTCGGTCTGCTGCTCGTGGGCTTCGCGCTGTCCCGCTCGTTCCCGCTCTCGGTAGCGCTCCTGACGCTCCTCGGCTGCGCGATGATCGTCAACAACGCGCTCACCAACACGCTGCTCCAGACCCTCGTGCCCGACGAGCTGCGGGGCCGCGTGATGGCGTTTTACGCCTTCACCTTCATCGGCCTGTCGCCGCTCGGCGCGTTCCAGGCGGGCGCGCTCGCCGAGCGCTTCGGGGCGTCCTGGGCGGTGGCGGCGGGCGGGTTGGTTACCGCGGTGGCGGTGGGGGTGGTGAGCTGGAGGGTGCCGGCGGTCCGGCGGACGGGCTAGCTGCCGGTCGGGACGATCGCGGCGGTCTCCACCATCAACACGATCGTGCGCTCGGGAGCGCGGGTTCGATGTACGACGCCTCGCGGGACGACGAGGCCCTGACGCGGCGCCAGCTCGACCGAGCGGCCCTCGAGGTCGACGATAAACCGGCCTTCGACCACGTAGAAGAACTCGTCGTCGCCGTCGTGCTTGTGCCAGTGGTACTCTCCCTGGACGACGCCCAGCCGCACCACCGAGTCGTTCACCTTGCAGAGCGTCTGGTTGTACCACGGATGCGTGCAGGCATCGGCGAGCTGCTGGAGGTCGATCCGCTCGAGTGGCGCGTGGAGGATGTTGAGGCGGGTATCGTACGGGTAAGGCCCGTGATCGGTCATCGCTGGCTCCAGCCCCTCCTCTGCGCCTCGGCCACGACCAGCGCCGCCGCGCCCTCGAATCCGAGCCGCTCGGTGTTGAGCACCATGTCGTAGTTCTCCGGAGCTTGGCGGGCGCGGCCGTAGTAGGCTGCGCTGCGGGCGCTGGCGCGGTCG
>CAZVSO010000224.1:2413-3249 GCA_964629425.1 uncultured Gemmatimonadaceae bacterium
TGACGTAGCGGTCGCGCTGCTGATCGGTTTCGTCTACTACGCGGCCCACCTCGGCGGGGTTCACGCCGAGCCGCTCGATCGCGAGCCGCGCCCGCCACGGCTTGGAGGCCACGACGTAGACGTGTAGCGCGTCGTCCCGCTGCGCGAGCAGGGCCTGCGCGCCCCGGCCGACGAGCACCACGCGCCCCTCGAGCGCGGCCTCGCGGATCACGCGCTCGGTCATCCGCAGGATCGTGGTCTCGTCCTCCTCCACGCGCGGCACGCCGGCCGTGGCGATGAACATCTCCGGGGACGCGACGGCCAGGGTACGCGCCAGGCGCTCGAGCAGGCCCGGGGCGCGCTCTTCGCGCTGCGCCACTTCGTCGGGCGGCAGGCCCGCGCGCCGCGCGACCTCGTCGACGAACTCGTTGTCGATCACCGCCCATCGCAGCGCCCGGCCCACCAGCTGGGCGATCTCCGAGCCGCCCGAGGCGTACTGGCGCGTGATGGTGATGACCGGTCTCGGCATCAGGGCCGGCGCAGGTTCTGTCGCAGCTCGCCCAGGTTGAGCATCGGGAGGCCGCCCTCGGTCGGCACGAGCTTGCTCATGGGGGTCTCCGGAGTTGTCAGTTGTCAGTTGTCAGTCGTCAGTGACCCGACAACTGACGACTGATGACTGATGACTGATGACGTCATGAGAACAGATTCGGGCCCACCCCGCCGCCCGGCTTTCCGAAGGGCGGCCCCCCCTTCGGCTCGGTGCGGGCGCGCACGTAGCCCAGGTCCTCGCTCCGCGAGATCCGCTTCTCGGCCACCAGCGCGTCGGATGGCTCCTGAAAGGTCCCCGTTGGTTTGGG
>CAZVSO010000225.1:0-3222 GCA_964629425.1 uncultured Gemmatimonadaceae bacterium
CTCAATCCTGTCGTTCAGCTGGCGCAGCGAGCCCTTGAGCTTCTCGGTCTCCTCACGGTGCTTGACCCACGCCTCGTGCAGCTGCACCGCGCCCTGGGCGTGCTCGTTGTGCCGCAGCAGCGCCTGCTTGGCCAGGTCGTCCCGCCCCTCCTGGACCGCCAGCATCGCACGCTTCTCCCAGTCTTCGGCCAGCTTGCCCTCCTGCTCGACCTGCGTGGCCAGCCGCTTCTCGTCGGCGATCGCGGCCGCCACCTGCTGCTTCGCCTTGGCCAGCTGACTCCGCATATCCACGATCAGCTGGTTCAGCATCTTCTCGGGATTCTCGGCGCGCGAGATCAGGTCGTTGATGTTCGACCGGAGCAGCGTCGATAGACGATCAAAGATCCCCATGAAGGCCCTCTAGTTCCGGCGCGCGCTCAGCGGCCCGCGCCCAGCTTGTGTTCCCGCCGCTCCGCCAGCAGACGCTCGGCGAAGTCCAGCCGCTCGGCGAGCTCGCTCACCTGTCCCCCGAGCGCGGTCAGGCGCTGCTCGAGCTCGGCCACCCGCTGCTCGTCGGCGCCCGTCTCCACCGGCACGTCCGTCCACTCGCCGCCGAGCCCCTTCCAGTGCTTGCGCCGACGGCTGTTCAGCCGAATGCGCTCGGCCAACGCGTCGCCGATCGGCGACCCGAAGAGCCATTTCAACGTCAGCGCCGTCGCGATGCTTGTCACGATCGCCGGGAGGACCCAGGGGAAGTCGAACACGCCCATGCGCCGCTCCTCGTCAGTGTCCCGCGCCCAGCCGCTGGGCACGATGCTCGGCCAATACCCGCTCCGCGAAATCTACGCGCTCCGCCAGCTCGCTCAGCTGGCCCTGGAGGCGGTGCACGTGATCCTCGAGGGCCGCCACGCGACGGTCGTCACCCAGCCCCGCGTCGCCGAGCGGCTGCCGTGTCCGCGCCCTGATGCGCTCGGCGAACGCTTCCCACACCGGCGAACGGAAGAACCACCGGAGCATCAACGCGCCCACGATCATGACGCCGAACGCGCCGATCAGCGGGATCAGCTGCTCGATCACGAGGTTCGGATCCATCTGCGGCGCCGGCGGCGGCATCGGCGCCTGTGTGGCCTGTGCGATCATCGCGGCTTCATACGCCCGGAGCGAGAGCCCTGTTTCACTCAGCAACCTCAGCGCGGCGGGTCGAGGCGGTGCCCGCCCTGGGCCTTCGCCGCGAGCCGCTCCGTAAAATCTACTCGCTCGGCGAGTTCTGCCACCTCCCGCCGCAGGTCGTCCACCGCCGCAAGCAGGAGCTCCTGGCCCGCGCCGGCCCCCGGCGGGACCGGGCCGTGCCGGATCCGGTCGCCGACCGCCTTGCCGAGCGGGGTCAGGCCGAAGAGGACCGTGAAGAGACCGGAGACCGCGATGATCGGGATGAACAGGACGATGGTTGGGTCCATAGCTCCTCAGCGCGGGGGCGCCAACTGGCCGGTGTCCCTTTGCTTGGCCAGCAGGCGCTCGGCGAAATCGACCCGCTCGGACAGGTCGGTCACCTCGTGGCGCAGCTGCTGCAGCTCCCCGAGCAGCTCCTCGCGCAGCGCGGCCACGTGCTCCGCGCCGGGCAATGGCCCGCGGTGTCGGATCCGATCGGCGACCGCCAGCAGCAGGGGCCGCAGCACCCAGGCCCCGCCGCCGAGGACGGCCAGCATCAAGATCAGCTCTTCCGGCGGCATGCGGCTATTGCCCCGGCCCGACGCGCTGGGCGTCGCGCTGCTGGGCCAGCATCCGTTCGGCGAAGTCCACGCGCTCCTCGAGCTCGGCCACCCGCCCCTGCAGCCGGTCGAGCTCCGCGAGCCGACCCTTCACTTCGTCCCACTCGGCCTCGGTCTCCGGCGGGAGCCCAGCCCTACGCTCGCGCGTCCGCAGGAAGACATGCACGGTGCCGACCAGCAGGTACCCGACGGACCCGGCGCCGGCGACCGCGAGCAGCACCCCCAACAGCTTGAGCGCATCGTCCATATCTCCGCCCCCGCACCGAGTCTCACCGTGGCGGCGCGAGGCGGGCGGCCTCGCGCTGTTGCGCCAACAGCCGCTCGGCGAAGTCGAGCCGCTCCTCGAGCTCCGCCACCCGCTGCCGCAGCTCGTCCCACTCGGCCGTCGTCGTGCCCGGCCCCGCGCCCCCCCCGACGCCCGCGCGCCCGGCCAGGCGGTCCGCGAGCGCCCGGCCGATGGGCCCGCGCAGGATCACGACCGCGGCGATGGAGATGAACAGCGCGATGGGGATGAGAAACTCGAGTTCGTTCATCGGTCAGCGCGTCGCGGGCGGCAGCAGGCGCTCGGCATCAAAAATGATGGGCAGGGCGATGCCCGGTCCGACGTCCGTCATGCTCCCCCGTGGTTCATCGACGCTCCGCTCCAGTCCCCGCGCGCTTGCTGGCGCCTCCATTCAACCTACGTGCCGATCCGCGACCGCGCCACGCGACCGACGTCAGTCGCCCGGGGCCAGCAGCTTCCGCAAGAAACGGCCGGTGTGCGACGCGGCCGCGCGCGCCACCTGCTCGGGGGTCCCCACCGCCACCGCCCGGCCGCCCGCGTCGCCGCCTTCGGGACCCAGATCGATCACCCAGTCCGCCGTCTTCACCACATCGAGGTTGTGCTCGATGACGACGACCGTGTTGCCCTTGTCCACCAGCCGGTGGAGCACTTCGAGCAGCAGTCGCACGTCCTCGAAGTGGAGGCCGGTGGTCGGCTCATCGAGGATGTACAGGGTCCGCCCGGTGTCGCGCTTGGTCAGCTCGGTCGCGAGTTTGACGCGCTGGGCCTCGCCGCCCGACAACGTCGTCGCGGACTGGCCGAGGTGGATGTAACCCAGGCCTACGTCGTTCAATAGTTCCAGTTTCGAACGGATGCGCGGCTGGCTCTCGAACAGCTCGAGCGCGTCGGCCACGGTGAGGTCGAGTACGTCGGCGATGGACCTGCCCCGGTAACGCACCTCCAGCGCTTCCCGGTTGTAGCGCCGCCCCTTGCACGTTTCGCAGGGGACATAGACGTCAGGCAGGAAGTGCATCTCCACCTTTACCAGTCCGTCGCCCTGGCACGCCTCGCAGCGGCCGCCCTTCACGTTGAACGAGAAGCGGCCGGGCCCATAGCCGCGCATCTTCGACTCGGGCAGCAGCGCGAAGAGCTCGCGAATCGGCGTGAACAGCCCCGTGTAGGTCGCGGGGTTGGACCGGGGGGTCCGCCCGA
>CAZVSO010000226.1:0-3205 GCA_964629425.1 uncultured Gemmatimonadaceae bacterium
GAGATCGCGGCGGTGAGCGGAGGGAACGGATCGAACGCCGAGCGGTCCGCCGGAGTCAGCAAGGGGAGCCACCCGGTCACGAGCTCCGGCCGGTCGGCCAGGATGCCCGACACACTGAGGCGCTCGACGGCCTCGCGGGCGCGGGTGGCGGCCCCGGCGACATCGCCCGAGCACAACGCAACCCAAATACGGGTATTGTGCACGGCCCAGTCGGTGGGCGACACGGCCGCGGCGCGCTGCCCCAGGCGCTCGGCGTCGCGATAGCGCCGCACAGCCGCGTAGGTCTCCGCCAGCCCACTCAGCAGGCGTCCCGACTGCGGGTCGAGCGCCATCGCCCGCTCGAGGCTCGCGATCGCCTCCTCGAGGCGGCCCGAGCGGCGGAACACGTAACCGATCCACTCGTGGAACTCGGCGCGTCCCGGATCCTGCCCGACGGCCAGCCGCATCTCCTCCAGCGCCCGCTCGTAGTCGAGAAAAGCGTGATAGAAGTACACACCCCGCGCGAAATGCACCTCCGGCAGCTCGGGAGCGAGCGTCGCCGCGCGCTCCAGCGCCTCCTGCGACAGCTCGCGCCGCCGGGCACTGCGGTCGCCCCAGAACCAGTACAGCTCGATGTGGGCCAGGCCCAGGCCGACCCAGGCGAGCGTGAAGCGAGGATCGAGCTCGACCGCCCGCCCGTAGCGCTCGGCTGCGTCGCGAAAGTCGGCCACGGACAGGCCGCGGTTCCAGGCCGCCGCCCCCTGGAGATAGAAGTCGTACGCCTCGGCGCTGGCCGTGGGCCGCGCCGCCAGCCGCTCGCGCTCCCCCGCGCCGAGCGTCACGCCCATCTCGCTCGCTACCTCCGCCGCGATCTCGGCCTGGACCTGGAAATAGTCGTCTGCCGCCTGGGCCGTGAACGACTTGCCCCAGAGCTGCGCCTCGGTCGCCCCGCGGACCAGCTCCGCGCTGACCCGCAGCCGCCGGGCGTTCGCCGGACCCTCGCTCCCCACCCGCAGGGCGAGGATGTAGTCGGCGTCCAGCTCCGCGCCGATCTGCCGCGGCGTCCGGTCGGTGTCGCGGTAGCGCTCGGCGCTGGTGCGCCCGATCACCTCGAGCCCCGCCACTCCGACCAGTCGATTGTTGATCTCCTCGGCGATACCGTCGGCGACGTAGGCCTGCTCGGGCGGGCCGAGGTTCCGCGGAGGCAGGACGACGATGCGCGGTTTCCCGCCCGAGATGCCGCTCCTCGACAGCGCCCACACCCCGGCGCCCACCGCGAGCACCAGCGCCGCGGCGCCCGCCAGCACCGCCGCCCGCCGCCAAGCGGCCGGCCGGACGCCGGTCAGCGGGCGCGTGTCGGTGGGCGTGATGCCTCCCGTGGGCGTCACGAACCCCTCGAGCTGCGCCAGCAGCTGCTCGGCTGTCTGCCAGCGGTCGGCGGGCTTCTTCTCGAGGCAGCGCATCACCACCGCCTCGAGTGCGGCCGGCACCGCCGGGCGGCGCCCGGTGACGGGGGCCGGCGCCTGGGTCAGATGCGCCGAAAGCACCTGCTGCGCGTTCGTGCCCTCGAACGGCGGGCGGCCGGTGAGCAGCTCGTAGGCCAGCGCGCCCACGGCGTAGATGTCGGCGCGGTGATCGATGTGGGGGTCGGCGGCGGCCTGCTCCGGCGCCATGTAGGCGGGTGTGCCCAAGGCGACGCCCGCGGTCGTGAGGCCGTGACGCCCCGTGGCCTCACTCACCGCCTTGGCGACCCCGAAGTCGGTCACCATCGCGTGACGCCCCGAGAGCAGCACGTTGTCCGGCTTGACGTCGCGATGCACCACGCCGTGCGCGTGCGCGTGCGACAGCGCGTCCACCACGTCCCGCAGCAGCCGCACCGCTTCCCCGACCGGGAGCTCCCCCTCGCGGGTCAAGCGGGTGCGCAACGACTCGCCTTCGA
Source organism: uncultured Gemmatimonadaceae bacterium (assembly GCA_964629425.1). Classification (GTDB taxonomy): domain Bacteria; phylum Gemmatimonadota; class Gemmatimonadetes; order Gemmatimonadales; family GWC2-71-9; genus CAZVSO01. The sequence continues at coordinate 1,919 of CAZVSO010000226.1, forward strand.
CGAACGGCATCACGAAGTACAGGAACCCGCCGGCCTCGCCGGAGTCGTGCAGGGGGAGGATGTGGGGATGCTGCAGCCGGGCGGCCGTCTCGACCTCGCGGAGGAACCGCGCGCTGCCGAGCGTGGCCGCGAGCTCCGGATGCATCACCTTGAGCGCCACCTTGCGGTGGTGCTTCAGGTCCTCGGCGAGGTAGACCGTGGCCATGCCCCCCGAGCCCAGCTCCCGCTCGATGGCGTAGCGGCCGGCGAGGGCCGCGGCGAGACGGTCGAGAGAGTCGGTCACCGGTGGGCTAAGATAGCGTCACTTCCGCACCCGCACACCGTCCGCCACCACCACTGCGGCCGCCGGGTCACGCCGCACCAGCACCACGCGGCTCCAGCCGGTGGGGAAGGTCCAGGTGCCGAGCGTGTGCCAGAGCCCGCCCCCCGTCGTCTGGTCGACCTGCACCGTGGCGAGCGTGTCGCCCGCCGCGTCGATCACGACGTCGGCCGCCCGGGCCGAGCGGTTGGACCCGCTGGTCCACCGCGCGTCCACGGTGCGCGGGCCCGTCGTGTCCACGCGGAACGAGAAGACGGCCCCATCGGTCGCGTCAGGCAGCGTCGATGCCCAGCGATACCCGCCGCCGTAGTAGTCCGGCGTCGCCGCGGCCGCGGCCCACGCCGCGGGCACCGCCGCGACCGCCACCGCCGCATCGTTGAACTGCGCCGCATCGTCCACCACCAGCTCGCCGCAGAGCGCCTGGACGCGATGGAGGTATGGCACCCATGGCCAGCGCGGCCCCGGGTCGATACGGTTCTCGGGCTGCAGCTGCCCGTGCGCGACGACGTGTTGCCAGTCGCGCGGAATCCCCCGATCGCGCGTGACGTCGCACACCAGCGCCGCGGACGCCTCGAGCTGGGACGCGGGGAACGAGTCCTGCGAGGCGAAGCCTGCGTGCTCGATCCCCACCGTGAAGTGATTGCTCTGGACGCCGTCGAGCGAGCACTCGTGTCCGCGGTTCAGCCCGCAATCGTAGGACGCCGCGATGTGCCACGCCCGATCGCGCTCGCGCACGAGCTGTGAGACCTCGCCGCCCTCCTCGTTCACCACGTAGTGCGCGCTCACCTGCGACACGAGGTTCACCAGCCAGCTCCAGCAGCCGGTGTAGTTGCCCTCGCAGGTGTGGATGATCACGAGATGGATCGATCCGGTCGCGTCGGCGGGCCGCTGGTTGAAGTTGGGAGACGGGCGCCACACCGCGGGCGGGTAGTCCGTCGCGGCCGGTGGGGGGGGCGGGCGGCAACGGA
>CAZVSO010000227.1:0-3174 GCA_964629425.1 uncultured Gemmatimonadaceae bacterium
CGGCCCAGCACGGCCGAGAGGGGCTCGCCGCGCAGGAACTTCATCACGAAGTAGATCACGCGGCCGGCCTTGCCGACCCGGTAGATCGGGATGATGCTGGGATGCTCGAGCTTGGCGGCGGTGCGGGCCTCGCGCTGGAACCGCTCGACGAAATCCTTGTCGAACGCGAGGGAGAAGGGGAGGACCTTGATCGCGACTTCGCGCTCCAGCTGCTTCTCGCGCGCGCGGAAGACGATGGCCATGCCGCCGCGTCCCAGCTCCTCGAGGATCTCGTACTCCTCGCGGAGCTGCTCGCGGACCAGCTCGATCTCCGTAACGTCGTGTTCCTGCTGGCTGCGGATCGCCCGGACGGGCGTGGTGGCCGTCAGGTCGAGCCCGCAGGACGCGCAGAACTTCGCGGTATCGGCGTTCTCCGTACCGCAGCGGGAACAGTACACCCGGTCTCCCGAGAGAAGCGTGGTAACTTAGGGACGGGCGCGGGAAAGTGTCAACTCACGGACGCGCAACGACCTCGAACCGACGCGTGCGCGTGACCGCCTGCCCGGTCACGGGATCGGTGACGGTGATGCTCAGCCGGTAGGTCCCGCGCGCCGTGTCGCGCAGCCCGACCCCGCGGTGCACGCGCGTGACCGGGCCGTCGGCCGCGGCGTCGAACTCGACCAGCACGGGCGCGCGCCCGCCCCCGAACAGGCGGTTGAAAAAGGACCGCCCGCCCTCGCGTTCCAGCCGCACGACCGTGTGGTAGGGCGCCCCGCGGGTGAGGCCGTACACCTCGTAGTACAGCTCGGCGACGCTCCCTTCGGGCACCCGGTCCAGGGGGTTGAGCAGCACCGTGTCCCGCGCGCGGACCCAGAGCAGTCCCGACCCCTCGCGTCCCATCACGAGGTCGCTCGCTGTGAACCGCTCGCCGTCGAGCCGCGGCACGGCCAGGGAGTCGCGGGCGATCAGATCGCCGGCAGTCCCATCGGGCGTGCTGACCAGCATCCGATAGCGCAGCGCTCCCGCCGGCACGGCCAGTGCGAGCCGGCCGACGAGATAGCTGCCGCCGCGCAGCGGCTCGCGGGCGGTGAACACGCGCAGCGTGTCGAGCTGGGACACGGGCCGGCCGGCGCTGTCCGCGACCACCAGGCGGAAGTGCAGCGGGTAGCGTGTGCCCTCGGCGCCCGCGGTCGGCGCCAGCCGCCCCGCGGGGACCGCGAACACCACGTGCATCACCTGCCCCCGGTCCGCCCCGTCGGGCCCGACCACGAAGTCGGCGGCGACCACGGCGAGGGGTGCGGCGAAGCTGCGGTCGTAGCTGTCGGTCCGGGTCCCCAGCGCGATCGCCCGGCGCCCCGCGCGCCGCTCGTCGGCGAGCACCGGACCGGGGGCGCCCATCCCGTCGGCGATGCGGCGGTAGGCCGGCCCGAAGTCCGCGCGCGTGCCGTACAGCTCCGCCACGCGGGGATCGCTCACGCCCTGCGCCCGCACGGCGGTGCCGAAGCCCAGGACGTCCGCGAGGCTCTCGATCAGCTTGTAGTCCTGCACGTCCTCGCGGGCGACGAAGTGGAACACCAGGTCGCCCTCCGGGGGACGGCGCAGGTACCGCCAGCTCAGGTTCGGCTCGACGCCGACGCCCACGTAGCTGGCCCGCTGATCGGGCTCACCATGCCGCAGGTAGACCACACCGCGGTCGTCGAACTCCCGCTGGTCGGTGCGGTACACCTCGGTGATGTCGTAATGCCGGTGGCGGCTCACGAGGAAGAAGTTGCGCCGGGCGTAGAACCAGCGCCGGTAGTGCTCGGTCAGCCGCTCGCCGTCGTCGCGCGCCGTCTCGAAGTCGCGCCGCTCCCAGAACTGCGCGAGCCAGGTGCGGCGCGCGTCGCCGTCCGCCAGGCTGTCGAAGGCCGCGAGCTCGGGCGGCGTCGCGATCCACGACAGGTCGGTGCGATACGCCGCCACGGCGTCGGGAGAGCGGGCCGCGCGCGCGCCGTCGAGGTAGGCGGTGCGCGCGGCCGGGCGCCGCGCGAGGTACAGGGTGCGGGCGAGCTCGAGCCGCCCGATGCCGGAATCCCCGCCGACGGCGAGGAACGCCTGGAAGCCCGCGAGCGCCGAATCCACCTCGCCCACCTCCCGCTCGACGCGGCCGCGCGCCAGCTGCACCTCGGCGTTGCGGCCCGCAGGGGACGCCACGGCGAGCCGCACCGCCTCGAGCGCGACGTCGAGACGGGGGCGGATGCGCTGGCCCAGTGCCGTCGTCGCCAGGTCGATAGTGGCCTGCGCGAAGGCGGGATCGGCCTCGGTGGCGCGCGCGAAGGCACGCGCCGCTTTCGACAGGTAATCCTTGCCGAGCTGCTGACGGATGTTCTCGATCGCGATGACCGCGTGCTCGCCCAACGCCAGCTCGGCATGCCCCAGGCCGAACCAGGGGTGCGGCCAGTCGGGCCGCAGCTCGGTCGCCCACTCGAACTCGCCCGCCGCGTCCTCGAGGTGCGGCTTGCCGGCTTTGCCGGCCAGCTCGCCCAAGCGGTAGGCGATCCACCCCAGCCGCAGGTGGACCATGGGGTTGTCGCGGTCCCGCTTCGCCTGCTCGATCGTGACCGCCTCGAGGCGCTTGAGGGCCGTGGAATCGGTCACGCCCGCGAGCGAGTCCCGCAGGTCATCGATCGCCGCGCGGTCGGCCGGGGCCTGGGCACCGAGCGGCAGCGCCGCGCCCACGAGAAGCGCGACGACCAACGGTCCGGGGCGCGCCTCTGGACGGCGCCCCGGCGGCTGCGGCAGATTGCGGCCCCTCAGTTGGTTGGCGTATCGTGGCATTCGTGTGTCGCCCCGACTCCTCAATGTATACGCGCGGGGGTGGCGCGTGCGGGCCGGCGGCGGCCCGCCGTGACGGGGACCACGGCCGCCGCCGCGGCGCCCGCTCGATGATACGGCTGCCCGGGCCGCGGAGTTTGTCAGGACGTCCGCGACGCCCCTTTCGACCCGTGAGGGCGACCAATAGATTGGCAACTCTCAACTTCGACACCTGGTGGCGGGGCACGTCTTGTGAGCGTCTGCGCCTATTGCGGTCGCGATAACGAAGCGGGCGCGCAGCTCTGCACGGACTGCGGCAAGCCGCTGACTCGAACGGCGGCGACGGCACGCGCGGCCGCCGGGGGCACGCCCGCGCCGGGCTTCACGCCGGGGCCGGGCAGC
>CAZVSO010000228.1:0-3149 GCA_964629425.1 uncultured Gemmatimonadaceae bacterium
GCCGGCGCTCGCGCCGCGCGAGCGCGCCGGGTTCCGGTGGCTGGAGGGGCGCCTCGAGGACCGGCGCCGCGCCGCGTACGCAAACCTGGCGCGCCGCCTGCCGCGGGCCTTCGCGAAGCTGGAGCAGCGGCTCCGTCGTCGTCTCGCGATCTATCGCGTGAAGGTGCACGTGGGCGACGCCGCGGCGGTCGCGCTGTTCGGCGCCGCGGCGGCCGACGTCTTGCGGACGCACGCGAGTACGCTGGTCCAGCGCCTCGACGCCGTACAGGACGCGGCCGACGCCCCGGGTCAGCATGCCGCGCGGATCGCGACGAAGCGAGCGCGCTACGTGCTCGAGCCGCTGACGGCGCGAGTGCAGGGCGCCCGGGCGCTCGTGCGGGATCTGCGGCAGCTGCAGGATGTGTTGGGGGATCTGCACGACGCGCACGTGCTGGCGGGAGAGGTGGCCGGCGCGGTCGCCGAGGCGGCCGCCGCCCGTGCGCGCTATCTGCACGAGCGCGCGGTGAACGGTCCCGGGCCCCGCCCTCCCGTCGAGCTGCGCCTCAGCCCGCGGGCCGGGTTGCTCGCCCTGGCCCGCCGGCTGCGGGCCGAGCGAGACCGGCTGTTCGAGCGGTTCGCCGCGGAATGGCAGCCGCGAGCGGCTGAGAGCTTCGCGCAGCTGGAGCGGGTGGCCGCTGGCCTGGAGCGGGCGGCGCCGCGGGGGCCGTCGCGCGGGACATCGCGCACGAGCCGCGTGCGGCGGTCACGACGCACCTCCCGGCGGCCGTGGTCGCCGCGCCAGGCGTCCCCCCATACCATCCCCACCCCTCCGGTGCCGGCCACCACCAGCCCCAGTCCCGCGCCCTAGGGCCGCTCCTCGCTCCGGTCCGCTTCGACGTGCGGGGATCGTTCCCGCCCCCCGCGCCCGCGCGCGGCCTCCGTTCCCAACCGTCGCGGCGCGCGCGCCGCACCCCCGTCGCCGTCCTTACCATCGTTCGTGCGGCGGGGGATCCGCTGGAACGGGCGGCGGCGGGACTGTCCAGCCGTCCGCGCCGACTCCCGGGCGACGCCCTGGAGCACGACCTGTGAGCGCACCCCCGGCTCGCCGTCCGGCGGGGTGAGCCGGGTGTAGGTCCCGTCCGGCTCCTGGAGCCGCGCCTTGACGTTGTCCGCCAGGACGACGGGCAGGATCTCCCCGACGATGCGCGCCTTGAGCCGCGGATCCTCGATCGGGAACATCACCTCGATCCGGCGGACGAAGTTGCGGGGCATCCAGTCGGCGCTGCCCAGGAAGACCGCGGGATCCCCCCCGTTCTCGAAGTAGAAGATGCGGCTGTGCTCGAGGAACTTGTCCACGATGCTCGTGACGCGAATGCGCTCGGACAGCCCCGGCAGCCCCGCGCGCAGGCAGCAAATGCCCCGAATCACGAGATCCACGGCCACGCCCGCCTGGGAGGCGCGATACAGCGCGTCGATCACCGACGGCTCCACCAGCGCGTTCATCTTCACGACGATGCGCGCCGGCCGTCCCGCCCGGGCGTTGCGGCCCTCCTGGTCGATCAGCGCGATCACCCGCTCCCGCAGGTCGGCGGGCGCGACGAGCAGCTTGCGCCAGCGGCGGCGTTGGGAGTAGCCCGTGAGCATGTTGAACATCTCGCTCACATCCTCGCCGAACTCGGGGTTGGCGGTGAAGAGCCCGAGGTCGGTGTAGACCCGCGCCGTCGCCGGATTGTAGTTGCCCGTGGACAGGTGCACGTAGCGCCGGATGCCGCCGGCCTCGCGGCGCACCACGAGCGCCGCCTTGCAATGCGTCTTGAGCCCCACCACGCCGTAGACGACGTGCACGCCCGCCTGCTCCAGCTCGCGGGCCCAGACGATGTTGTTCTCTTCATCGAACCGCGCCTTGAGCTCGACCAGCGCGGTGACCTCCTTGCCGTTCTGCGCGGCGCGGCCGAGCGCCGAGATGATCGGGCTCGACCCGCTCGTGCGGTACAGCGCCTGCTTGATGGCGAGGACCTGGGGATCGTCGGCCGCGCGCTCGATGAACTCCGCGACGCAGCCGAACGACTCGTAGGGATGGTGGACCAGAATGTCGCCGGCCCGGATCAGGGCGAACATGTCGCCGCCGCGGGCGAAGGCCGGCGGGACGCGGGGGACCAGCGGCTCGTCCTTGAGCTCGCGGAAGCCGTCCCGCCGGTGCAGCGCCAGCAAGGCGGTGAGATCGACCGGGCCCGCGACACGGTAGACGTCGCGCTCCTCGAGCTCGAGCGCCTCCCGCAGCAAGCGGACGAACCGTTCGTCGGCGCTCGCCAGGATCTCGAGCCGCACGGCCTCGCCGCGGATCCGCTGCCGCAGGCTCTCCTCGATCGTCTGGAGCAGGTCTTCGGCCTCGTCTTCGTCGATCGTGAGATCGGTGTTGCGCGTCACCCGGAAGCAGGTGTGGTCCACCACGCGGAAGCCGCCGAACAGCTCCGCCAGGTGGACGCCGATCACGTCCTCCAGCAGGAGGAAGCGCACGCGGCCGCTGTCCCCGTCGGGTAGCACCACGACGCGGTCGAGCAGCGCCGGCACCTGCACCACGGCGAACAGCTGCTGTCCCGTCTCGTCGTTTTCGACGAGCAGCGCGACGTTGAGGCTCTTGTTGTGGACGTGCGGGAACGGGTGGCCGGGGTCGATCGCCAGCGGCGTCAGCACCGGATAGACGCTCGTGGCGAACAGGTCGTCCACGTGTCGCCGCTCCGCGGCGCTCAGCTGGTCGAGGCGGACCCACTCGATGCCGTGCGCGGCCAGCCCGGGCACCAGCTCCTCGCGCAGCACCCGGTACTGCCCGGCCACGAGCTCGTGAGCACGGCGGTCGATCTCGGCGAGGTGCTCGGCGGGGCCGAGCCCGTCGGCCGCGTAATCCTGCGGCTCGAGCCCCGCGTACAGCTGTTGCTGCAGCCCGGCGACCCGCACCTCGAAGAACTCGTCCAGGTTGGAGCTGAAGATGGCCACGAACTTCAGGCGCTCGAGCCAGGGGTTCGACGGGTCACGCGCCTCGTCCAGGACCCGGCCGTTGAACTCGAGCCACGACAGCTCGCGATTGAGGTAATGGTCCGGCGCGAAGCCGGGTGCGCGTGACGACGCCATCGGTCAGCCCGCCGCGGCCGGGGCGAGCGGTCGCGCCGAGC
>CAZVSO010000229.1:0-3131 GCA_964629425.1 uncultured Gemmatimonadaceae bacterium
GGCCGATCCGACGACGGCAACGGAATCAGCCCCAGCTTCACCCCGCCCACCGCGAGCGCGGCGAGGCCGGCGATCGCCGCGATCGCGAGCACCCAGCGCCGGGTCCGGCCCGGCGTGGCCGCCTCCTCCTCGAACTCCGGAGACAGGGCCAGCGCAGCCTCCTCCTCCTCGGTCAGCGGCTCCAGCTCGGGCTCCGGCGGCGGAGCCGGGGGCGGGGCCGCACGGAGCGGCGGCATCGGAGTGGGCCGCGAGGGTCGCCCGACGAACGGCGCGCGGCGCGGCGGCTGAGCAGCGGGCGACCTCGTACGGCGCTCCATCGGTGGCGGGGGTGCGATCGGACTGGGCGGCCGGGGCGGCGGCGCCGTGGCAGCCTCGGGAGACGGGTCGACGTCGAGCAACGGCAGATCGCCCACGGCGCGTGGTAGCCGCGGAGCCGCGCGCGGCGTGAACGGCCCGGTCTTCCGCGGCGGCGGGGGAGGCGACGGGGGGGCAGCCTCCGCGCTGTGCCGGCCCACGACCGACAGCGTCGCCGGCGGTGCGCCGTGCGCTTCCACCGGCGTCGCGGGTGCTGGCTCACCCGCGATCCGCACGACCCGCAGGTCGGTGGTGTAGTTGTTCCAGCGCAACACCGACGGCGTTGCCTCGGCGCCGGCCAGCGCCGTCTCCGGCACCAGCTCGTAGAACGGGAGACACACGGCCGTGCCGGCATCCGCGGTGGGGCGGAAGAAGCCTCCCTGCGGCGCGCTCTCGGTCCCGGCGAGCACCAGCGCCATCTGCCACGGCTCGGTGAAGTGGCGCATGTGCGTCTCCACGTCGCCGGGCGACGGCGTCAACGCAGCCGGCGGGTGGCTGTGATACCACCCGATGAGGTGTCCTTCGGTCTTGTCCACCTCGCCCGCGATGCGCTCCCACAGCTTGCCGACGACCACCCCCGTCTTGTCGCCGAACAGCGCCTGGTTGAGCCGGATGGTCGAGTCCACGACGACATACGCCGCGCCGGTGTAAGGATCGCGGCAGCGGTCGCCCACGAGGAACCCGAGCACGCCCCGGTCGGCGAAGGCGCGGAAGTGCTCGTGCAGCGCGTCGAGCGCGGCCTGGTCGACGAAGATCGCGGGCTCGCCCGCCATCCCCGCGCCGTCGTAGGGGTGCCACAGGATGGCGCGGGAGATGGGCATGGCCTGCACCAGCTCGGTCCCGCTCATGCCAGCACCCGCCCGATCACGGCCGCCGCGCGCTCGACGTCCTGGCGGGTCACGTCGCAATGGGTCACGGCACGCAGCCGTCGCGCCCCGAACGGCACGAGCAGCACGCCCTCGCGCGCGAGTCGCGGAACGACGTCCGGCGCGGTGTCCGCCTCGCGCAGCAGGTCGAGCATCACGATGTTGCTCTCGGGCGGGAGGGCGCGGACCGCGGCAGATCCGCTGAGGCGATCGGCCAGGAGTCGCGCGTGCTCGTGGTCCTCGGCGATGCGGGCCAGGTGGTGGTCGAGGGCGTAGAGCGCGGCGGCCGCCAGGATGCCCGACTGGCGCATGCCGCCCCCGAGACGCTTGCGGATCTCCCAGGCGAGGGGTCGTTGCCCGTGGCGGAAGCCGAGGCACGAGCCGACGGGGCAACCCAGGCCCTTGGAGAAGCTCACCATGACGGTCGTGGCGCCCGCGACCAACCGGGCCGGCGGGAGGCCGAGCGCTGCGGCCGCGTTCCACAGGCGCGCGCCGTCGAGATGCACGGGCAGCTGCGCGGCCGCCGCGGTGGCCACGATCGCCGCCATGACGGAGGCGGGCATGACGCGACCGCCGGCCGAGTTGTGGGTGTTCTCGACCGCCACGGCCCCCGGCCGGGGCACGTAGGGCGACTCGGGCCGCAGCGCGGCGCGCACGTGGTCGGCCGTCAGCAGGCCGTCGGGCGTGGCGATGGGCCGGATCTGCACGCCCGAGATCGCGGCCACCCCGGCCAGCTCGTAGTGCACGAGGTGCGCGTTAGCCTCGAGCAACAGCTCGGTGCCGGGCCGCGTGTTGAGGGCGATGCCGGTCTGGTTGGCCTGGGTCCCGGACGGAAAGAACAACGCGTCCTCGACGCCCAGCAGGCCGGCCACGCGCTCTTCGAGCCGCCGCGTGGTGGGATCGCCGTCCAGGACGTCATCGCCCACCTCGGCCTCCGCCATCGCGCGCCGCATGCCCGGCGAGGGCCGCGTCACGGTATCGCTGCGCAGGTCGATGGGCATCATGCCAGTCCCACGCGCTGCGCGCGGCGCAGCCGGATGAGGTCGTAGGTTTCCGCAACGATCCCGCCCAGCAGGAACACGTAGGCCGTGTAGTAGATCCAGACGAAGAAGAGCAGGAACGCCACCACGTTGGCGTCCGACGCGAGACGGTCGAGCGTCAAGAAGCGGGTGAGGTACCCGGCGTACAGCCACTTGGCGAGCTCGACGGCCACGGCGCAGAACCCCGCCGCCACGAGCGCCGTGCGCCAGTAGATGCGCCGGCTCGGCACGAACTTGAAGATGAGGAAGAACAGCAGGAAGGTGAAAGCGAGGGCCAGCGTCTCGATGCTCGCCCGCCAGAACCAGGACAGGGCGACGCTGTCGCCCAGCCGGGCGCGGCTCGCCGCGGCGAGCCACGTCACGCCGCCCGAGAGCACGGCGTTCGCCATGACCAGCGTACCGGTCACGAGCACCATCGCGAGGTCGGTGAGCTTCGCCAGGGGCCAGGAGCGGCTCTCGTCGGTGTCGAATACGTCGTTCAGGGCCGCCCGCAGGCCGCCGAACAGGCGTGTGGAGAACCAGAGGAACAGGGGCACGCCGATCAGCGTGAGCTTGGCGCGCTGCTGCACGACGCCGCCGATGAACTCCTCGACCCCCCGGACGCGGGCATCGGGCGGCAGGAATCGCTCGACGAGCTGGGACAGCTCGATCTGCTGAGCGGTGAGGTGGTGCTGCGCCAGCGCGCCGGCCACGGCGAGGAGCAGGGCGAAGAACGGGAGCGCCGTGAGCAGCAGGTCGAAGGAGAGAGCGCTGGCGAGGAAGGGGACGTTGTCTTCGTAGGCCGCCTCGACGGTGCGGCGGACGATGCCACCCACCGATCGGTGCCACCCGCCCTCCCGGCTCACGCGACGGGATCGTCCTCCTCGAGCTG
>CAZVSO010000230.1:0-3096 GCA_964629425.1 uncultured Gemmatimonadaceae bacterium
GGCGGGTCCGGTTGCCTTCTCGCCCGCCCTCAGGTTCCGAGGCGAGGATGTGTCACCGCACGCATTTTTCCTACGGCGTCAGCCTACGGTTGCCGCGCGGGGTTTCCCGGTGGGTAGGCGGTGGGGCGCGCGGCTTCGCGCCGCGGCCAGGACCCGCTCCTTCAGGCCATCCGACCGGATGAGGTCTCGGTCCGCGGTGGGCATGGAGGAGCTGACCAGATCGCGGGGTTCGTCCGGGCTGCCGCGCGTGCGGACGGGTAGCGCGAGGCGACGGTCGTTGGCGTCGAGCTCAGCGAAGGCGCTGGGGAGCTGGTCGAGGCGGCCGCACAGCGTCTCGACGTAGTCCGCCTTCTTGAGGTTGGTCGCGAGGAGGGCGGGCGCGGGCAGGTGCTCCAGATCCTGGGTCAAGGTCTTGCGCCCGGAGCGGCGGCGCTCGCCGTGCTTGACGCCGTGGAAGAAACCCTCGAGGGGCAGGTTCGTCCGGTCGACGAGGCGAGTGCGACCGCCCAGGGCGTCGGGCAGGGCGATGGCGTGCCCCCACAGCGAGGGGCCGTGGCGATCGAGGTGCGTGAGGATGAGGTCGATGGCCTGGCGCGTGTCCTCGGCGGGTCCGCGCTCGGGGCGGCGATCCCGCAGCGACCCGGCCAGCTGCGCGACGGCTTGCCGGATGTCCTGCAGCTCGTCGAGCGTCTTGGCGTCAGCGCACGCCGGCGCGGGCGTGTCGTCGGCGCGTGTGACGCGAAGACGGAGGGCCTGACGGAGCTCGGCGAACAGCCGCGCCCGACTCTCGAGGACGGCGGCCGGACGCTGAAACGGCACCTGGCTGCGCACGGGCACGACGATGCGATGCAGCCGCTCGAGCCGCGTGTGGACCGTGACGTCCTCGTGCGGGGCGCAGAGAAACGCCTCGACGGCGCGCAGGGCCGTGCGGCAGCGACGCAAGAGGTCCAGATACGGCAGATCGAAGGGGAAGCCCTCGTCTCGGCCGTCGGCAGGGTAGTCGAGCACCCACTGGGCCAACGCGCGCACCATGGCGATCCCGAGCGTGCCCTCGGGCAGGGCATGCCCGTGGCCGCCCTCGCCCAGCCAGCGCTCGAGCTGGGCGCGAGCCGTCTCGATGTCCGCGCCGAGCTGGCGGCCCAGGTCGCGGGCCAAGGCGCGGAGCTGGCCCCGCACGTCGAAGCGCCGGAGCAGCGCGCGCAGCAGGTCATGCCCGGTCTCCAGAAGGTCCTTGCCGACGTCCTTGAGGAAGTGAAAGTGGCACCCGAGCACGGGGATGGTCAGCTGGCGCTGCGCGACGAAGTCGCGACTGGCCTCGATCATGGCGCGGCCCAGGTCGCGCATGATTGCGCACGGGGGTCCGAAGCGCTCGGCCACCTGATGCAACCGGGGCAGGACGGCGTCGGCGCGCTCGGTGGGGATCTTCCAGCTCCCCAAGACCCAGCCGCGCCAGCCCGCGTAGACCACCAGCAGGGTGCCGCGGCCAGCCTCGCCGGTGGCGTCGAGGTGCATGGGCCAGCCGCCGTCCTGATCCAGGGCGACACGCAAGTCGGCGGCGCGTCGGTGGTGCAGTGCCTCCAGGTACACGAGGAAGTCGTGCGCCAGCGCGCTGATCTCCCCCGTCGACAGCGCGATGCCGTAGTCCGCCTGGAGGACGGCTTGGATCTCCTCCCGCTGGTGATGGTCCACGAAGCGCTGGAGGCCCACGAAGGCCATGACGTCGTAGCCGACGGCGCGCCGGGGCAGCAGGAGCTGCGCCAGCCGCCGGGAGCGCTGGGTGACCGCGATGACCTGCTCGCCCCCGTTGGCGGTCGCCACCGTCTGGGTGCAGCCCCGCGCGCAGACGCGCACCGTCTCGCAGGCGCGAAAGACGCCGTGCTCGAGGGTCTGCCCATGGCGGCGCAGGGTCTTTCGGACGCGCATGGGCCCGCCGCACTGCGGGCAGGGTGCGGGGGAGGTCGGGTCCGCATGCACGAGCACCGCCGCGGTGGCGAGCCGCTGCGTCTGGCCGTGCTGCGCGAGCGCGGCGACGTGCTGCCTCAGCGCCGCGAGCGCGGTGATCGGGAGTGCGCCGTTTTTTTTTCCAGCGCGTACTGCGCGAACACCGCGGCGACCTGCGCCTCGCTCACCCCGAGCCCGCTCGCCCGAAGGCGTGCCGCAATCGCGTGCGCATCGTCCCGGGGCGCGTGGATCACCGCAACCAGGACCTCGATCACCCGCGAGGGCTCCAACGCAGGCCAGGCGCTCGGCGGGGGTTCGGGCGTCGGTCCTGGCCGCGTGCGGCGTCGCGCCTGCCGCTGCGCCGCCGCGCGCTCGGGGTCTGGGTCCAGGTAGACGTACACCGACTGGACCGGCTCACGCCCGAGCGCGTGCGCCTCGACCAGGCTGCGGAGGGTGTCGTGCACGCGCAGGCCCAGGATGACCTCCAGCTCCTCGTGCGTCCGGCCCGCGGGCGCCTCGCACACCAGCACGACGACGGTGGCCCGCAGCGTGCCGTGCTTCGAAAAGCGGATGTCGCCGAGGAACCAGAGCCCGTGCACGTCGAACGTCGGGATGTGGCGCAGCGTGTAGTAGCGGCCCGCATGGCTGTAGCTGGTCAGAGAGCCCAGTCTGTCCAGGGCGCGATAGACCGTGCGACCCGAGGCGCCCAGCGCTCGACTCATCTCGTCGAGCAAGACGACCGGCTTGCGGCGAAAGAGCCTCTCCAAGGCGTGGACCTGCGCATCCCTCACCCTGTGTGTCATCATTACGACTATCGTAGCACGTACTCGTAATTATGACAATTCGGCTCACACGCAACCCGCCATCGCGGAACTTCGACGTTCTAGGCGCTCCCCGGCCAGCTCTGGCAGGATTGCGACTCGGAGCCAGGACCCAGGCGCGGGGAACGTCCTGTCATTTCAGGCGGTTGTCGAGTCCCAACCGTCGTCTGACGTCGTAGAAGTTTTCTGACGCCCGCGCTCCCTCGCGGGTCGACTCCCGTCGAGCCTTCTACGGAGCGATGGCAGGATTGCGACTGGGCAGGATGCCGAAGGCGGGAAGAAGTCCTGCTATATCAGGTACTTATGCGGCGCAACCGAAGGCTGACGCCGTAGG
>CAZVSO010000231.1:0-2215 GCA_964629425.1 uncultured Gemmatimonadaceae bacterium
GCAAGAAGACGAAGGTCGAGGGCACGATGGTCGACGCCTACTACTTCTCCGTGGGCGGCGCCGTCGGCAAGCACCAGCGCACCGCGCGCCCCATCGGCTACCGCGCCCCGGCGACGGAGGTCCCCGGCGCAATCGAGCGGCTGCTGCGTGCCTATCTCGCCGAGCGCCGGAACGGGCAGAGCTTCCGCGATTTCACCGCCGGACACACCGACGAGACGCTGCGCGAGCTGCTGTCGGGCGGGCCCGCGGCCGCGGTCGCGCGCGACGCCTCGCCGGGCCGCCCGCCCCACGGCGTCGACGGCTAGCAGGCTGCCAGCTCAGCGCCGATGTATGGTACAGTGTATGGCATGCAGAAGACCACGGTGTACCTGCCCGACGATCTCAAGCGCGCACTGGAGCGGATCGCGGCGGCCCGCGGCTGCAGCGAGGCCGAGCTGATGCGCGAAGCCGTCCGGACGCTGGCCGGCGAGGCTGTTCCGCCTCGTCCCCGCTTGCCGCTGTTCAAGAGCGGCAAGCGCGGACTGGCCGAGCGGGTTGATCAGGCGCTCGCCGGTTTCGGCAAGCGGTGATTCTCCTCGATACAAGCGGCCTGCTCTCGGCGATCGACGCGAGCCAGCGACACCACGCCGCCTGTGCGGAGATTCTCGCCGAGGCAACCTCGCCGCTGGTGCTCTCCCCCTTCGTTTTGGCCGAGCTGGATTACCTCCTCGCGACCCAAGTCGACGGCCGCGCGCAGTTGACGCTCGTGGACGAGGTCGCGCGCGGCGTTTATCGGCTGGAACCCTTCAGCGCCCACGACGTTGCCGTCGCCGGCGACGTGATGCGGCGGTACGCGAACCTGGCTATCGGTTTGGCCGACGCTTCGATCGTCGTGCTGGCCCAGCGGCACGGCATACGCGACGTGCTGACCTTGGATGAGCGGCACTTCCGGGCATTGCGCACCTCCGACGGCAAGCGCTTCCGCGTGCTTCCGGCGGACCGATGACCGACCGGGCGGCGCGCCCCGGTCCCGCACGGACTCAGGCCCTGCGGCGGCGCCCTGCTCCCGTCTCGAATTCCTCATGAGGGATCGGGCGCCGTTTGACAAGGCCGAGTGTGCGACGTACGTTCAGCCGCGATGAGCATCGACGGCCAGGCGGCCGTGAACCATCAGCGACCACCTGCACCTGGCGGCGCGCAGCGACGACACACGCGTCCACGGCAAGGGCGCGGCGGGAGACGGTGATGCCGCACTCGGATAACCGCGACATCAGGCACCGCGCGGAGCAGTGGCAGGCCGAGACGCTCGGGGCGCAGCTCGCGGCGATGGGGGAGCGCAAGGAGCGGTTCGAGACGGACTCCGGCATCCCCGTGAAGACCCTGTACACCCCGCTGGACCTGGCCGAGCGTGACTACCTCGAGTCGCTCGGCTTTCCCGGGGAGTATCCCTTTACCCGCGGGGCCGACGCCAACATGTACCGGAGCCGGATCTACGGGACGGCCCAGTTCACGGGGTTCGCCACCCCCGCCGAGACCAACCAGCTCTACCGGCGCTTGCTGGCCCAGGGCATGAGCAGCCTGTACATGGCCTGCGACCTGCCGTGTCAGCTCGGCTATGACTCCGACGACCCGCGGGCCGAGGGCGAGGTGGGCAAGTGCGGGGTGGCCATCAACTCGATTCAAGACATGGAGGCCATCCTCGCCGGCATCGACCTCGCCCGGACGCGGATCACCATCGTGGCCAATGCCAACGCCCCCGTGATTCTGGCCATGCTCGACGTGGCGGCGGAGCGGCAGGGCGTGGACAAGGCCAAGGTCACCGGCTTCATCCAGAACGACATCCTCAAGGAGTTCTTCGCCCGCAACACCTACATCTTCCCGATCGATCCCTCGCTGCGCCTGCACTCGGACACGGTCGTCTTCTGCAAGCAGGAGCTCCCCGGCTTCCACCCGTTCAACCCGATCTCGTATCAGATCCGGGAGGCGGGTGCGACGGCCGTGCAGGAGGCGGCCTTCACCCTGGCGGACGCGGCGACCTACGTGGAGAACGCGGCGCGGCGGGGGATCCCCGCCGACGAGCTGGGCCCGCTGTTCTTCACGATCATCGTTAACCACCGCGACTTCTTCGAGGAGATCGCCAAGATCCGGGCGATGCGCCGGATCTGGGCCCGGCTCATGAAGCACAAGCTCGGCGCCAAGCGGGCGGGCGCGTTCGACCTGAACGCGGCCTGCGCGG
>CAZVSO010000231.1:2225-2975 GCA_964629425.1 uncultured Gemmatimonadaceae bacterium
TGCGTCAGAGGGCGCGGTGGGCCTGAACCTGACGCGGTCGCTGCCCGAGGCGAACATCGCCCGCTGCACGCTGGCGGGCTTGGCCGGGGTGCTGTCCGGGGCGCAGAGCGTGGGCCTGCGGACCATGGACGAGGCGTACGGCATCCCCAGCGCCAAGGCCAGCCTGATCTCCCTGCGCACTCTGCAGATCATCGCCGAGGAGACCGGGGTGACCAATACCGTGGACCCTCTCGCGGGCTCCTATCTCGTCGAGTGGCTGACCGACGAGGTGGAGCGGCGGATCAACGCCTACCTGGCGAAGATCGAGGCCCTGGGGGGAATGGTGAGCGCCATCAAGGCCGGCTATGTCCAGGGCGAGATCGCGCAGAGCGCCTTCGCCTATGAGCGGGACCTGGAGGACAAGCGGAAGATCACCGTGGGCATGAACCTGCACGTCGACCCGGTGGAGGAGAACGGGGGACACGTCGGCTACCAGCTCGACCCGGCATTGCAAGAGGAGCAGATCCGCCAGCTCGGGGAGTTCAAGGGCCGGCGGGACCATGCCCGCGTGGCCGCCGCTCTGGAGGCCGTCCGGGAGACCGCGGCCCGGCCGGAGGGGAACGACAACAACTTGATGGTGCCCATCAAGGAGGCCGTGAAGGGCCACGCCACCATCGGCGAGATCGTTCGAGCCCTCAAGGATGTCTTCGGCGAGCACCGGGAAGGATAGGCCGGCCGATGCGGAAGACCACGGTGTACCTGCCCGACGAT
>CAZVSO010000232.1:0-2952 GCA_964629425.1 uncultured Gemmatimonadaceae bacterium
GCTCCAGGAGCCGGGAGTGCAGATAGAACACGTCGCCCGGGTAGGCCTCGCGGCCGGGCGGGCGGCGCAGCACCAGCGAGAGCTGCCGGTAGGCGGCCGCCTGTTTGGACAAGTCGTCGTACACGCAGAGCGTCGCTTTCCGCTCGTCGTACATGAAGTACTCGGCCATCGCGCATCCCGCGAAGGGGGCGATGTACTGCAGCGGGGCGGGCTCGGAGGCGGACGCGAGCACCACGATCGTGTATTCCATCGCGCCGGACGCCTTCAGCTTGTCCACCACCGCCGCGACCGTCGAGCGCTTCTGGCCGATCGCGACGTAGACGCAGACGACGCCCTGCCCCTTCTGGTTGATGATGGTGTCGATGGCGATTGCCGTCTTCCCGGTGCCGCGGTCGCCGATGATCAGCTCGCGCTGGCCGCGGCCGATCGGGATCATCGAGTCGATCGCCTTGATCCCGGTCTGCAACGGCTCCTTCACCGGCTGCCGCTTGATGATCCCGGGGGCCACGATGTCCACCTTGCGCGTGGTCGCCGCCGGGATCGGTCCGAGCCCGTCGACCGGCCGGCCCAGCGCGTCCACCACCCGCCCCACCAGAGCCGGGCCGACGGGGACCTCGAGCACCCGGCCCGTGCGGCGCACCTCGTCACCCTCGCGCAACACCAGGTAGTTGCCGAAGATCACCGCCCCGATGTTGTCCTCCTCGAGGTTGAGCGCCTGGCCGATCACCTTCTCCCCGGTCTCCGAAGAGATGAACTCGAGCATCTCACCGGCGAGGGCGGACGTGAGCCCATAGATGCGGGCGATCCCGTCTTTCACCTCGAGCACGGTGCCGACCTCGCGGACGTCGATTTCGGCGAGATCGGCCGCCTGGATCTCCCGCAGCAGCACGTTCTTCAACTCGCCGGGTCTGAGGATGGAGTCAGTAGCCATGGTCTCGGGAGGATTGAGAGTTTGTGAAAAATATCACATGGGACTCGGCCCAGCAACTGCCGTCAAGCTAGACGCACAGAACGCCGTAGAACTAGACGCACAAACGCAACAGACGCACAGCCCGTCGACAGGCGGCGGTGAATAGGTCTACCTGATCTCTACCGCCTGCTTCACCGTTCACCCCTGTGCGTCTACGCGTCTGTGCGTCTGTCTGTTGCGTCTGTGCGTCTACATCCTGCTCCTGGTTCTGCCCCGCACAAACCGCCCCAACACTCCCCGCACCCCCAGCGTGCCCAGCTCAAGGGCGGTGACGCCCCCCACCCGCCGGGCGGCGGCCGCGAGGTGGCCGGGCGAGGCGTAGCCCAGAATGCGCACCACCGCGCCGACCGTGTAGCCGGGGTTGCCGAGCAGATCGGCGGCGCACGCCACGCGCACCAGGTCCAGCACTCTCTTCAAGTTGGGCGCCCCGCCGGCGGCGAACTCGCGGGACAGGTGCTCCCGGCTGACGCGCAGCGTCCGGGCCAGGTCGGCCGTCCGCAGCGGCGTGCCGGCGGCCGCCAGTGCCGCCTCCCACGCCGCGAGCTGCAGGCGCTCCGTGAGGCGCAGCAGTCGCGGCGCGTCGCGCAGCGCCGCCCGGCGCGCCGCCTGCGCGGTCCGGGCCGCCACCCACTCGCCGGCGACCGGGTTGTCCACGCCTTCGATCAGGATGCCCGCCACACCCGTCGCGTGGCAGGCGGCGAGCAGCCGCCCGTCGTCGGCCCGGAACGCGGAGAACGCGTGTACCGGAATCCGCCGGAACCTCGCGGCGAGGCCGAGCGTCGCTTCCGGGGCCGCCTTGACGTCGAGCACCACGGCGTCCACCAGACGGCTGGCGAGCAGCCGTTCCACAGCGTCGAGCGTGCGGCACAGGCGCACCGCCCCACTCCCCCCACCTCCCGTGCCGCGCGGGTAGCCCCGCCACACCGCGCGCCGCGCCTCGCGTCTCGGATGGAACACCGGCACCACCGCGCTCACTGCTCGCGATCCTCGACCGCCGCCAGCGCCTGGGTCATCTCGGCAGCCTGGCGCAGCACACCGCGGGCGTTCTCGTAGGAGATCGCCGCCTCCGCCTCGGGGAGGGGGTGCCAGGCACAGGCGCTGATGCCCTCGTCCTGCTGCGGGATCGCCTCGCCGTGCTTCGACTCGAACAGAAAGAAGTGACAGTACTTGTGGATGGTCTTGCCGCGGAACCGGAAGTACCAGTCGATCACCCGGATCGGCCCGTGGAGCACGAGGTCGGAGAGGCCCGTTTCCTCGGCCACCTCGCGGCGAGCGGCCTCCGCCGATGGCTCACCCGCCTCGAGGTGACCCTTGGGAAACCCCCAGCTGGCGTAGGAGTCCCGAATCAGGAGAAATCGGACCACGCCGTCGGATCCGCGGCGAATCACGACGCCGCCGGCACTGGTTTCACGCTCGGCCTGTTGGCGAGGCACGCGGTAATATGGGCACGAAGAGGCGAAGAGGCGAAGAGCCTTCGCTTCCTATGCGGCGAAACTTGCCAGCGCCTTCCCCACGTCTCCATCGCGCAGCCGCTTCAGCGCGCGGTCGCGCAGCTGGCGCACACGCTCGCGGGTCACGCCGAGCATGCCACCGATCTCCTCGAGGGTGTGCTCCCGTCCGCCGTCGAGTCCGAAGTAGAGCCGCAGCACCTTGGCGTCGCGGCGCTGCAGGGTGCCCAAGGCCTGCTCGATCTCGTCCGACAAGAACCGGTCCATCGCCTGGTCCTCGGTGTCGGGGAGATCTTCGGCGATGAAGCGTTCGATCAGCGAGCGGTCGCCGTCGGGGTCCATCGGCGCGTCGAGACGCACGTCGCCGGTGTTCAGGGCGGCGAGGGACTGCACCACCTCCAGCGACAGCTTGGTGGCGTCGGCGATCTCTTCGGGGGTGGGCTCGCGGCGCAGCGTCTGGCGCAGGTACTCCGCTGTCCGCACGATGCGCGACAGGTCGGCCGTGCGGTTGAGCGGCACGCGCACCGTGCGCCC
>CAZVSO010000233.1:0-2950 GCA_964629425.1 uncultured Gemmatimonadaceae bacterium
TCGCCGTCAGCTGCCAGAACCCCGAGAGCATGTCGCTCGCGTACAACGAGCCGTTGTGCAGCTGCACGCCCCAGGTGTAGGTGTTGCCGGCGCCGCCCGGCTGGAGGCGGCCCAGCTCGCGGCTCGCGAGGTCGCCGGCCAGCGTCCCCGACACGTCGAGCGCCACTACGCCCGCGTTGTAGTACGCGGCGTACAGGATCTCGGCCTGCTCGTCCATCCAGAAGTTGTGAGTGCCGGCGCCGGTGAGGCGATAGGTCGCGACCTCCACGGGGCTGGCGAGGTTCGTGACGTCCAGCACGTGGATGTCGCCCGACGATGAGCTGCCGACGGTCCCCGAGCCTTCCTGGCCTACGAACAGATACTTCTTCTCGCTCGTGTTGGGGTTGTGGAACCACCAGGAGTTATGTGCCTGGCCGCCCGCCGTGGCAGTGGTGCTCACGATGGTGGGATTTGCGGGGCTCCCGCCCTGTCTGCCGTTCCCCACGTCGAAGATCCTGATGCCCGTGTTCCAGGCGCTGACGAACGCGAGGCCGTCGCGCACGAACGTGTCGTGGATGCCGTAGTTGGCTGGAATCGGCACCTGGGCCACGAGCAGCAGCTGGCCGGCCGCCGTTGCCGCGAATCGCACGGCGGGAACGCTGCCGCCGCCGAGCGTGGCCGTGATCGCATCGGTGCCCGCGGTCGGGCCGAGCGTGTAGCCCACGCGCGCGACACCGGCGGCGTCGGTGAGGGTCTGGCTCGCGGCGAGCGTCCCGCTCCCGGCGACCCGAAGCCAGTCCACGGCCCGATCCGGGGTCGGGTTGCCGTGGGCGTCGCGCGCGAGGACGCTGAGCGGGACGGGCAGGGGCTGGCCCGTCGTTCCCGACTGGGCGTCGCCGGCGCTCTTCACCAGGGTGGCGGGCGCGGCGGCGAGCGCGGTACTGGTGAAGGTCACGGGCGATCCGGCGGCCCCGTCGACCGCCGCGCGCACCGCTTGCTCGCCGGCGACGGTCCCGAGGGTGTGGAGGGCGGTCGCTTGCCCCACGGCGTTCGTAGGGGTTACGGAGCCCGCGCTTCCCCCTCCCGACACCACCGTCCAGGTGACGGCGAGCCCAGTCACCGGCGCTCCCGAGAGGTCCCGCACGAAGACCGCATACGGTGCTGCCAGTGTGTGGCCGACTGTGTCCACCTGCCGCACCGTCGCGGCCTTCTCGAGCCGCAGGGATGCTGGCTCAGTGCCGTCGTTGCAGGCAGTGGCGGCAGCGAGGGCGATCGCGGCGCCGACGATCCGACGGTTTGGGGTCACGGGCGTAGCTCCCTCTCGATGCTGTCAGCCGTCAGCTATCAGCGGTCAGCTCGCTGAAAGCTGATAGCTGATGGCTGAGAGCTTCGATCAATGATGGTGTCCCGCCTCTGGGAACCCGTAGCGCCCCATCCGGTGTCCTTCAAACCCCAGCCGGGCCCGGAACGCCAGGGTCAATGACAGGACGGTGGCGCGGCCGTAGTACACCTCGGGGTCGAAAATGCCTCCGCCCACCTCTGCCGCCCGGCCGTAGGAGGCCTCGAGCACGGCGGCGACACCGATCGCGTCGGCGACCCGGCCCATCTCCAGAGCGCCGCCCACCGTGTAGATCGTCCACCGGGTGATGCCGAGCAGCGAATCGTCGATCGGCGGGCGGCGGGTCCGGAAGTCAGACACGCGCTGCTCTTCGGGTCGCTCGGTCTGCTCGAACCGGGCGTAGAGCCGGTGACGACGGAGCCGCAGAGCGGCCTCGGCCAGCACCGAGTGGAAGACGAAGAACCCGTCGGACGTTTCGGTCCGCGCCCATTCGACAAGCGCGTACGGGGCGAGCCGGCTCGCGGGGCGGTCCCAGCGCAGCGAGGCGCTCCACTGCTCGTGCGCGGGTCCCGCGCCGTCACGGTGCTCGGGCGACGCCACGTGGGCCCGCGACACCTGCGCCTCGACCCCGGCGTGTGGAACGAGCGTGAGCCGCCCGGCCCACGAATCGCCAAACCGCTCCATGTTGGGCCATTGGTCAGGCCGCTCCGGCTCGTCGCCGTTGAAGAACGAGCCTTCCATGGTGACCGGCCCGGCGCTGAGCGCGGCGACGAGGACGGCCCGCTCGAGAATCTGGCTGTAGTGGTGATTCACGGGGTAGCGCAGCGGCGGCCGGGACATCGGGTCGTCGGTCCCGAACGCCACGAACCCCTTGCCCGCGCTGAGCGAGCCGCGCCAGGGGCCGCGCGCGCTGAAAGCCGTGGCCATGAGCTCGTGGGCGTAGGTATGCGGGTGGCGGCGATCGATGAAACCCTCCCCAAAGGCGCCGGACACCAGCTCGCCGTTGGGCATCGTGGCGCCCTCCACGCTCACGGTGCCCTGGAACGCGAGGTGGTCTCCGGCGGCGGCGCGCACCATCACCACCGGCTGCACGACGCGCAGCTCGGTGAGCGGACGGTCGCGGGGCACGGGATCGACGCGGGTGAGGGCGGCCACGAGCTGCACGTCGGCGCGCACCTGGGCCCGCGCGGGCCCCGCCGCGACCAGGGCCACCAGGGCGGCGCCGAGCGCTGGCGCGTGGGTGCGCGGGCGGCTCAGGACGCCGCCACGCCGCTCTGGCGGATGCCGTCGAGGATGAAGAGCACCGAGGTGAAGACCAGGAGCAGATGCTCGATCACGGGGACGCGCCCTCGCCCGTCACGATGGCGGCGCGAACGCGCCGCATCCGGTCCGTCGGCTGCGGCAGATCCACCAGCCGGGCCTCGAGCCGGTAATAAGGCTCGGCCACGAAGCGCAGGGTGACGGGTCCGCCGTCGCGCACCAGGTCCAGCGTCACCGGCGCATTCATCGGGACGCGGCGGAGCGCCGCGGCCGCGTCGCCCGCCGCCCGCGTCGCGCGGCCGTTCACCCGCACGAGCTCGTCGCCCGAGCGCAGGCCCGCCCGCTCGGCCACGCTGCCCGGGACGGCCACTG
>CAZVSO010000234.1:0-2940 GCA_964629425.1 uncultured Gemmatimonadaceae bacterium
TGTGGATCATGAGCGCCGACGGGGCGAAGAACCGCTTCCTCACGAAGGGCTCGACCGCCCGCTGGTCGCCCGACGGCACCCGGATCCTGTACCTCGCGGAGGGAGAGCCCAAGGGCACCCAGCTGTTTGTGCGCTGGATGGACGCCGAGGGCGCGACCTCCCAGATCACCCACGTGACCGAGGCCACGGCCGCCCCCCGCTGGGCGCCCGACGGGAAGTCGATCGCGTTCACGATGCTGGTGCGGGACACGTCGCGCTGGCGCATCAGCATGCCGCCGACCCCCGAGGGGGGGAAATGGACCCAGGCGCCCCGGGTCGTCGATCGGCTGCACTACCGGCAGGACGGCCGCGGCTTCATGGAGGACGGCTTCACGCACCTCTTCGTCGTCCCGGCCGACGGCGGCACGCCCCGCCAGCTCACGCGCGGGGAGTGGCACGTCGGGGCGCGGCCAGCCGGGCTCGATGGGGGCGCGGGATACGACTGGACGCCGGACGGCAGGACGATCGTGTTCGACGCCCTGCGCGAGCCGGACGCCGACTACCGCTACCGCGAGTCGTACCTGTACGCCGTCGACGTCGGCGCGGCGACCATCCGGCAGGTGGTCACCCGCAAGGGGCTCTGGCTGGATCCCGAGGTGGCGCCCGACGGCCGCACCGTGGCCTTCGTGGGGCGCGACTGGACCGATCAGACGTACAAGACGAACGAGCTGTGGGTGGTGGGCCTCGACGGCGCGGGCATGCGACAGGTCTCGGGGACCCTGGACCGCGACCCGCAGGGCGTGACCTGGGCGCCGGACGGGAGCGGGCTGTACTTCACGGCGCCCGACCGCGGCACGAGCAACGTGCACTTCGCCCCACTCGGCAGTGCGGTGCGGCGGGTGACCGACGGCGGGCACATGCTGTCGCTCACCTCGATGGCGCGCGACTTCACCGCCGTCGGTACCCGCAGCGACCCCGACGAGCCCGCCGACATCGTGCGCTATCACCTGCGGCGCCCCACGATTCCCCCCGTCCGGCTCACGAGTGTGAACGCGGACATCCTGGCGAACAAGCGGCTCGGCCGGGTGGAGGAGATCTGGTACGGCTCGACGGGCGGGGCGCGGGTGCAGGCGTGGATCGTGAAGCCCCCGGGGTTCGATCCGGCCAAGAAGTACCCGCTGATCATGGAGATCCACGGCGGGCCGCACGCGATGTACAACGTCGGCTTCAGCTACATGTATCAGAACTTCGCCGCCAACGGGTACGTGGTGCTCTACACCAACCCGCGGGGAAGCACGGGCTACGGCACGGCGTTCGGGAACGCGATCAACCGCGCCTACCCCAGCGTGGACTACGACGACCTCATGGCCGGCGTCGACACCGTCGTCCGCCGGGGGTACGTGGACGAGACCCGGATGTACGTGGGCGGCTGCTCGGGCGGCGGCGTGCTGTCCAGCTGGGTGATCGGCCACACCAACCGCTTCGCCGCCGCGGCCGTGCGCTGCCCCGTGATCAACTGGATCAGCATGGCGGGCCAGACCGACATCCCGCTCTTCACCCACAACTTCTTCGATGCGCCGTTCTGGGAGAAGCCGGAGCAGTGGCTCAAGCAGTCGTCGCTCATGTACGTGGGCAACGTCACCACGCCGACCGTCGTCATGACGGGCGAGCTCGACCTGCGCACGCCGATGGCCCAGAGCGAGGAGTACTACGCGGCCCTGAAGATGCGCCGGGTGGAGACGGTGCTGCTGCGCTTCCAGGGCGAGTACCACGGCACCGCCTCGAAGCCCTCCAACTTCATGCGCACGCAGCTGTACATGATGAGCTGGTACGGGAAACACAAGCGGGACGGGGTAGCGGCCGCGAGCAGCAACTGAGGGCGAAGCGGCTAAGGGGCTAAGGGGCTAAGAGGCTGAGGGGAGACGCCCCTTAGCCTCTTAGCCCCTCAGCCCCTTAACGTCTAGTTTGCAGCCGCTTTCTCGACGTCTCCCCAGCTCGCCACTCCCCCGTGTCCTCCCGCCACTCGCTCGACGACGATCCCGCGCGCCTGGATGAACGTGGCGATCTCCTTGCTCCCGGCGGGCGCGAGGGTCGTTCCCGGGGTGAGCACGTCGCTGTTGAACAGGATCTTCGCGCTCGGCACGTAGGCGGCGAGCATCCCCTGGACGTGCGCGGTGGGGAGGCGGTAGAGCACGACACGGCTCTCGCCCGTGCCGATGACGAGGCTGTCGTCCACGGTGCGCACCGCCGGGGCCTGGCGCTGGCCGCGCGACAGGGCGTCGGGCGTCACGGTCTTTTTCGTCGCGCCGATGCCGCGCACGAAGGCCACGTTGTGGGCGTGCGTGACGACGGGAATGCCGGCCGCGAGGCCCGCGCGCAGCCCACCGGCGTGATCCCAATGGTGATGCGTGTTGACGATCATGCCCACCGGCTTGGTGGGGAACCGGGCGCGCAGGGTGTCGAGCACCGCCTGCATGCGCCGGCTGTTCTGCGGCGCCTCGATCACGATCAGCCGGTCCGGCTGCTCGATGACGAGCGAATGATGCGATCCGCCCTCGGCGCGCCACACGTACGGCGCCAGCTCGACCAGGGTGACCACCGGGGGAGGCGGCACGGGGCTCGCCTTCTGTGCCCGCTGCGCGATCGAGTCCGGGATCGCGAACAGCGAGTCGGCCAGCGTGGCGTTGATGGTGACGGCCGTGGTGATCGACTGCGTCGCCAGCCTGTCGTTCACGTACTGGTCGTATTGCCGCGCGAAGCTCACGCCGCCCGCATCCTGCCAGCGCGTGTACCACGTCACTGTGCGCCGGTCGCCCAGAATCCCGTCCTCCGTCGTGGCCTCGGTCACCGTCAGCATGCCGGTGCGGCGATCGAAATACAGATCCAAGGTGTCGCGCCCCTGGTAGCGGACGCCGTCGTGCGGCTCCCCGCGCCACCGCTTGGGCGGCAGCGCGCTGAGCG
>CAZVSO010000235.1:0-244 GCA_964629425.1 uncultured Gemmatimonadaceae bacterium
AGCGAGAAGCACGCGCGGGTGCCCGGCGCGCCCGCCGCGAGCTCGAGCACGGCCGGGTCGTCGCCATTCAGCACCCAGGCGCTCGCGGCCGTCGCGTTGCGGAACAGGAGCCGCTTGTCGCCGTAGTACGCCTCCACCGACTTGTATCGGTCGAGATGGTCCGGCGCGAGGTTGGTGACGACGCCGATCGCCGGCGCGAATCTGACCTTCGACTGGAGCAGCGCCGGAACGGTGGACATGCTCA
>CAZVSO010000235.1:254-2899 GCA_964629425.1 uncultured Gemmatimonadaceae bacterium
GCGGGCTGTCGTGCAGCTGAAACGACGAGACCTCGACCGCGAGCCAGGCGTACCGGTCGCCCGCCACCGCGATGTCGGCGAGGGGACGGCCGATGTTGCCGGCCGCTGCGGCGGCGACGCCGCCCGCCTGCAGCAGGTGCGCGGCCAGCGCCGTGGTCGTGGTCTTGCCGTTGGTGCCCGTGATCGCCATGCACCGCACGCCGGCCAGCGCGCGGAACCCCAGGTCGAGCTCCGAGACGATCGGCACGCCCGCCGCCCGGGCCGCCACGAGGGGCGGCGCGTCGGGTGGCACGCCGGGCGACACCACCACGCCCGCGGCCGCGCGGATCCGGTCGAGGTCGTGCCGCCCGACCTCCACGTCCACACCCCGGAGGCCGCGCAGCCCGGCGATCGCTGCCGCCGGCGTGCCGGCGGCGTCGCTGGCGTACACCCGCACGCCCTGGCGCGCCAGCAGCTGCGTCGCCGCCACGCCGCTCTTGCCCAGGCCCACGACCGCCACCTCGCCGACACGCCAGTCGTCCGGGATCATCGCACCTTCAGGGTCGCGAGCGCGATGGCCGCGCACAGCACGCCCAGAATGTAGAACCGCGTCACCACCAGCGGCTCGGGCCAGCCGAGTTTCTCGAAATGGTGGTGCAGCGGGGCCATGCGAAACACGCGATGCGCGTCGGCGTACGCCGGGCCGCGGGTGCGCTTGTGCCAGCGGTACACACCGGTCTGGACCAGCACCGAGACGGCCTCGGCCGCGAACACGCCGCCCGCGATCAGCAGCAGGAACTCCGCCTTGAGCAGGATCGCGACGGTGCCGAGGGCGCCCCCGATGGCGAGCGAGCCCGTGTCGCCCATGAACACCTGGGCCGGGTGGGCGTTGAACCAGAGGAAGCCGAGCGCGGCACCGAGCAGGGCTCCGCAGAAGATGGTCAGCTCCCCCGCCCCGACCAGGTGGTAGACACCGAGGTAGCGCGACGCGTCGAACCGGCCGAAGAGGTAGGCGAACACGGCGAAGGCGCCGGCGGCGATCGCCGTGAGCCCGGTGGCCAGGCCGTCCAAGCCGTCGGTCAGGTTGACGGCATTGGAGCTTCCCGTGACCACCAGGGTCACGAACAGCACGTAGAGCACGCCCGGGAGCGGCAGCAGGATGTACTTGAAGAGGGGCAGCTGCGTGGAGTCGGGTCGCAGGTCGGCGGCGAGCGGCCACAGGAGGATGTAGGTCCCCAGCACGACGCCGAAGGTGACCTGGCCGACCAGCTTCCAGCGCGCCACCAGGCCCTGCGGCTTGCCGCGGACGATCTTGAGATAATCGTCCACGAACCCGATCCCGCCCATCCACAGGGTCGCCAGCACGGCGACGAGGACGTAGCGCGTATCGAGCCGCGACCAGAGCAGCGTGGGCACCAGGGTCGCCAGGATGATGACGATCCCGCCCATGGTGGGCGTGCCGCGCTTGCCGTGGTGGCTGGCAGGCCCCTCAGCTCGCACGATCTGCCCGACGCGCCGCTCGCGCAGCCGCCGGATGATGGGCGGTGCCAGGAGGAAGGCGAGCAGCAGGGCCGTCACGGTCGCGCCGGCGGCACGAAACGTGATGTAGTTGAACAGGTTGAACAAGATGTGCTCCTTCGCGAGCGGCGTCAGCCAATGATAGAGCACTCGCTCCTCCTCAATTGAGAAACCGCAGCACGCGCTCCAGCGCGACTCCGCGTGAAGCCTTGAGCAGCACGATCTCATCGCCGGCGAGGGCTGCGCGCAGCCGGGGACCGAGCGTCTCCGCGTCCGGCGCCACGAGCAGCCGGGCGCCCAGCGCGCCGCGGTGCGCTTCCAGGGCGGCCCCCAGCTCGCCCACCGCGGCGATCAGGGCCGGCCGGGGCTCGAGCGCGGCGATCTCCCGCGCCGCCTGGGCGTGCAATCTGGCGCTGTCGGCGCCGAGCTCCAACATCGTGCCGACCACGAGCGCCAGCGGGCGGCGGCGCCGCGCCGCAAGCCAGTGCGCGAACTCGACCGCCCGGTGGAGGGACTGGGGGTTGGCGTTGTAGCTGTCGTCGATCACGGTCAGCCCGCCGGCCTGGACGATCGTGCCTCGCCCGGCGGGGAGCCGGACGCCGGCCAGCGCGCCCACGGCCCGCGCCGGCTCGACCCCCGCTTCGAGCGCCGCCGCCAGCGCGAGCATCGCGTTCTCGATCTGGTGAAATCCCACCGCGGGCAGCGTGACTTCACTCCCCTGCCACCGGATGACCGGGTGGCCGTCGTCGTCGAGCACCGCGGCGTCGGGCCGGACTGCCGCGTCCGGCGCCGTGCCCGCGACGACGGTGCGCGCGCGCCGCCCCGCTTCGACGGCGAGCTCGGGCGGCTCCGTTCCCACAACGGCAACGGGCACGCCGTCGAGCAGGGCGAGCTTCTCGCGCAACACGCCGGCGAACGATCCGAACCCCTCGACATGCGCGTGGCCGACGTTGGTGATCACGCCGATCGTCGGCTCGATGATGCCCCGGAGCGCGGCGATCTCGCCCGGCACGCTGGCCCCGGCCTCGACCACCAGCGCCTCGGTGTCCGTGGGGGCCTCGAGAATCGTGAGCGGCACGCCGACCAGGTTGTTGAGGTTGCCCGACGTCGCGTGCACGCGCCACCGCGCGCCGAGCGCCGCGCGGATC
>CAZVSO010000236.1:0-2857 GCA_964629425.1 uncultured Gemmatimonadaceae bacterium
GGAAGGGGGAAGGGGGAAGGGTACGGTCCGACCAACCGCCCGTCCGCCTATCCGTCCAGTTTCTCGGCGAGACCTGGCGCGTGGACGACGAGTGGTGGCGGCGGCCGATCGCGCGGCGCTACGTCGAGGTCATGCTGGACGGCGGGGGGCGGGTGATGCTGTACGAAGACCTGATCACTGGAGACTGGTGGGTGCAAAAACCCTAATGGCGTGGGGACGTGGGGAAGTGGGGTGTGGGACTTGACGGTGCGCACCGTGCTTCTGCATTGCACCGTCAGATCCCACTCCCCCACTTCCCCACTCCCCACGCAGTTCCGTATCCATGTACGCCGAGCTCCACTGTCACTCCGCCTTCTCGTTCTTGGACGGGGCGTCGTTGCCCGAGCAGCTGGTGCTCGAGGCTCAGGCGCTCGGCTATCCCGCGCTCGCGCTCACCGACCACAACGGCGTCTACGGCTCGATGGCGTTCGCCCAGGAAGCGAAGCAGCTCGGGGTCCAGGCGATCACGGGGGCGGAGGTCACGCTGCTCGACGGCTCCCATGTCACGCTGCTCGCCGAGACGGCCGAGGGATATGCGAACTTGTGCCGGCTCCTCACGGCGGCCCACCTGGGGCGCGCGGACCGGCGCGATCCCCGGCTCGACTTCGCCATGCTCGAAGAGCGTCACGCGGGGCTCATCGTGCTGTCGGGCTGCCGCGGCGGGCTCTTGCCGCGCCAGCTCGAGCGCCAGGAGGGAGGGGGGGGGCCGGCGGCGGCCCGGCGGCTCGCCGAGCGCTGCCGCGCGGTGTTCGGGCGCGAGCGGTTCTTCGTCGAGCTCGAGCGCAACGCGGTGCGAGGCGACCGCGCGCTCACGCGGGCGCTGGCGGACCTCGCCGACGCCGTGGGCCTCGACGTCGTGGCGACCGGCGACGTGCACTACCACCGGCGCGAGCGGCACCGGCTGCACGACGTCCTGGTCGCCATCCGCCACCACACCACGCTCGACGAGTCGCATGCCGTGCGGCGGCCCAACAGCGAGTTCCATCTCCGGCCGCCGGAGCAGGTGGCGGCGCTGTTTCGCGACCGCCCGGACGCGGCGGCCAACACCCTGGCGATCGCCGAGCGCTGCGCGGCGTTCGACCTGACGCGCGATCTGGGCTACCGCTTCCCCGATTTCCGCGGCTCCGAGCGCTGTCCCGCCCCGCGCGCCCTGGCCGAGCTGTGCGGCGCCAGGCTGGTGGAGCGCTACCCGCCGGACTCGGATCACCGGGCGGACGCCGAGCGGCGGCTGGCCGAGGAGCTGCGGTTGGTCGAGCATCACGGGCTGTGCGGCTTCTTCCTCGTGTATCACGATCTCTTCGAGCTGGCGCGTGAGGTCGGGGCGGACGTGCGGCGGGGCACGCGGCGCGCCACGGGCAATCTCCTGCCGGGGCGCGGGCGCGGCTCGTCGGTATCGTCCATCGTCTGCTACCTGCTCGGCCTATCGCACATCGACCCGATCGCGAACCGGCTGTTCCTTGGCCGGTTTCTCAACGAGACCCTGGCTTCGGTGCCCGACATCGATCTCGACTTCCCGCGCGAGATCCGGGAAGAGCTGATCCGCCGTGTGTACGCCCGCTACGGCGACGAGCACGTCGGCCTGGTGTGCGCCTTCCCCACCTACCGCCTGCGCTCGGCGGTGCGGGAGATCGGCAAGGCGCTCGACCTGCCGGCGGGAGAGCTGGAGCAGGTAGCACGACTGGCGGACAGGCGGTCGGGCGACACCATGCGACAGGAGCTGGAGCGCCTGCCGGGGTTCGCCGGTCGGGGCAACGCCCCCCTGTGGCGCGAGCTGTGCGACCTGGCCGAGGAGATCGCCGGGCTGCCGCGCCACGTGTCGCAGCACGTGGGCGGAATGGTCATCTCGAGCCGGCCGCTGGTCGAGCTGGTGCCGCTCGAGCGCTCGGCGATGCCCGACCGCGTGGTGTGCCAGTGGGACAAGGACGCCTGCGACGACGCCCGGTTCATCAAGATCGACTTCCTGGCGCTCGGCATGCTGTCGCTGGTGGAGGAATGCGTGGAGCTCGTCGCGCGGAAGGAAGGCCGGCCGCCCGATCTCAGTCGCATCGACTTCGCCGACGCGGGCGTCTATGACCGTATCTGCGCGGGCGACACCGTGGGTGTGTTCCAGATCGAGAGCCGGGCGCAAATGCAGATGATCCGCCGCACCCGGCCGCGCAACCTCGAGGACCTCGCGGTCGAGGTCGCGATCGTGCGGCCCGGGCCGATCGTGGGTGGCGCGGTGAACCCCTACGTGCGCCGCCGCGAGGATCAGCGCCGCGCCCGGGCGGCGGGCCGTCCGTACCGGCCGCCGGTGGCGCATCCCCTGCTCCGGGACGTGCTCGAGGAAACGCTGGGCGTGATCCTCTACCAGGATCAGGTGCTTCAGGTGTGCCAGGCGCTGGCCGGTTTCACCGCGGGGCAGGCGGAGGCGTTGCGTCGCGCCATGAGCCGCCGGCGGAGCCGCGAGCTGATGGAGGGGTTCTGGGACGAGTT
The DNA here is from genome assembly GCA_964629425.1 of uncultured Gemmatimonadaceae bacterium. Taxonomy (GTDB): domain Bacteria; phylum Gemmatimonadota; class Gemmatimonadetes; order Gemmatimonadales; family GWC2-71-9; genus CAZVSO01. The sequence goes on from CAZVSO010000236.1 coordinate 2,515, forward strand.
CCGGGTCGGCGCGGCGGTGCGCGGGGTCTCCGAGGCCACGGCGCGGGAGGTGTTCGGGCAGGTCATCGCGTTCTCCGAGTTCGGGTTTCCCAAGTCGCACGCGGCGGCGTTCGGACTGCTGGCCTACCAGTCGGCGTGGCTGCGGCATTACCACCCGGTCGAGTACTACGTCGGGTTGTTCAACAACCAGCCCATGGGATTTTACTCGCTCGACGCGCTGGGGCGCGACGCGGCGCGTCACGGCATCGGTATCCGGCTACCGGACGTCAACGCGAGCGATGCGTGGTGCACCGTGGAGGGGACGGGGGACGGGGGACGGGGGACGGGTCGGGATGAACGGGAA
>CAZVSO010000237.1:0-2831 GCA_964629425.1 uncultured Gemmatimonadaceae bacterium
ACGCACTGGAGCGCGTGTTCGGCATCCGGCCGCTCGACTTCGAGGAGGGGCTGCGACGGTACCTTGGCGGGGAAAGGGGAACAGGGAAAGGGGAAGGGTGACCTTTCCCCTTTCCCTGTTCCCCTGTCTCCGTCCCAGAAAAACCAAGCCCGGGGCCGATTGCTCCCCGGGCTGGCGGTCGGGCGAAGTGGCCGTCCCACTTCGGCCGCGACCCTTGGGATGTCATGCGAACAGCGCTTCTACCTACGTCCTTCCTGGTGCCAGGTTTCGCGAGTTGGGAGTCGGGTTCGCCGTTTCCCGCTTCCGTTCAGTTTAGACGCGTGGCGCCGCGAAATCGTTGCACGCTCACCAGCGCTTGACCCGGCCGACCCGCGACACCGTGACCGTTGCTGTTTGAGACCGGAGCTGCAGGACGAGGCGGGAATTGGACGCGCTCCAGCCGATCCCGTGAGGACCGTAGACGACGGCGGGGTTCGAGGCGGACAGCGTAACGCCGTGGAACGCCGGTCCGGGCCACCGGTGACCGGGCCGCCAGGAGCGGCCGTCCCACCGATCCAGGCGGATCGAGTCGGCGGCGATGCCGACCCGCACCCGGCCCCCCTGGGCCACGGCGGTGTGACGCGCGAGGGCGAGGGCGAGGGTGATCTCCCGCGCGGCACGATCCACCACGATCCAGTCCAGCATGCGCATCGTCCGGGGCAGCGCGATCATGGTCGCGAGCCCGACGAGGGTGCAGACCGTCGCGACTTCCGTAAGTGTGAACCCGCGCCGCACGGCCACAAGATCGGTGACCTGGACCACGCCGGCGGCCGCCGGGAAAATGCGATGTAGCGCGGAAAATTGCAGCGCCACCGCGAGGGTCAAAACCACTATCTTGCAGTGCCTGTTGTGGTTGCGGTAGCGGCACTCTGGTTGCACCACTGCGACACCGTGACCCAGGACCCGACCGACCGAATGCCCAACGCGCCGCAGATCGATCCGCTGCATGTGCTCCGGGAGTACCGCAACCTGGCGCCGTGGAACCTCCGGGACCTCGCGGTGCTCGTGGGCGCGGTGCTCGAGGCGTCGGCCGTGACGCCGATCAACGCGGCCGCCCGGACCGCGCCGAGCGAGCGCACCATCCGGTTCTACGTGACCAAGAAGCTCGTGAGCCCACCGGACGGGCGGGGCACGGCCGCCACCTACTCCTACCGTCACTTCCTGCAGCTCCTGTGGATCAAGCTGCGGCAGATGGACGGCGGCACGCTCGGCACGATCCGCAAGGAGATGCAGGAGCTGACGGGTGACGTGCTCGAGCGGCGGGCTGCGACGGCGCTGGGCGCCTCGCTCCCGCCGCCCGACCGGCTGTCGCTGCGAGGCACCGGTGGCATGCCGCGCGGCCGCTCGGGCCGGGCGCTGGTGACGTGGCTCGCACGCGACGCGGGGCAGAACGCGGGCGCTCCGTCCACGTGGCGGCGGATTCCCGTCGCGGGAGGCATCGAGCTGCACGTGGACGCGAACCACCCGCTCGCGAGGATCGGACCCGATGAGGCCGGGGTCGCGGCGACCGTGCGCGCGGCGCTGGCGAAACTGCTGCCGGAGACTCCATCGTAAGGCGATGCCGTTGCTTGTCCCCTAACCGGCAACCAGGAGTCGCGCAATGTCCGGGATTCTGTTTCTGGCCGTCTTGGCGCTCGTGGTCTTTTGGGTGATCAGCGCCTACAACGGCCTGATCGGGCTGAAGAACCAGACGGTCAACGCGTTCAAGCAGATCGACGTCCAGCTCAAGCGGCGGCACGACCTGATCCCGAACCTCGTCAGCGCTGTGAAGGGCGCAATGCAGTTCGAGCGCGAGACACTCGAGGCCGTGATCCAGGCCCGCAACCAGGCGATCCAGGTCGGGCACACCGGTCCCGAGGCCATGAAGCAGATCGGCAAGGCGGAGAACACGCTCTCCGGCGCGCTCTCTCGGCTGCTCGCGGTGGTGGAGCAATACCCGCAACTCAAAGCGACCGGCAACATCGGGCAGCTGCAGGAAGAGCTGGCATCGACGGAGAACCGGATCGCTTTCGCGCGGCAGATGTACAACGACACAGCGACGCAGTACAACACGAAGCAGCAACAGTTCCCCACCTTCCTCGTGGCCGGGCTGGCGAAAGCGACGGTCGCGGACCTGTGGGAGCTCGAGGATCAGGCGGCACGCACCGTCCCGCAGATCGATCTCTCGATGAAGCCGAAGCCCTGACGACCCGGGCGGGTCCATGACCGACGGCGCGACGCTCAACCTGTTCCAGCAGCAGGCGCTCAACCGCCGCCGCACCACGTGGCTCGTGCTCGGCTTCGTGCTGTTTTTCGCCTGGCTCGGGTTCGGCGGCGACTGGATCTTCTGGCAGTTCACGCTCAACGCCGAGCCGGGTGCCTACCGCCACACCTTCCCGTGGCTGGGGACGGCGCTGACCGCGCTCGGCGCGGGCATCGCCGCCTACGCGTACCGCACGGGGCCCGAGAAGGTGCTCTGGGCCACGGGGGCGTGGGAGGTGCTCGCGCCGAGCAACGACGCCGAGCGCCGGCTGGTGAACGTGGTGGAGGAGATGGCGATCGCGGCCGCCGTGCCGAAGCCGCGGATCTGGCTCGTACCCGATTCCGACCCCAACGCGTTCGCCACGGGCCTCGACCCGACCCGCGCCCACGTCGCGGTGACGCAGGGGTTGATCGAGCAATGTAGCCGGGACGAGCTGCAGGCCGTCGTCGCCCACGAGCTGGGCCACGTGAAGAGCTTCGACGTGCGGCTCATGACGACCCTCGCGGCGCTCGTGGGGGCGGTAGCCCTGGTGAGCGACGGGCTGGGCCGC
>CAZVSO010000238.1:0-2764 GCA_964629425.1 uncultured Gemmatimonadaceae bacterium
TGGTAGCGCACCGGTTCGTGGGCAACGGCGAGTTCGAGCACCCGGTAGAAGACCAGTCCGGTTAAATGGATACCCCAGAGCGACATTATGCCGACTCCCGGATTATGCCGCGTCGTGCAGCACCGACCATAGTTTCTCTCAATGCTGTTCACAGCTTGGCGTTCCAGGTGGGGCGGTGAACTCGGCATAATCCGGCCGGTCATGCCACGCTTCCTGTCCTCGGCGCTCAGCTGCCGAGAAAGGAGGCCAGCATGACCGACATCACTCGAGTACGGATGACGGGGCCCCTGGCGTCAGACGTCCGGGGCTTCTGCGCCGAGTTGGCGGCGCAGGGCTACACCCCCCTGTCGGCGGCGAACCAAGTGCGCGTGATGGCGCACCTGAGCCGGTGGCTGGAGCGCCACCGACTGCCAGTGCGCGAGCTGACACCCCCGCGCGTGGCGCAGTTCCTGCGTGCCCGGCGGCGCGCGGGCTATACCGCGTGGCTCTCCGAGCGCGGGCTCCGCCCACTGCTCGGCTACTTCCGCCGGCTCCAGGTACTTCCGGCGCCGCCCGGGCCGGGCACGCCCAGCGCGCTGGATCAACTCCTGGACCGCTATGCGGCGTACCTGGAGCGCGAGCGGGGTCTGGTGTCCACCACCGTTCGCGCTCATGGGGCCGTCGCGCGCCGCTTTCTCAGCGAGCAGTGTGATCCCGAGCGGCTGGCCCTCGAGCACCTGACCGCCGGCGACGTCACGCACTTCGTCCTGCGCGCGTGTCGCGGGTGGCGCGTCGGCTCCGCCCAGGGGCTGGTCTCGCAGCTGCGGGCCCTGCTGCGGTTTCTCTACCTGGAGGGGCGAACACCAACCCCACTGGCGGCGGCGGCCCCGGCCGTCGCCGGGTGGCGGCTCAGCGGCCTGCCCCGCGCCTTGGAGTCGGCGCAGGTCGCCCGGCTGCTGCGCCGCTGCGACCGGCGCACCGTGGTCGGTCGACGCGACTTCGCCATCTTGCTGTTGCTCGTCCGCCTCGGCTTGCGGCGCGGCGAAGTCGTGGCGCTCGAACTCGACGACCTCGACTGGCGGCGCGGCGAGATTATGATCCGCGGCAAAGGGCGGCACGACGAGCGGCTCCCGCTGCCCCCCGAGGTCGGCGCTGCCCTCGTCGCCTATGTGCGCCGTCGGCGGCCGCGCCTGGCCTGCCGTCACCTGTTCCTCCGCTGCCGTGCGCCCCAGGGGGCGCTCGCCCCCAGCGCGATCACCTCCCTGGTCTACCAGGCGTGCGTCCGCGCCGGGGTGCCGCGCCTCGGCGCCCACCGGCTCCGGCACACCGCCGCCACCCAGATGCTGCGCCATGGCGCCTCGCTGCCGGAGATCGCGCAGGTGTTGCGCCATCGCAGTCTGTCGACGACGGCGATCTACGCCAAGGTCGATCGCACCGCCCTGCGCCCGCTGGCGCAGCCGTGGCCGGGGGCCGGTCGATGAGCCCGCTACGCGGCCGCCTGGAGGAGTACCTCGCGCTCCGGCGCGCCCTCGGCTTCAAGCTCATCCGCGCCGCCCGGTTGCTGCCCGACTTCGTCGCCTCCCTGGAGCACCACCACGCGCCCACCCTCACCACCGCGCTCGCGCTCGCCTGGGCGCAGCAGCCGCCGGCGGGCCCTCCCGCCTGGTGGGCAGAGCGGCTGAGCCTCGTGCGGGGCTTCGCCCGGTACCTGCAGGCGCTCGATGCGCGCACCGAAGTCCCACCCCCCGGCCTGGTGCGCGCCCACCGCCCGCGCGCGATGCCCTATGTGTACTCCGACCGGGACCTGGCCCGCCTCATGGCGGCGGCCCGGCAGCTGCACCCTCGGTTCCGCGCAGGCACCTACACGACCCTCATCGGGTTGCTGGCCACCACCGGCATGCGGATCGGGGAGGCCATCCGCCTCGACCGCCAGGACGTCGCCTGGACCCCCGGGCTGCTGATCGTCCGCGACAGCAAGTTCGGCAAGTCCCGGGAGCTCCCGCTGCACGCCACCACCCTCGCCGCGCTCCGAGCGTACGCCGCGCTGCGCGACCGCCGTCTGCGCGCCGCGGCGCCCGGGTTCTTCCTGTCCACCGCCGGGACGCGCCTGATCTCCCAGAACGTCCACCGGACCTTCCTCGGCCTCGTGCGCCGCGCCGGGCTCGAGCGGTGCGCCGCGCGCGGCCGCCCGCGCCCGCATGATCTCCGCCACACCTTCGCCGTGCGCACGGTGCTCGGCTGGTATCACGCGGGCCTCGACGTCGAGGCCCGCCTGCCGCGCTTGTCGACCTACCTCGGGCACGTCGCTCCGAGCTCCACCTACTGGTACCTGTCGGCGACGCCCGCGCTGATGGCCCTGGTGGCCCAGCGGCTCGAGCGCGCCATGGCGGCGCGACCATGAGTGCGCTCGCCCCGCTGCTCGAAGCGTTCTTCACCACCCGCCTGCGGCAGCAGCGTCACGCCAGCCCTCACACGGTGGCGGCCTACCGCGACACCTTCCGCCTGGTGCTGCGCTTCATCCTCCAGCACCGCGGCCAGGCGCCCTCCACCCTCGATCTCGGGACTCTCGATGCCCCGCTGATCGGCACCTTCCTCGAGCACCTGGAAACGGCCCGCCACAACCAGGTGCGCACCCGCAACGCGCGCCTCGCCGCCATTCACTCATTCTTCCGCTACGCCGCGTGGCAGGCGCCCGACCACAGCGCCCTCATCCAGCGCGTGCTGGCCATCCCGACCAAGCGGTCCACCCGGGCGGAGGTCACCTTCCTGACGGGACCCGAAGTCC
>CAZVSO010000239.1:0-2752 GCA_964629425.1 uncultured Gemmatimonadaceae bacterium
TTGCGCGGGAACGGCGCGAGGTATCGCAGGTGGATGTGCGACACCGCGTGGCCTTCAGCGCGGGCGTCGCGCACCGCCTCGTGAATGGCGCCGTAGGTCGACCCCCACCCCACGACGGCCAGCGCGCCGCGCGCGTCGCCGAGCTGCACGGCCTGCGGCGGGATGTCGTTCGCGATCCCGGCGATCTTGGCCGCGCGCGCCCGCGTCATGCGCTGATGATTGTCCGGGTCGTAGGAGATGTGCCCACTGTCATAGTCCTTCTCGAGCCCGCCGATGCGATGCTCGAGCCCGGGCGTGCCCGGCACCGCCCAGGGTCGAGCCAGGGTCATGGGGTCGCGCAGGAAGGGATGAAAGCCCGCGGGATCGGTGCGGAAGGCGACGGGGAACCGGGGCAGCGTCTCGACGTCCGGAAGGCGCCACGGCTCGGCGGCGTGCGCCAGGTAGCCGTCGGACAGGAGGATCACGGGCGTCATGTACTTCGTGGCGAGGCGGACGGCCTCCACGGCGACGGCGAAGCAGTCGGACGGCGTGGCGGCGGCGAGCACGGGCAGAGGCGCGTCGGCGTTGCGGCCGTGGACCGCTTGGAACAGGTCCGATTGCTCGGGCTTCGTGGGCATCCCGGTCGAGGGGCCCGCGCGCTGGGAGTCGATCACCACGAGCGGCAGCTCGGTGGTGATGGCGAGACCCAGCGCCTCCGTCTTGAGCGCGATCCCCGGCCCCGAGCTCGATGTGACGCCGAGCGCGCCGGCGTACGCCGCGCCGATGGCGGCGCAGACCGCGGCGATCTCGTCTTCGGCTTGGAACGTCACGACACCGTGCTCCTTGAGGCCGGCCAGCGTGTGCAGGATCGCCGAGGCGGGCGTGATCGGGTAGCCGGCGAACACCACGCGGTCGAGCCCCGCGGCGCGGGCGCCCGCGATCAGACCCCAGGCGATCGCCTCGGTGCCGGTGACCGTGCGATACACGCCGGGCTTGACCTCCGCCGGCGCCACCGTGTAGGCGGGGACCTGGCTCCCCAGCTCGGCGGTCTCACCGTAGGCGTGGCCGGCGTTGAGGGCGGCCAGGTTGGCGCGCACGAGCTCCGGCCGTTTCGCGAACCGCCGCTCGATCCACTCGGCGGTGGCCTGGCGGTCACGACCGTACATCCAGAGCATCAGGCCGAGCGCCCAGAGGTTGCGACAGCGGTGGGCCTCCTTGGTGCTCAGGCCGTGCCCCTGCACCGCGTCGAGCGTGAGCTTGGAAACGTCGAGCTTGAGCACCTGGTAGCGGCCCAGCGTGCCGTCCTCGAGCGGGTTGGCGGGGAACCTGGCTTTGGCGAGGTTGCGCTCGGTGAACGCGCCGGTGTCGGCGACCACCGTGCCGCCGACGCGCAGGTCCTTGAGGTTCACGGCGAGCGCGGCGGGGTTCATGGCGACCAGGACGTCCACATCGTCGCCCGCCGTCAGGATGTCGTCCGAGCCGAAGTGGATCTGGAAGGACGAGACGCCGAACGTCGTGCCGGCGGGCGCGCGGATCTCGGCGGGGAAGTCGGGGAACGTGGCCAGGTCGTTTCCCGCCAGCGCCGTCTCCACGGTGAACTGGGCGCCGGCGAGCTGCATGCCGTCGCCGGAGTCGCCGGCGAACCGGATCGCCACCGCGTCGCGGGCTTCGCGAGAGATCATCTGTTGGCCTCGCCTAATCGTAAGCCCGGGGGAGCCCGGGACGCCAGAGCGCTACCGCCGCCGAGCCTTGACGGGCGCGACACCGCGGACCAATGTAGCCCCATGACAACCTCCCGACGCGACACCTTCTCGACCGCCGGCATCGTGACCGGCGGCGTGCTACTGTTCGTTGCCGGTTTCGTCACCGCCACGACCCGCGGCGTGCTCGACCCGGGCCAGTTCGCCGGCCGCCTGGCGGCGAGCCTGGGCGACGATCGTGTGGCCCGCTACGTCGCCGACCGGCTGACCGACGTGGTCGTCGAGCAGAAGCCCGATCTCATCGCGGTCCGGCCCGTCATCCTGTCCACCATGACCGGCATCGTCGGGTCCGACGCCTTCCGGGGTGTCGTGCGCACGGGCGCGCGCTCGATCCATCGCGCGATCTTCGAGCAGGCCGGCAAGCAGGTCATCCTCTCGCTGCCGGACATCGGGACGCTGCTGCGCAGCACGCTGGAGCAGGCGAGTCCCGCCCTGGCCGCCAAGGTGCCCGCGGACTTCGGAGCCCGCCTCGCCTCGGGCGAAACCGAGCGCCGGCTGGCGAGGCTCGTAGGGGCGCTGGGCCTGGCGGAGCGCATTCGAACGGGAGCGGCGGTGGCGTTCTGGCTCGGCGCCGTGCTCGTCGCTGCGGGGATCGCCATCGCCCGCGACCGGCGCCGCGGGCTGGTCCGGGCCGGACTCGCCCTGCTCGTCGTCGGGCTGGCGGCGGCCGTCCTCACACCCGCGGCACGCCTCGCCGCCGCCATCACGTTCGACGATGCCGCCACCGGCGGCTTCGCCCACGGTGTGTGGCGCGCGTTCTACTCCAACTTCCGCCTGGGCGGCCTCATCATCGCGGGCGTCGGTCTGTTGTTCACGGCGATGGGCGGCGCCGTGCTCGAGGCCGCCGATCCGGTGCGGCGCGCCCGCGAGCTGGTGGGCCGCCTGGCGCGGATTCCCGCGCGTCCCCTGGCGCGGCTGGGCCGCGCCGCGGCGCTGCTGGCAGCCGGCGTGGTGACGGTTCTGTGGCCCGCTCTGGTGGCGTCGTTCGCGGCGGTGATCGCGGGCCTCGCCCT
>CAZVSO010000240.1:0-2724 GCA_964629425.1 uncultured Gemmatimonadaceae bacterium
GCGCTGCCGCAATAGAGGGGAAACGGAATTCGGGAAACGGGAAAACAAACGAGCCTGGCGCTTGAGCCGTTGGCCATTAGCCATTAGCCATTAGCGTGTCTCGTCGCACGGGCACACATTGCTAACGGCCAACGGCTAATGGCTCTCTCCTACTCCCGTCGCCTCGGTCTCTTCTCGGCCACCATGGCCGTGATCGGCGGCATCATCGGGTCCGGGATCTTCCTCGGCCCGCAGGTGGTCGCGCAACGGGTCGGCAGCGCCGGCCTGACGCTCGCGGCCTGGGTCCTGGGCGGCGTCATCGCGCTCGCCGGCGCGCTGTGCTTCGCGGAGCTGGGCGCGCGGCGGCCGCGGGCCGGCGGCGGCTACGTGTACCTGCGCGAGGCGTTCGGGCCGCTACCGGCGTTCCTGTACGGCTGGACCCTGCTGCTCGTGATCGCCACGGGGGCCATCGCCGCGGTGGCCGTCACCTTCGCGAGCTACGCCGTGCCGTTGCTCGGCTTGCCGCCGCGATCCACCGTCCCCCTCGCCATCGGCGCCATCGTGCTGCTCTCCGCGGTGAACTACGTGGGCGTCAAGCCAGCGGCGATCACCCAGAACGTCTTCACCCTCCTCAAGCTCGCCGCGCTGGCCGCCCTCATCGTGGCCGGCCTGCTGGCAGCCCCCTCGGCCGTCTTGGACCGTCTTGGGCCGTCCTTGGCCGTCCCGGCGGGGTGGGGTGCTCTTGGGGTGGCAATCGGCTCCGCCCTCGTCCCGATCCTCTTTGCCTACGGCGGCTGGCAGCAGACCAACTTCGTCGCCGAGGAGATCGTCGAGCCCGAGAAGAACCTGCCGCGTGCGCTGATCCTCGGCGTGGTGGGCGTGGTCGCCGTCTACCTGCTCGCGAATGTGGCGTATCTCCGGACCCTGGGCGCCGGCGGCCTGGCCGCGAGCGCCGCGCCCGCCGCCGACGCCATGGAGCGCGCGCTCGGGCCGGCGGGAAAGACGCTGATCAGCGCCGGCATCGCGGTCTCCAGCTTCGGCTTCCTGAACCTCGTGATCCTCGTGTCGCCGCGCGTCTATCGGGCCATGGCGGCGGACGGGCTGTTCTTCCCGGGGTTCGCCCGGCTCCACCCCGAGTATCGCACGCCCGGCGCCGCGATCGTGTTCCAGGGGTTATGGGCGATCCTGCTCGCGTCGACCGGTACCTACGGCCAGCTGCTCGACTACGTCGTGTTCGGCGACTGGATCTTCTTTGGCCTCACGGCCGCCACGCTGTTCGTCGACCGGCGCCGTGAGCGGATGCTTGGCGGCCGTGCCCCCTCTCCCGATAGGGAGAGGGGGTCAGGGGGTGAGGTCCCGAGGAGCTTCCGCGCGCCAGCCTATGCCTGGCTCCCCGCCCTGTTCATCATCGGTGCGCTCTACGTGGTGATCAGCTCGATCGCCGTGAACCCGGCGAATGCGCTGCGGGGCAGTGCCCTGATCGCGCTCGGGGTGCCGGTCTTTCTGTTTTGGCGAGGGAGATCGAGCGGGGAAGAGGGAAGGGGGAAGCGGGAAGGGTAGGTCCTACACGCTGACACACCTGTTCCCCATCTGTGCGTCTGCTGCGTCTCTGCGTCTACTGTTGTCTGCCCGTCTGTCCGTCTGCCTCCAGGTATTCTGAGTGGTACATCCGCACGAACTCGAACAGGTAGCTCACCGCCAGCGGCCCGATCAGCAGCCCCAGCAACCCGAAGAACCGCACCCCTGCGAACGCGCCCACCAGCGTGATCAACGGGTGAATCTGCGCCCAGCGGCGGAACACGAGCGGCCGGATCACATTGTCCACGTTGCCCACGACGAGCAGGCCCAGCAGCGCGAGTCCGATCGCCGCCGGGGTCCGCCCCTCGAGCGTAAGCGCGATGACGCCGGGGATCCACACGACGCCGCTGCCCACGACCGGGAGGATGGCGAACACCATCGTCACGACGCCCCAGAACGCGGCGTCCGGCAGGCCCGTCATCCAGAACCCCAGGCCCACCAGCGTCCCCTGGATGAACGCGGTCAGGCCGGTGCCGATCAGCGTGGAGATCGTCACGCCCTCGAAGCGCTCGCGCAGCTTGTCGGCGTTGGCGGCGGAGAAGGGGATGTAGGCGCGCACCGCTTCCCACGCCTTGCCGGGCGAGGTGAGCAGGTAAAACAGACCGAAGAAGGCGATCGTCAGGTTCAGCGCGAGGCGGGTCGCGGTACCGACGAGGCCGAAGGCGCTGGACCCCATCCACGACACGACCTTCTGGCCCAGCCCCGCCAGCTGGGAGCCGACGTCGAAGTTCGCGATCCGCAGCTCGGCCAGGCGCGCCAGGATGGGGCTCCGGATCACCCCGCTCGCGATGTCGCGGGCCTCGGCGACGATCAGTCCCGCCAGCGACACGCCGGGAATGAGGATCAGGAAGACGCCGAGCGCCACCACCAGGGCGGCTGAGACACGGGGACCGACCCTGGGGCTGAGCCACTGGTGGATCGGGGCGAAGATCACGTACAGCACCGGGATGCCGATCAGCCCGGCGGCGTAGGGCGCGAGGGCGAACCCCAGCCCGATGACGAGCGCCCAGATGAGCACGCCGGCGCGCGTGCGGTCGGAATCGAGCAGCGGCATGGCGCAACGCTACCGTTGAAACGTGCAACACGCCAGCACCATTCCAACGCGGATCGAGCAGCCGCATCGGCCCCGGGCCGCGAGTTGGAACGGTGCCAGCGGCGCCGACGCGG
>CAZVSO010000241.1:0-2663 GCA_964629425.1 uncultured Gemmatimonadaceae bacterium
TGTCGCCCGCCGCGGGCGCCGTGCGCGCGGCCCGCCCCCAGCCCTTGAGCTGCACATGGAAGCCGCGGCGGTGCAACGCGAGCACCGCCTCGCGCAGCGGGCGGCCCCGCACGTCGGGCACGGCGCGCCGCGGCACCGGGCCGGCTCGCTCGGGCCGGTGCGGCCAGGCCACCACGAACGGCGCCACACTCCCGTCGTCGGGGAGGGGATCGGCCAGCGTCGCCGCATCCACGCCGGACCCCCGCAGCCCGGGCGCAAGCCCGGGTGGGCCCAGGCGGGCACGATCGATCGCCACGTCGCGCGCGGCGAGCGCCTGCTGCAGCACGGCGCGGGTGACGGGTGCGGCGGTCCGCGCCGCCACGTATGCGCCCGCGCGCGGGTTGTCGATCTTCACGACCATCGCGAGCTGGGGCTGCTCGGCGGGGAACAGCGCGGCGAACGAGGCCGTGTACTGGCCTGCGGCGTAGCGACCCTCGACCACGCGGCGGGACGTGCCGGTCTTGGCCGCGACGCTGAAGGTGGTGAGCGCCGCGGCCGAGCCCGTCCCGCTCTCGACGACGCCGCGCAGCATCTCGCGCAGGCGGTCGGCGGTGGCGCGCGACACCACGCGCCGCACCGGCTCGGGGTGGTGGCGGTACACCACGCGGCCCGCCGGGTCGCGGATCTCCCGCACCAGCGCGGGCTGGAGCAGCACCCCGCCGTTGCCGATCACCGCATAGGCCGCGGCGAGCTGCAGGGGCGTGACGGCCAGCTCGTAGCCCATCGCCAGGCTGGCGCCCGAGAGACGGGTCCAGACGTCCGGCCGCCGCAGGCGGCCGGGCGACTCCGCGGCGAGCTCCAGGCCGGTCGGCGCCCCGAAGCCGAACGCGCGCAGCATGTCGAACTGCTCCGCCGGCGCGAGGCGCGCGGCGAACTTGGCCATCGCGATGTTGCTCGACACGCGGATCGCGTCGGCCAGCGTGAGCGACGGCAGCGGATGCTCGTCGGCGATCGTCCGGTCGGGCAGCCGGTAGCGGCCGCCCTCGCCGGACACGCGCTCGGTGAGGCGCACGTGCTCGCCCTCAAGCAGCGCCGCCGCCGCGAAGATCTTCGCCACCGATCCGGGCTCGAACACGTCGCCGACCGCGCTCGGGGGCGACGAGCCGTCGCGGCGCCGCGACGCCAGGGCGAGGACCTCCCCGGTCGCCGGATCGAGCATCACGACGTCCCCGCCGTCGGCGTCCATGCGCTCAAGCGCGTCGTCCAGCGCGCGCTGGGCGATCTCCTGGAGCTCGGCGTCCAGGGTGAGGACCACCTCGTGCCCCGGCACCCGGTCGGCGATGACACGCGCCGGGGAGGCGTACTCGCGGCCCGCCCGGTCCTTCACCACGACGGCGGCGCCCGAGCGGCCGGCCAGCAAGCTGTCGAGGGTGCGCTCGAGACCCGACGCCCCGTGCCCATCGGACCCGACGCGGCCGATCACGGCCCGGGCGAAATCGGGCGCCGGATAGAAGCGGTGCGGCACCGGCTCGAGGTGCACGCCGCGCACGGCCCGCAGCGGCTCCACGTCGCGCGCGGGGTAGGGCCCCGCGAACCATGCGTAACGGCGCGCCAGCGCCCGGTCGAGCACGCGCGGCACGACGCGCAGCTGGCGCGCGATCAGGGCGGCGTCGGCCGCGCGCCGGCGCAGCTCATTGGGCGCGATGCCGACGTGATAGGTCTCGTGGGTCAGGGCCAGCGGGGTGCCGTCCCGGTCGGTAATGGCGCCGCGGCGCGCCTCGAGCACCACGCGCTCGGTCCGTTGGGCCTGCGCCTCCGCGGCGAAGCGCCGACCCTCGATCAACTGGACCTGGGCGGCGCGAGCGACGAGCACCGTGAGCCCCGCGTAGAGCACCACCTCGATCGCCCGGAGGCGCACGGCGGGCTTGGCCATCGCTCAGCGCGGCGCCGGTCCCGGCGCGGGCAGCAGGACGATCTCGGAATCGGAGGGCAAGCGCAGCCCCAACCGCTCCGCGCGCGGAACCAGCACGTCGCGGCTCCGTGCGGTGCGGATGCGACGCTCGAGCTCAGCGCGGCGCGCCTCGGCGGCGGCCCGCGCGGTGCGGGCCTCCTCCAGCCCGCGGGCCGCGCGGAACCCCGCGGTCGTCCGTGCCTGGACGATGGCAGCCGAGACGAGGAAGGCGAGCAGCCCTACGGCCAGCCAGTGGCGACCCTTAAGCGTCATCGGTGTCCTCGCCGAAGGCCTCGAACGCGCGGAACGTGCCCGAGCGCGCCCGCGGGTTGACGCGGATCTCGTCGGGCGGCGGCGTGACGCCCTTGCGGGTGAGCACCCGCCCCAGCGCACGACCGCGGCAGGTGCACACCGGTTGTCGCGGCGGGCAAACGCAGGCGCGGCCCCAGTCGCGGAACGCGTGCTTGACCACCCGGTCCTCTCCCGAATGGTAGCTGATCACGCCGAGCCGGCCGCCGGGGACGAGCGCGTCACGCAGCGCCGGGAGCGCGCGGCCGAGGCCGCCCAGCTCGTCGTTGACCGCGATGCGCAAGGCCTGGAAGATCCGCGCGAAGTCCGGCGGTCCCGAGCGGGGCCCGAGCGCGCGCCGGATCGCGCCCACCAGGTCGTCCGACGTGGCGAGCGGGGCGCGCCCCCGGCGGTCCACCACGGCGCGCGCCAGCGCGCGGGCCCG
>CAZVSO010000242.1:0-375 GCA_964629425.1 uncultured Gemmatimonadaceae bacterium
GGTCGGCGGCAAGCTGCAGAACACGGTGATCTACACGTACCCCAACGTCAGCCAGTTCTGGAAGTACAACCCCGAGGAATTTCTCAAGCAGCCCGTGTATTCGCGCGACTTCCCGCCCTGCCGCCACTGTTAGGGAGGACTGAGAGATGACCTTCCCGCTGGAACACGCCACGCCGTCCTCGCTCGCACTCGACCCGCAGGCTCTGGAGCGGCTCCACGAGCTGGTCACGCGCCACGTCGCGGAAGGCCGGTATCCCGCGGCGCAGCTCGCCGTCGCGCGTCACGGCCAGCTCGCGCTCGTGGCCACCGTGGGCGACGCGCGGCTCGACCCCGACCGCGTCGCGGCGGGGGACGAGACGCTCTGGCTCCTCTACT
>CAZVSO010000242.1:385-2631 GCA_964629425.1 uncultured Gemmatimonadaceae bacterium
GTGCGCGGTGTGGGTCCTCGTCGAGCGCGGCGCGCTCACCTTCCACGACCGCGTGGCGGACCACGTGCCGGGGTTCGAGGCCAACGGCAAGGGCGAGATCACGATCCTGCAGCTCCTCACGCACCAGGGGGGATTCCCCAACGCCGACGTGCCCCAGGCCGCGTGGGAAGACCACGACGTCCTCCGCCGCGCGGTGTGCGCCTTCACGCTGGAATGGACGCCGGGCTCCCGCGTGCACCATCACCGCGCCGCCGCGCACTGGACGGCGGCCGTGCTGATCGAAGCGATCACGAAGACCGACTACCGCGCGTTCATCCGCGACACGGTGATCGAGCCGCTCGGGCTCGGCCGCGAGCTGTACGTGGGCCTGCCCGACGGCGTCCACGCCCGTGCCGCCGACATGCACGAGCCCGGCGCGGAGGGCGCGCGCCACGTGCGGCGCGCCGACGAGAACACCACCGCGTTTCGCCGGGCCGGCGCGCCGGCGAGTGGCGGGTACGCCAGCGCGCGCGCGATGGCCGCGTTCTACCAGATGCTGGTGCAGGGCGGCCGGCTCGGCGGCGTCCGCCTGCTGTCCCCGCGCATGGTCGCCTACGTCACCCGCAACTTCACCGGCGACCGCGTCGACGGCAACATGGGCATGCCGATGCATCGCGGTCTCGGCCCGCATGTGCGCAGCACCCCGGAGACGATCCGGGGGCTGGGCTCGCTCGCCTCACCGGGCACCTTCGGCCACGGTGGCGTGGGCTCCTCCTACTGCTGGGCCGATCCCCAGTCGGGTGTGTCCTTCGCCTATCTCACCAATAGCCGCGTGCCCGACCCGTGGCACGGCGCCCGGCTGGAGGTCGTCAGCAACTTCGTGCACACCGCCATCGACTGATCGCCGCGCACCGGCGCGCTCCCCGTGCCGACGATGGTGAGCGGACCGCGTCGCACCTGGGCCGGTCGTGGCACTCGCGCTCTCGCCGGCGGCGGGTCCGGTTCCGGCAGGGCGGCTCGCACGCCCGCCGGGCGCGGTCGACCGCAGCCGCCGCCCGGCGGGGAATATAATGGCCGGCGCGGCAGCCCCGGAGAGTTGAGCGGGCGCCCGAGCGGAGGTGGAGAGTGACCGGTATCGGCCTCACGCGATTGCAGCACCTGGTCCTGTGGGTGTCGGACGTCGAGCGCAGCGTGCGCTTCTACCGCGACCTGCTGGGCTTCGAGGTGACGTCGCGATTCCCGCGGGCGGCGTTCCTGAAGATACCCGGCAGCCCCGATGACCATCACCTGGGTCTGTTCGAGCAGACGGGCGTGCCGTCGCCCAGCGAGCAGGTGGCGCGCATGTACCACTCGGCCTGGGAGGTCGGCGACATCACCGACCTGGTGCGCGCGCGGCAACGGCTGATCGAGGCGGGCGCGCTGGTCGGCTCGTCGAATCACGGCGTCAGCCTGTCGCTGTACGCCAAGGACCCGGACGGGCTGGAGTTCGAGATCTTCTGGACGGTGTCCGACGGCCGTCCTGCCCCGACCAGAGCGCTGGACCTCGAAGGCGAGCTGGCCCGGCGCAGTATCACGATCCAGTAGGGCGCTCGCCTTCTCCCGGTAGTCGATCACGCTTCGGCGGTCGCCGGCATCAGGCAGGCGCGGGTGGCGGCGAGCAACGCCAGGATCAGCGCGAGGGCGTGAGGAGCCAGGGTTGGGCCGCGCCATGTCGGACGACACGAGGGGGTCACCATGCTCGCGATCTGGGTGAAGGTACGCGTCAAGCCGCAGCTGCGACAGCGCTTTCTGGAGGCGATCGAGGTGGACGCACTCGGTTCCGAGCGGGACGAGCCGGGCTGCCTGCGCTTCAACGTCCTCCAGGACGAGCAGGACGAGAACGTCTACTACTTCTACGAGGTCTACGAGGGGGAAGGCGCGCTGGAAGCCCATCGCGCCATGCCGCACTACGCCGTCTGGCGCGCGGCTGCCGATACGCTGGACGGGCCGGCGGAGGTGACCAGGTGTCAGACCGTCTTCCCGGGTGCCCGCGCCTACTGGGCCGCGCCGTAGCGCTTCCGGCCACGGACGCCTCACCGCCCTGGCGGTCGCGGAGCCGGGCCTGGCGCAGCATGCTCGGAGGCGGGCACCCTCGCGAGAACTCGTTCCCGGTGCGAAAGGAGCCACGATGAAGGCGATCCGCGTCTCGGAATACGGCGGCCCATCCGTCCTGAAGCTGGAGGAGGTGCCGGCGCCCCAGCCCGGGCCCACCCAGGTGCTCGTCCGCA
>CAZVSO010000243.1:0-2561 GCA_964629425.1 uncultured Gemmatimonadaceae bacterium
TTTTGGAGGATACGCATGTTGGGAGGCGGTCGGGCCGTGTCACACGCGCGTTGCCTGATTAGGTCAGGGGGGGTCAGGGCATGGCGACACGAGGGGCGAAGCCCCTGCCGACGAAGCTGAAACTGATCCGCGGGACGCTCAGGAAGGACCGCGCCAACCGCACGGAACCCGTCCTCAAGACCGAGATCCCCCGCTGTCCGCCGGAGTTAAGCCGCCTCGGGAAGCGGGAGTGGCGGCGCATCGCGCCCGACCTCGCCGCGCTGGGCCTGCTGGCGAAGATCGACCGCTCCGCCCTGGCGCTCTACTGCGAGGCCTACGCGCGCTGGATCGAGGCCATTGAAGCGATCCATAAGTACGGCGTCGTCATTAAGAGCCCCAGCGGCTATCCGGTCCAGTCGCCCTACGTCGCCATCGCCAACAAGGCGGGCGAGCAGGTGCGGCTCATGCTCGGTGAGTTCGGCATGACCCCGGCGGCGCGCAGCCGCGTCCACGCAACGAGCCCGCTGGAGGAGGAGTCGAAGTGGGCAGGCCTGCTCTAGCGAAGAAGAAACTCGACCCGGGGACGCGCGTGGTGCGTTTCATCAACAACCTCACGCATACGAAGGGCGAGTGGGCGGGACAGCCCTTCGACCTGCGGCCCTGGCAGCAGGAGATCATCAGGCCGCTCTTCGGGACGCTCCGCGAGGACGGACGGCGCCGGTACCGGTCGTGCTACGTTGAGATCCCGCGCAAGAACGGCAAGACCGAGCTTGCCGCGGCGATCGCCCTCTACCTGCTCATCGGCGACGGCGAGGCGGGTGGTGAGGTGTACTCGGCTGCGGTCGACCGCGACCAGGCGGGCCTCGTCTTCGGCGTGGCGGCGCAGATGGTGCGCAACGACCGCGAGTTACTCGCCGTGTGCGACGTCGTCGACAGCCGCAAGACGATCGTCCACCGCCCGTCGGGGAGCGTCTACCGGGCGATCCCGGCGGAGGCGGCGGGACGTCACGGCTACAACGCCTCGGGCGTGATCTACGACGAGCTGCACGCCGCGCCGAACCGCGAGCTCTATGACGTGCTCGCGACCTCGACCGGCGCCCGCAGGCAGCCGATCATCTTCGTGATCACCACCGCCGGCTGGGACCGCCACTCGATCTGCTGGGAGCTGCACGACTTCGCGCACAAGGTGCGGGACGGGATCATCCAGGACCCAAGCTTCCTCCCCGTCCTCTACAGCGCACCGGAGGACGCGGACTGGCTCGACGAGGACGTCTGGCAGCGGGCCAACCCCGCCCTCGGCGACTTCCGCTCGCTGGATGAGATGCGCACCGCCGCACTGCGGGCGAGGGAGGTCCCCGGCCAGCAGAACGCCTTCCGCCGGCTCTACCTGTGCCAGTGGACGGAGCAGGCTGACCGCTGGCTCGACATGGCGGTTTGGGACGAGAACGATGCCAGTTGCGACCCGCAGGCGCTGAAGGGCGAGGATTGCTTCGCCGGGCTCGACCTCTCGTCGACAACGGACCTCACGGCGCTCGAACTCTACTTCCCGGAGGACGGCGACGTGCTGTCCTTCTTCTGGGTGCCCGAGGCGCGCATGCGCGAACGCGCGCTGCGCGACCGCGTGCCCTACGACGTCTGGGTGCGCGACGGCTTCATCCGCGTGACGGACGGCAACGTCGTCGACTACGACGAGATCCGCGCCGACATCAACGAGCTCGCGACGCTCTATCGCATTCGCGAACTGGCGATCGACCGCTGGAACTCCACGCAGCTGCAGACGCAGCTGATGGGCGACGGCTTCACCGTCGTGCCCTTTGGCCAGGGCTTCGCGTCGATGACAGCGCCGACCAAAGAGCTGGAGCGCCTCGTGCTGGAGCGCAAGCTCCGCCACGCGGGCAACCCGGTCCTGCGCTGGATGGCGAGCAACGTAGCGGTGAAGCAGGACCCTGCCGGCAACCTGAAGATCGACAAGGCGAAGTCTACTGAGCGCGTCGACGGCATGGTCGCCCTGGCCATGGCGGTCGGGCGGTCGATGGTGCGGGAGGAGCCCGAGTTTGCAGGCGTGTTTTGGGCATAAGGAGGCATCGATGAAGACAGCGACGAAGGACGAGATGCAGCTGCGGCACGTCGCGATCGACGCGCTGCGCCCGGACCCGGCGAACCCGCGCCGGATCTCGGATGGGGAACTCGAGGCGCTGACGCGCAGCATCCGCGAGTTTGGGCTGGTCGATCCGGTGATCGCGCGCCGCGCGGACGGGACAGTGATCGGCGGACACCAGAGATTGATCGCCGCGCGCAAGCTCGGCCTGAAGCGCGTGCCAGTCATCTACGTCGACCTGGGCGTCGAACAGGCGCGGCTCCTCAACCTCGCCCTGAACAAGATCAGCGGCACCTGGGACGACGAGCTGCTCGCGCGGATGCTCGCCGACCTGAAGGCCGTGGACGATCTAGACCTCACGCTGTCGGGGTTCGATGAGGACGAACTCGAGAAGCTGCTCAAAACCTTGGACGTGCGCGAGAAGCGGGCGAGGCCGGAGGCGTTCGACGTGGACGCCGCGCTGGAGGCGGCGCGTGCGGCGACA
>CAZVSO010000244.1:0-2355 GCA_964629425.1 uncultured Gemmatimonadaceae bacterium
ATCGGGTGCAAGGCCTGCGAGGTCGCCTGCAAGGAGTGGAACCAGCTGCCGGCGCGCGAGGGCGGCAAGGTCGAGATGAGCGGCGACTCCTACGACAACACCTGCACGTTGTCGGGCACGAACTGGCGCCACGTCAAGTTCATCGAGCAGTTCAGCGAGGACCGCAGCCAGGGGCGCTGGCTGATGATGAGCGACGTCTGCAAGCACTGCGTGCGGGCGCCCTGCCTCGAGGTCTGCCCGACCAACGCCATCATCCGCACCGAGTTCGACACCGTCCTCATCCAGTCGGACGTGTGCAACGGATGCCGCCTGTGCATCGCGGCCTGTCCGTTCGGGGTGATCGACATCAATCCCGCGTCGAACACGGCGCAGAAGTGCACGCTGTGCTACGACCGGCTGCAGGCCGGGATGAAGCCGGCGTGCGCCCAGGCGTGCCCGACGGACTCCATCCGGTTCGGCCCGATCCGCGAGCTGCGGGTTCTGGCCCAGCAACGCGTCCAGCAGCTCCACGCGCTGGGCGAGACGCGCGCCCGACTGTACGGGGCGGACGAGGAAATCCTCGGCGGCCTGAACGCCTTCTATCTGCTGGTGGACGAGCCGGAGACGTACGGCCTGCCGCGCAAGCCGCGGCTCCCCACCCGGAACCTGTTCGCGAGCGCCGCCCTCTCGACCGCCGGCGCGGCGCTGCTCGGGCTCCTGGGACTGGTGAGCCTGCGGCGGCGGCGCGTGGGCGAGGTGGCGCAGGCCGAAGCCCGCGCCCCGGAGCGGTTCGGTGTCTGACACGTTCTTCACCTCGTCACCCCACTGGGCGTGGTACATCGTCTGGTACTTCTTCGTCGGGGGTATCGCGGGCTGCGCGTTCTTCATAGCGGCGCTGCTGCACTTCTTCGGCCGGCCGGAGGATCGGCCCGTGGTGCAGCTGGGCTACTACCTGGCCTGCGTGGGGGCCCTGGTGAGCGGCGCCCTGCTCACGCTCGACCTGAACCGGCCGGAGCGGTTCTGGCACATGCTCATCCAATCGCACACCGGCGCCCCGATGTTCAAGTCCTGGTCGCCGATGTCGGTCGGCGCGTGGGGGCTGCTTCTCTTCGGCGCGTTCGCCACGCTGGCGGCGTTGGGCGCCGCCGCCGAGGAAGGACGGTGGCGTCTCGCGCCGCTGGGTTGGCGGCCCGTGCGCGCTCTGGGGCGCGGCGTGCCGGCGGCGCTGGTCGCCGGGGCCGGCAGCCTGTTCGGCCTCTTTCTCGCGGGCTACACCGGCGTCCTCCTGGCCGTGACCAACCGGCCCCTGTGGGCCGACTCGCAGCTGCTCGGCGCGCTGTTTCTCTTTTCCGGCGCCTCGACGGCCGCCGCCACGCTGATCCTGTTGGCGCGGTGGCGGGGCGAGAGCCACCCCGCGTCGCTCCAATGGCTCGCGCGCTTCGACCGCGGGGCCCTCGGCCTGGAGCTCGTGACCCTCGTGGCGTTCGTCGTGTCGCTCGGTCCGGTGGCGCGGGTCCTCGTCGGGTGGTGGGGCGTGGTGCTGCTCTTCGGCGTGGTGGGCGCCGGGATCGTCGCACCGCTCGTGCTCGACCGCCGGCCGCACGCGTCCGGACACGGTCACCTGGCGCGCGCGGCCGCGCTCGTGCTCGTCGGCGGGTTCCTGCTGCGTGTGGCGCTCATTCTCTCGTCCAATGAGATCCACGCCGTCGGCTCGGGCGTGACGGGACCATGAGCTCGAGGGGAAGGGGGAAGCGGGAAGGGGGAAGGGTACTCTTGGCCCTGGCCCTGCTCGGCCTCGCCCTCGCCGCCTGTCGCAGCCCCGAGGCAGTCCGCGCGCGCGGCGGCGGGCCGGGGGCCGATGTAGGCAACGGCGGCGCGACCCTCGAGTTCCACGCCGGCGCCGAGCCGTACCACCAGACCCCATGCGTGACCGGACCGGTGCGATGCAGCGGGCCCAGCCCCGTGTTCGCCAGAATCTCCGCGCCCGAGTAGCCGATCTCGAGGGCCGCAACCCCGAGTGGCGTCCGTGGCTGGCGCTGCTCGGGGAGCTGGAGCGCGCCCTCGCGGAGCCGGCCCGGGACGGCGACACCGACCTCATTCGACCTACCGCCGCACGGCCCGACGGCGCACCGCTGCTCCAGGGCGCCGAGGTGGCGGTCGACGCCGGCCGCTTGACTCGCTGGCTCGGCCGCCTGACGGCGGCGGTCGCGGCCTGCGATCGATCGGCCCCCCTGGCGCAGTATCGGCCCGCGCCCGACGCGGCCGTCGGCCTCGTGGGCGCGACCCTGCGCCACGACTCGCGCGCGATCGAGCGGCTGGCGGGTGACGCGGGGCTCGCGCCGGCGGCTCTCGCGACGCTGGCCCACGTCGCGGTCG
>CAZVSO010000245.1:0-2310 GCA_964629425.1 uncultured Gemmatimonadaceae bacterium
CTATTCACGCTCGCCGCCGCCACCGCCTCGGCGCAAACGACGATTCCCGCGCCGCCCGACGTCGCGGCCCCGCCGGCTGACGCGGCGAAAACCGCTTCCGGCCTCGCAACCAGGGTCATCACGCCAGGAACCGGCAAGGATCATCCGGTGAAGGACGACCTGGTGATGGTCGACTACACCGGCTGGACGACCGACGGGAAGATGTTCGACAGCTCGGTCGCGCGCGGCAAGCCGTCGACCTTCGGCGTGAGCCGCGTCATCGCCGGCTTCAGTGAAGGCCTGCAGTTGATGCTGCCGGGGGAAACGCGGCGGCTCTGGATTCCGGAAGGGCTGGCCTACAAGGGACAGGCAGATCGCCCGAAAGGCATGCTCGTGTTCGAGGTCACGCTCATCTCCATGCCGAACCGCGCGCCGAGCGACGTCAAGGCGCCGCCGCCAGACGCGAAGAAAACGGCGAGCGGTCTGTCCTACAAGGTCCTGGCCAGGGGAACGGGCGCGCGCCATCCGACGACCTCCAGCCAGGTGACCGTCCATTACACGGGCTGGACGACCGACGGCAAGATGTTCGACAGCTCAGTCGTCAGAGGCGAGCCGATCGCGTTCCCGCTCAACGGCGTGATCGCCGGATGGACCGAAGGCGTGCAGCTGATGGTCGAGGGCGAGAAGACGCGCTTCTGGATTCCGCAGAACCTCGCGTACAAAGGCGAGAGCGCGCCGTACGGCATGCTCGTGTTCGAGATCGAGTTGATCAAGATCCAGTAGGGCTGGCAGGTCGGGTAAGTCTCGGAGACCGGGACTGGGAGGATCGCCATGAGCGCACGAGGTCACTGGGTGCTCGCAATGGGGATCGCAGTGCTCGCGGCCGGGGGCGGCCAGGCCGACGGCCGCACGCCGGCCGAGATCGGAGCGCGGCCGGCCACGTCGCTTACGCGGCTGTCGGCCGGCCCCGAGGGCGACCACACCTGCCATGTGAAGGCTGACGGCACCGTGCGCTGCTGGGGGCAGAACACTTTCGGCCAGCTTGGGGACGGATCGCAGACTACCGCCCGGCTCACGCCCGTCCAGGTCAGCGGGCTCGGCGGCGTCGTCTCTGTTGCGGCCGGCTTGCTGCACACCTGCGCGTTGCAGACCAGCGGCAGGGTCCGCTGCTGGGGCGCCAATGGTGACGGGCAGCTCGGGGACGGCACCTTCGTCACCCCCCGGACGACTCCCGTCGCCGTGAGCGGGCTCGCTGGCGCCGTGGCCATCGCGGCGGGGCAAAGCCAGACCTGCGCGCTCCGGGTTGACGGCACCGTCAACTGCTGGGGCCACAATGCTTTCGGTCAGCTCGGTGACGGCACCACTTTCACCAGCCGCACCCCCGTCGCCGTCACGGGGCTCGCTGGCGCCGCCGTGGCCATCGCGGCGGGTAGCTTCCACTCCTGTGCGCTCCGGGCGAACGGCACTGTCGTTTGCTGGGGGCAGAACACCTTCGGCCAGCTCGGCGACGGCTCCACGACCGAGCGGCTGACACCCGTCCCGGTGAACTCTCTCGATAGCGTCGTGGCGATCGCTGCGGGAGACCTCCACACCTGCGCCCGGCGTACCGATGGCACCGTCGCCTGCTGGGGCTCCAACGGCAGCGGCCAGCTCGGCGACGGGACGACCACCGATCGGTTCACGCCCGTGCTGGTCGGCGGCCTCGACGGTGTTCTCGCCTTGGCGACCGCGCAAGACCACACCTGCGCCCTGCGCGTGGACGGCAGCGCGCGTTGTTGGGGGCGCAACGATGCCGGACAGCTCGGCGACGCGACCGTCATCCAACGCTTCACGCCCGTGCCGGTCGTCGGCCTCGCAAGTGCGGTGGCGATCGCTGCGGGCGGCGGCCATACGTGCGCGCTCCAGGCCGACGACACCGCCCGCTGCTGGGGGGCGAATTCCCTGGGCCAGCTCGGGAACGGGACCACCGCCGGCAGCACCACGCCTGGCGTGGTCGCGGGCGGCGCGGGCAGCGTGAGCGGCCGCGGCATCGCGGCGGGCGTCTTCCACACCTGTGCCCGGCGGGCGGACGGCACCGCTGCCTGCTGGGGCAACAATTTTGCGGGCCAGCTCGGCAACGGGACCACCACTCCTAGCACGACGCCCGGCGGAGTCGCGGGAGGCGCAGGCAGCCGCGGCGTCGCCGCCGGCGGCTACCACACCTGCGCGCTCCGCTCGACGGGCGACGTGCGCTGCTGGGGTGCCAACGGCATGGGCCAGCTCGGCGACGGCACCATCACCAACGGCCTCGCCCCCGTCCCCGTCATCGGGCTCACGGACGCGGTGGCCGTC
>CAZVSO010000246.1:0-2309 GCA_964629425.1 uncultured Gemmatimonadaceae bacterium
CGCCGAAAGTTTCCCCGCCGGCTGGCTAGTCGTCGGCGGGGCGCTGTGGCTCGCCACCGACCGCGGGGTATTTCGCCTCGACCGCTCGGGGACGGTGCAGCGGACGTTCCGCCTGGACGGCGTGCGGTGCCTGGCGCCCGCGCCCGACGGAATCTGGGTGGGCACGTCCACCGGCCTCGCGATCGTGACCCGGGACGATCAGGTTGTGCGCTTCGCCGGTCTGGACGTGCCGGTGCTGAGCCTGCTCGCGGTGCGGGAGAGCCTGTGGGTGGGCAGCCTGGCCGGCCTGGGCCTGCTCGTGCCGGGCGCGTCGGGCGTCGAGGTGCCCGCCGCGGTGGGCGACGAGCCGGCGCTGCGGGTGCCGATCCGCGCGCTCGCGCGCGTACGCGACACCATCGTCGCCGCCACTGAAGACCAGCTCGCCTGGCGCGATCCGGCGACCAACCGGTGGACGGTGCTGCGGCCCGATCCCGCGTTGGGGCGTCTCACGTCGCTGGCCGCGGACGCGACGGGCGACGGCGTCGTGTGGATCGGCGGCTCGGGAGCGCTGGCCGCGTGGAGCGTCGCGGCCGGGACGTTCACGCTGGTGCGTGTGCCGGGTGACCTGCCGGCGGGCGTCCGCGACGTGGTGGCGAGCGGCCCGTTCGTCTGGGTGGCGACCGACGTCGGGCTCGTGCGGCTCGCTCGGAGCGCGGCCCTCGGCCGCTGACGGGAGGGACTCAGCCCAGCTCGTTCAGCAGCCGCCCCAGCTCCGCCGCCGTCTGGACGCGGTCCTCGGGCCGCTTGGCGAGGAGCCGGAGGACGAGCGCCCCGAGCGCCGGCGGCACCTCGGCGTTGAGCCCCCGCGGCTCCGCGGGATCGTCCTTCAGCAGCTTGGCGATGAGCGAAACGGCCGTGCTCGCCTCGAACGGCAGGCGGCCCGTCAGGCATTCGTACAGCACCACGCCCACGGCGTACAGGTCGCTGCGCGCGTCCACGGGCTCGGCCAGCAGCTGCTCGGGCGCCATGTAGGACGGCGTCCCGACGACCAGCCCCGCTTCGGTGATGGTGGTGCTCCGCTCGGCGAGCCGGGCGACGCCGAAGTCCATGACCTTGAGCACCCCCGCGTCGTCGAGCAGCAGGTTGGGGGGCTTGAGGTCGCGATGGATCACGCCATGGCCGTGCGCCACGTCGAGCGCCTGGGCGAGCTGCCGCGCGACGGCCACGGTGGAGGCGACGCCGAGGTGGCCCCGCGTGTCGATGAGCTTCTGCACCGTGATGCCCTCGACGTACTCCATCGTGAGGTAGTAGATGCCGTCGCACTCGCCGAAGTCGTGGGTGCGCACGACGTTGGGGTGGGTGATGCGGCGGGCGAGCCGGATCTCGGTCTTGAACCGCTCGAGCAGCCCGGCGTCGTTCACGAACTCGGGCCGCAGGGCCTTGAGCGCGATCGTCTCGTCGAGCTGGCGGTCGTGCGCGCGGTATACGGTCCCCATCGCGCCGCTCCCCACGACGTCGTCGAGGCGATAGCGGGCGGCGAACACCGTGCCGAGCGGCAGCCGGCTGTGGTCGACGACCGCGGCGCCGGCGCCCGCGCGGCGGGCGACCTCGATCTCCTCGCGCAGGGCTTCCACCTGGCGGTGCAGCCGTTTTTCCCGCGCGCGCACCTCCGTCGCCATGCCGTCGAACACGCGGGCCAGCTTGCCGAGCGCGTCGGCGCGGCGGGCGAGATCGCTCAGGCCGCCCGCCGTGTAGCGGCCCGCCTCCACCGCGCTCGCGGCCTCGATCACGCGGTTCACCTGCCGCAGGTACTCGACCTCCGTGTCCCGCAGGCGCTTCTTCTCGAGGCTCGCCGTGATACGGGCCCGAAGCAGCACCGGATCGAACGGCTTGGGCAGATAGTCCTCGGCGCCGTGCTCGATGCAGCGCACGACGCTCGCGACGTCGTCCAGCGCGGAGATCATGATGACGGGGATATCTCGCGTCGCCGGGTCGCCCTTCAGGCGCTCGAGGACGGCGAAGCCGTCGAGCTCCGGCATCAGGACGTCGAGCAGGACCAGGTCGAAGGCCCCGCGGGCGACGCGCGCGAGGGCGCGCGCACCGTCTTCGGCGACCTCGACGGCGTAGCCCTGTCGCTCGAGGCGTCGCGCCAGCAGGTCGCGGTTCTCCTCGCCGTCGTCCACCACGAGGATCCGGGCGGGCGCCGGAGCGGCGGCTTCTCCGGCGGCGCGGGGGGCGGGGTCGGCGCCGGGCGGGTCCGCCGGTGCCGCCGCCCGGGCGCCCACGCCGTGCACCAGGCGTTCGGCCGAGTTGCGGATCCGCCGGACGTC
>CAZVSO010000247.1:0-2244 GCA_964629425.1 uncultured Gemmatimonadaceae bacterium
GACGCGGCGGTGCACGGACGGCCCGTGCCGGCCGAAGCAGCCGGCACAATCGTCCCGGCCGACGCGGCCAGCGGACCGCGGGTGGCGCTGTTCGCCGCGGACGGGTTGGTGGCGGTAGCCGAGCGCGCGGGCGACGCGTTGCGGCCGCGCGTCGTCTTGGTCGAGGCATGAGCGGCGCGGGCGCGGTGGTCACCGTCGGCTCGTTCGACGGTGTGCACCGCGGGCACGAAGCGGTGCTGGCCGAGATCGTGCGGCGCGCGCGGGCGGCGGGGTGCACCAGCCTGCTCGTGACCTTCGAGCCGCACCCGCTCGAGGTCGTGAACCCGGCGGCCGCGCCGAAGCTGCTCACGTTGTGGCCGGAGAAGCGGGAGCTGCTGGCCCAGACGGAGCTCGACAGCGTGGTCGTGTTGCCGTTCACCCGCGCGCTTGCGGGCCTCGATCCCGCGGAGTTCGTGCGGCACGTGCTGCGGGCGCGGCTCGACATGCGGGAGCTGGTGCTGGGCCACGATCACGGCTTCGGCCGCGGCCGCTCGGGCGACGTCGAGCTGGTGCGGCGGCTGGGGGCGGAGGACGGGTTCGGGGTGGACGTCGTCGAGCCGGTGCGCGACGGCGGGCAGCCGATCTCATCCACGCTGATCCGCACCGCCGTGGCGCACGGCAACTTCGAGGCGGCGGCGCGCTGGCTGGGCCGGCCCTACGCGCTGCTCGGCGCGGTGGAGCGCGGGGCGGGGCGGGGCCGGGCGATCGGCGTGCCGACGATCAACCTCGCGGCGCCCGACTCGCGCAAGCTGCTGCCGCCGGACGGGGTATACGCGGTGCGCGTGGGCTGGCGCGACCGCCGCTGGGGCGGGATGATGAACCAGGGCCCCCGGCCCACGTTCGGGATCGAGGCGCGGGGACTGGAGATCCACCTGCTCGACTTCGCCGGCGAGCTGTACGGCGAGACGGTCAGCGTGGAGTGGGTGCGCCGGCTGCGCGACACCCGAGCCTTCGCGTCGCGTGACGCGCTCGTGGCGCAGCTGGAGCGCGACCGGCGCGCGGCGCTGGATACTCTGAACGAGTAGGGACCGATGAAGACGATTCGTTCGCGACTCATCCTGATCGGGCTGCTGGTGGCGGTCAGCGCGTTCGCGCTCGTGCCGCGCAACGTGGTCCAGCGCGTGCCCGACCAGGCGACGGGCCGGATGAAGGACACCACGGTGCGCCAGGTGCCCATCAACTTCGGGCTCGACCTCCAGGGCGGGATCCATCTCGCCCTCGAGGTGGACGAGTCGCAGGGGCCGGTGCCCGACTGCGCCGACGCGATCCAGCGGGCCGAGCGCGTGGTGCGCACCCGGATCGACGAGTTCGGCACCACCGAGCCGGTCGTGCAGCTGGTCGGCCGCTGCCGGTTGATCGTCGAGCTGCCCGGGGAGAAGGACCCCGCGCGCGCCAAGCTGATCGTCCAGCGCACCGCCTTCCTCGAGTTCCGCATCACCGACACGAGAAACGCGTTCCGCGACGCCCTACCCGCGATGGACCGGGCGCTCGTCCAGGCCGGGGTGAAGGGAGCGGGCGGTGGCGCGCCGAGCGCCGTCAGCCAGCTGTTCGGCAGCGACACGGCCGCGGGGGGCGCGGCGGACACGGCGGCCTCGGGGACGCCCCTGTCGGCCATCCTGTTCCAGGGCTCCATGGCGGGCGAGTACCTCGTGCCGGAGGAGCAGGTGGCGCTGGCGGAAAGCTTGCTGGCGCGGCCCGAGGTGACGCGGCACGTGCCGCGCGACGTCACGTTGCGCTGGGGCGCGCACGTCGAGTCCCGCGGCGCGCGGACCTACCGGACCCTGTACGCGCTCGAGGACAGGGTCATCCTCACCGGCGAAGACCTCCAGAAGGCCACCGCGGGGCGCGACCAGCTGACGAACCAGGCGGAGGTGCGCTTCGAGCTCAACCGGCGCGGCGGTCGCAAGTTCGGCGAAGCCACGGGCCGCAACGTCGGGAATTACCTCGCCATCATCCTCGACGGCCGGGTCCAGGGCCAGCCGCCGGTGATCCGCGACCGCATCGGATCGAGCGGCCGCATCGAGCTGGGCGGGAAAACGCTGGAGGAGGCCAACGACCTCGCGCTCGTGCTGCGCGCCGGCGCCCTGCCCGCGCCGCTCACGATCGTCGAGGAGCGCACCATCGGCCCGACGATGGGGGAAGACTCGATCCGCGAAGGCGCGACGGCGACCGTACCGCCTTTTTGCGCGCCGCCGAAGGATTTCC
>CAZVSO010000248.1:0-1914 GCA_964629425.1 uncultured Gemmatimonadaceae bacterium
AGGAAAGCGCCTGCCATTCCCCGCTTTTTACGATGGGCTTACGGAGGATCGCGAGCAAATGCTCATAGAAGTCCTGGATCTCCTGGTCCGGAGATTCTTTAGGCGCTCGAACGAGATGGGGTGAAATGCGTTTTTTCCGGCCTTCGAACTGTCCCTGATGGAAGAAGCGCAGGCCGGGTATGAAATACGTGATTAGGGGGTATCCACTTGACGCAAGTAGCCCCAAGGGGTAGGGGTTCTCCGTGTGGTGGACCGGCCTGCACCCGTGGCGGGAGTGGACTACCCGCGTACCTTCAGCGAGTTTGACAAGTTCTTTGCCGAGGAGGCGGCGTCCCGCAAGTACTTGTTGCGGCTCCGCTGGCCCGACGGGTTCGCGTGCCCCCGTTGTGGATCGACCGTGGGAGCCTGGGCGACAGCGCGGGGCTATCTGCACTGTCGCGCGTGCGAGGGGGAGACGTCGATCACGGCCGGTACGGTGTTCGAGAACACGCGGAGGCCGCTGCGCACTTGGTTCCTCGCGATGTGGCTGGTCACGAGCCAAAAGCCCGGGGCGAGCGCCCTGGGCCTCCAGCGCGTCCTGGGCCTGGCGAGCTACCAGACCGCATGGACCTGGCTCCACAAGCTGCGGCGAGCCATGGTGCGCCCTGGGCGAGAACGCCTCCAGGGGACCGTGGAAGTGGACGAGACCTACGTGGGGGGCGAGGAAGAAGGCGTTCGCGGCCGCGAGACCCGCAAGAAGGCGATCGTCGTCATCGCGGTGGAAGTGCACGAGCCCAAAGGCTTCGGGCGGCTCCGCATGAAACGGATCCCCGACTGCTCGGCCGCGAGTCTGACCCCGTTCGTGCGGCAGGCCGTGGAGTCAGGTTCGACGGTCCATACCGACGGCTGGGGCGGCTACAGCGATCTCGCCAAGCATGGCTACCGGCGCACGGTGACCGTGCTCTCCGCGACCAACGACCCAGCCCACGTCGTGATGCCGGGCGTCCACCGGGTCGCGGCGCTGCTCAAGCGATGGCTCCTGGGAACCCACCAGGGGGCGGTCAGCAACCGGCACCTCGACTACTACCTGGACGAGTACACGTTCCGCTTCAACCGCCGGGCTTCTGGGTCGCGTGGGCTCCTGTTCTACCGGCTCATGCAGCAGGCGGCGTCCACGCCTGCTACCTCCTACCGAAACCTCGTCGGTGGCGTAGAACTGGCCGGCGACGACGGATAGCCCCTAGATGTTGGGGGTACTTGCGTCAAGTGGATACCCCATTGGGGAAATTAGGCCAAGCACCTCTCTCGTGAAGTCTCGTGTCGACCACATTTGGTCGTGGCTCTATGACCGACTCGTACCTGAGCCACCGGGTTCGACGCAAGGGGTGACGGGAAGCTTCCGGGCTGCCGCGAAGCGGCTTAGTCCAACGTCCGAAACCGGACGTCGAAGACCCCCCGCCCCGGCCTGGCCTCTCCCGCCCCGGCTTGCGCGGGGCGCATTAACGCCCGGACCACACCGTCGAGACGCAGGGCGTGGTCGACCCCGGAGAGCCTCCGGGCGCACGGGCGCCCCGGGCCGCACGTTGGTCCTGCTCGTGGGACAGCCCGCAGACGCGGGCCGAGAACCCGGCCGAGTCGCTACGCCGGCGGGTCCTCGGCCCCGGGCGGCGCCCGGGCCGGCAACGGGTCGCCGGTGTCCGCGGACAGCTCGAGGTGCGTCAGAATCCGCCGGATCACCGCGGGATCGTCGATCGTCGCCAGCACGACCATCCGCCCGCCGCATCGTGGGCAAGCGAGCACGTCGGTTTCAAACGCACGGCGCATGAGCTCGGCCCAGGCGCGATACCTTGGGCGGGCGCCGTTGGGCTTCGGGACGTCAGACGCTTCGCTCGCCATAGACGGTGCGCACGCCTCGGCTGGGGCGGCCGTGCTCCC
>CAZVSO010000248.1:1924-2213 GCA_964629425.1 uncultured Gemmatimonadaceae bacterium
ACCAACGGCACGAGGCGCGCCAGCAGCTCCGCAGGCGTGAACACCAGGTGCGTCGTCCCGTCCGCCCACGGGCGCTGCAGGGCCAGAGCGATCCGCCCGTCGCGCAGCTGCTGCAGGCGTTGCTGGCCGAGCGGCGGGCGGCAGAGATACCGGCAGAGCTGTGCCAGTCGCGGCGTCTCCCCGGCGGCGACATGTACGGCGGCGTGCAGGTCGAAACCGGCGTCGTGCGCGTGCATCCGCACGTGGCGGTCGACCCACGGCGCGTCCGGGTCCGCCCCCACCCGCAGCG
>CAZVSO010000249.1:0-2143 GCA_964629425.1 uncultured Gemmatimonadaceae bacterium
CGGTGTAGATCACCTCCATGCCGGCGTCGCGCAGCGCGGCGGCCACGACCTTGGCGCCGCGGTCGTGGCCGTCCAGGCCCGGCTTGGCCACCAGGACGCGTATGGGGCGTTTGCGCGGGCCGCCCATCAGCGCCGGAACCGCAGCAGGCCGGCCAGCCGGTCCACCGAGCGGCGGGCGCGGTCGTCGTACAGCACATCCACCTGGGCACGCTGGCGCAGCGCCTCCTCGACGGCGTCGTCGATGCGGGGATCGTCGCCCTGTCCGTCGGCGAGAAGCGTGCGCACCTGCCCGCGCCCGAGCGCCTTGAGGGTGGCGTCCACGCCATTCACGGCCCACCCGGTGGGCACGCCATCGCGCACCGCCTCGGCGTGCGCCCGCTCCCAGGCGCGCTCCCGCTCCTCGCGCAGCGCCAGGGCGGCCTCGCGCACCTCCGCGGCCGTCACCTGCTTGGGGTTGAGCCTCACCACCCCCAGGAGGAGGTCGTGCAGGTAGGTATGTAGGTGCGGCACCAGCGCCGCCGCGTCCACTCCCATGCCGGCCACCACGAGTCCGGTGTAGGGGTGCTGGCCGTGCAGCTGGAAGATGCGCTCGGCGACGTTGGCATAGTGGCGGTGCTTCTCCTCGCGGATCCGCATGTGGTAGTTATGCTCGCCCGCAGCCCCGGCGAGAATGCCGCCTCGCCGGACCTGGCGCTCGCCATGGAACTTGCCTGGGCGGGTCGCCTCGCTGGCGACGAGCCCCGGGAGCTCGACGATCTCGAAGGCCGTCACCTCGAAGAACCGGGCCCCGGTTCGATCGCACGCGGCGACGAGGAGGCGACCGAACTCCTGATCGAGCGCCACGAGCTCGCGCACCATGGGCGTGGGCTCCACGGCCAGCCGGGAGCGGTGCACGTGGGGCAGCGCGATGGCCTCGAACAACCCGAGGGGGCTGCACGCGAACAAGGCGATCCCGCGCGACGGCGGTAACCGGCCTGGGTCCTCGAGGTAGCGACGCACCCGCTCCAGGTCGGCGAGAATGGCCTCGCGCTCCGAGCGCTCGAGCGGCCGCTGGTTCAGGCCCGACGCGACCTCCTTCACCCGGTTCTTCATCTTGATCAGGTACTTGCCCCGCGTCTTGTCCCGCGGCTCGAGCTTGAGGTAGCACGAAACGACCAGCGGCGCTCCGGCCGGGGCGGCCGAGAGCCGTGAGATCGCCTCGCGCACCCCGCTCGGGGAGGGCAGCGCGGCGAGCGCGGCCACTAGTGCCGTTCCAACCCTTCTCGCCAAGGCACCGTCGCCTGCTCGACGCTCTCGCGCACGGTGTCACGCGCCCCAGTCTGCGGCGCATCGAGTTGGAACGGCACTAGAAGAACACCGGCTCGCGGTATGCGCCGTACACCCGCTCGAGCGCGTGCCGGATCTCGTACAACGTGCAGTATGCCCGGGCGCAGTCGAGCATCGGCCCGATCACATTCGCGTCCTGCTCGGCGGCCTGCCGCAGCTCCTCGAGGCGCCGCGCCGCCAACGCGGCGTCGCGCTCGGCGCGCAGCCGCACCAGCCGTCGCTTCTGCGACTCCTCGGCATCATTCGAGACCTTGAGGATCTCGACGGGGTGGTCGTCCTCGGTAACGAACTCGTTCACCCCGACGATGACCTTCCGCTCCTCCTCCACCGCCCGCTGGAAGTCCGCTGCGGCGCGCGCACGACGCCGCCCAGCGACTGGATCTCGGCGAACAGCGCTTCCGCCTCCCGCTCCAGCTGGTCGGTGAGCGCCTCCACGTAGTACGACCCGCCGAGCGGGTCGATCACCTCCGCGACGGCGGTCTCGTGCGCCAGGATCTGCTGCGTGCGGAGTGCGACCTGGACCGCCTGCTCGGTCGGCAGCGCCAACGTCTCGTCCAGCGAGTTGGTGTGCAGCGACTGCGTTCCCCCGAGCACCGCGGCGAGCGCCTGGTAGGCCACCCGCACGATGTTGTTCAGCGGCTGTTGCGCCGTGAGCGTCACGCCGGCCGTCTGCGAGTGGAACCGCATCATCCACGAGCGCGGGCTCTTCGCCCCGTAGCGATCGCGGAGGTGGCGCGCCCAGATCCGCCGGGCGGCGCGCAGCTTGGCGATCTCCTCGAAGAAATCGTTGTGGATGTCCCAGAAGAACGAGAGCCGC
>CAZVSO010000250.1:0-2116 GCA_964629425.1 uncultured Gemmatimonadaceae bacterium
CCGTCATGAAGAAAGCGATCGCGAACGACCTCGCGGCGCTGCGAAAGTACGTGGAGGGGCGATAAGCAGTCGTCAGTCGTCGGTTGTCAGTCGTCAGTCATCGGGCGCGTTGGCGCGGGGTCGTTGAGGCCGGTATCTTCCGGGCGCCCTACCAGCCGGAGACACGTGATGCGTACCACGACCTCGGTCGTTCTCGCGGGACTCGCACTCGGCGCGACTGCCGCCGCCAGCGCGCAGACGCCGACCCCCCCGACCCCGCCGCCACCGCTCGAGCTGGGCGCCGTCGCTCCGGACTTCGCGCTCGCGGGCGCCACGCGGTATGGCGTCCTCGAGGCCCCGGTGCGCTTGAGCGATTTCGAGGGGAAGACGGTCGTGCTGGCATTCTTCTTCAGGGCGCGAACGCGGGGCTGAACGGTGCAAATGCAAGCGTACCGTGATCAGTACGCTCAACTGTTCAAAGGTGGCCGCGGCGTGGTGCTGATCGCCATCAGCGCCGACCCGGACACCGCCCTGGCGTCCTGGGCCCGCGATCTCGAGGCGCCGTTCCTGTTCGCCAGCGACTCGGGCTCCGGCGTAGGGCGGCAATACGGCGCGTTCAGCACCCGGGCGAACCTGAACAACCGCAACCTGTTCGTCGTGGGCCCGGATGGCCGAATCGCCTACCGCGCCACGCCGTTCCGCGAGATCGACCCGACGGCGTACACGGAGCTGGGGGAGGCGCTGAGCAAGCTCCTACCCGCGGATACGACGGGCGGGGAATAACGGGAAACGGGACACGGGAAACGTCGGTGCAGCGAGCGCCACGTTTCCCGCTTCCCGCTTCCCGGTTCATCGCCCGCTCGCCCTCCGCACCGCCTCCTCGATATCCTGCTGCGCCCCGACCCCCGTATAGACGACCCGTCCCGTCGCGTCGAGCGCGACCACGTAGGACGTGGATGGCGCCTGGAACGCGCGGGTCGCGCGGCCCTCGGTGTCCCACAGGACCCGGAATGGCAGCGGGTGGCGCTCGAGATGGCGACGGATCGAGCGCTGGCTCTGGTTCACCGCCACGGCGATCACGACGAAATCCACGGCAGCGCCGTGACGCCGGTGCGCCGCCTCGAGCGCCGGGAAGAGCCGCTCGCACAATGGGCACCAGGTCGCCCAGAACTCGATGACCACCGGCTTCGTTCCCACGTGCTCGCTCAAGCTCACCGGCCGGCCGTCCAGGTCCTCGATCGTGACGGCAGGCGGCGTCGCGCCGTGCGCGATGCCGATCTGGTCGTCTTGGGCCTGGAGCCGGGCCGGCTCGAAGATGCCGATGACGGCCAGCGCGACCAGCACGAAAAGCAGGGAGCGAGGAGTGGCACCTCGCGGGGCGGGCCGCACGCACGGTGCGGACCGGCGGCGACCGCTCCCCGCTCCCCGCTTCCCGCTTCCCGTGCTCACAGCCCCCTCCCCGCCTGCACGAAGTAGTAGGCCGCCATCGCGAGCATAGTGACCCCGGCCCCGCGCTTGACCCACACGAGCCATGGCCCGGACCTCGGCAGCGCCACGAGCAGCCCCGACGACAGACCGATCGCGACCAGCAGGGCCGTCATCCCGAGCGAGAACGCGAACAGGTACGCGAAGCCTAGCGCTGCGCTCCCGGTCGTCGCGACCCACGTTAGTACCACGGCGAACGCGGGCGCGCCGCACGGCGCGGCCACGATGCCGGACGTGGCGCCGAGCAGGAACACATCGGGGTAGGAGCCACCCCTAAGACCGCCTGCCCAGGTTGCGACGCGCTGGGGCAGGGACACGGGCACCAGGTCCAGCATCGCCAGGCCGAAGATCACGAGCAGGATCCCGACCGCCACGCGGACCCAGGAGTTCGAGGCCACGGTGCCGAACAACGATCCAGTCAGTCCGGCGACGAGCCCGAGCACGCCGTAGAGCAGCGCGAGGCCCGATACGTAAGTCAGAGTCAAGCCGATCGTCCGCAGCCGCGACATGCCGCCCTGCGCCGTACCGCCGATGATCCCAGCGGTGATCGGGATCATCGGGTACACGCAGGGCGTCAGGCTCGTCGCCACGCCGGCGGCGAACAGCAGCGCGAGCGCCGCCAGCGGCCGATGGTTGAGCGCGTCGGTGAGGC
>CAZVSO010000251.1:0-2109 GCA_964629425.1 uncultured Gemmatimonadaceae bacterium
TTCCTCGAGACCGATATGTTCTACTCGAACGTACGGCCCGCCATCAACCCGGGGATCTCGGTGTCCCGGGTGGGGGGCAACGCGCAGATCAAGGCCATGAAGCAGGTGGCCGGCCGGCTGCGGCTCGATCTCGCGCAGTACCGCGAGCTCGAGGCCTTCGCGCAGTTCGGCTCGGAGCTCGACCAGACGACGCAGCGCCAGCTCGCCCGCGGCAGCCGCGTGGTCGAGATCCTCAAGCAGCCGCAATACCAGCCGATGCCGGTCGAGCGGCAGGTTCTGATCATCTTCGCGGTCACCAACGGATTCCTCGACGACGTGGAGGTGGCCCGGATCCGGGACTGGGAGCGGGCGTTCCACGAGTTCATGGCTGCCCAGCATCCCCAGATCGGCGAGGAGATCCGCACGCACCGGGTGCTGGGAGACGACCTCGTGGCCCGGGTGCGGCAGGCGATCGAGGAGTTCCGCGCACTCGGGGCCCGCTGAGTGCCGAAGCCCCGGGAGCTGCGTCGGCGCATCCGCTCGGTCCAGAACACGCGCAAGATCACGAAGACGATGGAGCTGGTGGCCACGTCCAAGCTCAAGCGCGCGCAGGACCGGGTGATCGCCGCGCGGCCCTACGCGGGAGCGCTGACCGAGGTGATCGGCGATCTCTACACGCCCGGTTTGGCAGAGCGGTTTCCCCTGCTGCGGCAGCCCGCGGCCGTGCGGCGGGTCGCGCTGATCCTGATCACCTCGAACCGCGGGCTGTGCGGCGCGTTCAACGCGAACCTCATCCGCGAGGCGCGGCGGCGGCTCGAGCAGCTGGAGGCGCAGGGCGCACAGGTCGATCTGCACCTGGTGGGCAAGAAGGGGATCACGTACTTCAAGTTCGCGCGCCGCCCGGTGGCCTCGCAGCGGATGGATATCGGGGACCGGCCCACGGCGGCGCACGCGGCCGAGCTGGTGACGCAGTTCGAGATGGGGACGGTGGACGCGGTCGACCTCGTGTTCGCGCGGTTCGCGAGCGCGGTGTCTACGCCGCCCGCGGTCCTCCGCGTCCTCCCCGTCGCTCCCCCGGAAGCGGACGGGCGGACGGGCGGGGGTGGTGCTGCGTCAACCCCGGGCCGCCGGCCCGGGGTTAACCGAGGCCCCAAGCCCGACTATATCCTCAAACCGTCCGCCGACGCTATCGTCGAGCGGCTCCTGCCGCTGTACGTGCGCAACCAGGTGTACCGCGCGCTGGTGGAAACGGCGGCGGCCGAGCACGGCGCGCGGCGCACGGCGATGAAGAACGCGACCGACTCCGCGGGCGACATGCTCGACGTGTTGAACCGCACCTTCAACCGGGCGCGGCAGGCGCAGATCACCCAGGAGCTGGCGGAGATCGTGGGCGGGGCGGAAGCCCTGAGAGGCTAGGCTCGCTGATAGCTGACCGCTGAGAGCTGACAGCTGAGGAGCGTATGGCGACCAAGACGCAGGACACAAAGAAGAAGACAGCGGCCGCACCGAACACCGGCAAGGTCGTCCAGGTCATCGGGCCCGTGATCGACGTCGAGTTCCCGCCCGAGGGCGTGCCCGAGATCTACTCGGCGCTCCGCATCGACGCCGACGAGGGCGACGTCGCGATCATTCGCGTCGTGGCCGAAGTCCAGCAGCACATCGGCCGCAATCAGGTGCGCGCGGTGGCGATGAGCTCGAGCGACGGGTTGGTGCGAGGGATGGACGTCGTGGATACCGGCGGTCCGATCACGGTCCCCGTGGGCAAGGCGGCCCTGGGCCGGATCCTCAATGTGCTGGGCGAGCCCGTGGACGACGGGGCGCCCATCCCGCCCGAGGTCGAGCGCTGGCCGATTCACCGCGAAACGCCGCGCTTCGTGGACCTCGAGCCCAAGACCGAGGTGTTCGAGACGGGCATCAAGGTGATCGACCTGATCGCGCCGTTCGTCAAAGGCGGCAAGATCGGCCTGTTCGGCGGCGCCGGCGTCGGCAAAACGGTCATCATCATGGAGCTGATCCACAATGTGGCGATGGGCCACGGCGGCCGCTCGGTGTTCTGCGGGGTGGGCGAGCGCACCCGCGAGGGCAACGACCTCTACCTCGAGATGAAGGAGGGCGGCGTGCTCGCCTCGT
>CAZVSO010000252.1:0-2094 GCA_964629425.1 uncultured Gemmatimonadaceae bacterium
CGCCTCATCGAGCGGCCGGGTCGCGGCGGCGCAATTGCCCTGGCGGGCGAGGGCCTCGCCACGCAGCACGAGCGCATCGTCGGCCCACCGGCTCTTGGGGTGTCGCACGAGCACCGTCTCCGCCTTGACCGCCGCCCGTGACCACTGAACACGCGCCTCGGCCGTGCGCCCGCGCGCCTCGAGGCGCCGCGCCTCCTTGGCGGAGCGCTCGGCGCTCCACATGGCGTTGTAGTAGGCGCACCCGACGACCAGCGGGAGCCAGAGCCAGCCGCGAGCGGACCGGCGACTCACGGCGCTCCGCCGGGGCCCGTGGTCGCGACGCGACGCTCGAACTCGAGGAGGTAGGCGACGACGCCGTCGGCGATCGCGTTGGCCATCTTGCGCTGGCTGAGGGCCGTCGTGATGAAGGCGGCATCCTCCCGGTTCGTCGCGAAGCCCACCTCGACCAGTACCGCCGGGCGGCGCGCCCGCGAGAGCACGGTGAAACCCGCCTGTTGCACCCCCCGGTCGTCCCCCGGGTGGACCGCCGCCGCGTTCCCCTGCACCAGCTCGGCCAGCCGGGCCGACTCGCGCAGGTACTCGTTCTGCTGCAGGTCCCGCAGGATGAACCCGACGTCGCCATCGAGGTCGGCCGCATGCGCCTCGAAGCGCACCGCATCGTTTTCCATCTTGGCCACGCGCTTCTGGTCTTCGGTGCGGGCGTCGGACAGGAAGTAGGTCTCGACGCCGCGGACGCGTGAGCGCCGGGGGCCGGCGGGCATCGCGTTCACGTGGATGCTGACGAACAGGTCGCAGTCCTCGCGGCACATCGCGCCCCGATCCGACAGATCGATGAGCGTATCTGCGGAGCGGGTCAGGCGGGCGTTCAGGCCCCGCCGGGCCAGCTCGGCGCGCAGCAACCGGCCGATGGCCAGTGTGATGTTCTTCTCCACCACGCCTCGTGGGAAATAGAGCCCGGGATTCCCCGGGTCCTGTCCCCCGTGCCCCGGGTCGATCATCACGGTGTGCTGGCGGTGCAGCCCCGTGATCGGGTGCGCCGGCCCGGAGGTGACGACGGGAGCGGCAGGAGTAACGGAGGGGCCAGCGGCGGGCAGCTCCTCGAGACGCCGGGCGGCGGCATGCCAGCGGTAGCGGGTCCCGAGCACACGGGGCACGGACTCGACGAGCCAGTGCAGCGGGAGGAACAGGGTGTCGCGCGCCAGGTACGGCTCGCCCACCAGCGGGAGCACCGTTTGCCCGCTCCGCACGAATGGGGCGCCGAGTTGGAAGACGAAGCTCACCTCCCCGAGCCCCACGGTGGCTTCCGCGCCCCGGATGGTCACGGCGAGCCCGAGCGGGCCGGCCAGCCGCGGCGCCGCCACCGCCATCCCGCGCTCGAGCGAGATGGGGACACTGGTGCGCCCGCGGGGTGTCGCGATCACCACGTCGTCGGGCGGCGCGGCGGCGGGGGGGGGCGCGACGGCGAGGAGCCATAGCAGCAGCGAGCCCGTCATCGCTGCTTCGCCCGGAAAGCGCGGGCCATCTCGCGCTCGGCCGCGCGCCGCTTGAGGTCCTCGCGTTTGTCGTGCAGCTTCTTGGCGCGTCCCAGCGCGATCGCGACTTTGACCAGGCCGTCCTTGAAGTAGACCTCCAGCGGCACGAGCGTGAGACCCTGTTGGGTGAGCGCGCCGACGAGACGACGGATCTCCCGCCGGTGAAGCAGTAGTTTTCTCGAGCGGGCCGTGGGCGGGTTGTTGTAGCTGCCGGGGGCGTAGGAAGCGATGGTCATGCCTTCGAGCCACAGCTCGCCGCGGCGCACGTGCGCGTAGGCTTCGCCCAGGCTCGCCTTGCGGTCGCGCAGCGACTTGACCTCGGTTCCGGTGAGAACGAGCCCGGCCTCCCACGTTTCCAGGAGGTGGTAGTCGTGGCGCGCCCGCGGATTGCGCGCGATCGAGACCTTTTCCAATGGTGTGACGGCAAGATAGAGACGGGCGCCGGAGCGGTCAAGCCAATAGTTGACTTGAGGTTATACCGCCGTCTATCTTGGTCGTTCCGCCGGCCGCCGAAGTGGTGGAACTGGTAGACGCGCTGCGTTCAGGGCGCAGTGGGCGCAAG
>CAZVSO010000253.1:0-2087 GCA_964629425.1 uncultured Gemmatimonadaceae bacterium
CGCGGCCGACGCCCGGCTCGCCGCGAGGGTGGGCTGGACGCCGGCCGCGGACGGCGTCGAGTGGGCGGAGCTGCCGCTCGCCGGCGGCGGCGAAGCCCGGGCGATCCGTCTCATCCTGGTGCGGATCGATCCGGCGCGCGCACCGCTCGCCGTCGTGTGGGGGGTCGACGGCGCGTCGGGCCGGCCCGCGTGGACCATCGATCGCGCGCCGCCCGAAGCCCTGGTCGCCGTCAACGCCGGCATGTTCGTCGGCTCGCTACCCTGGGGATGGCTGGTGCTCGACGGCCGGGAGGTGCTGCCTCCGGGCACGGGGCCCCTGTCCTCGGCGCTCGTGGTGCGGCGTGACGGCCGCGTCGCCTGGGTGGACGGCGACGACATGGCGGCGTGGCGCGGTCGTCCCGATGTCGCCTTCGCATTCCAGTCCTATCCCACTCTTCTGGTCGGCGACGGGGACGTGCCGGAGCCGCTGCGCGCCGGCGACGTCATCAACCGGCGGCACCGCGACGCACGGCTCGCGCTCGGACTGGACGCCGCCGGCCGGGTCGTGATCGCCCTCACGCGGCTCGATCTGGCCGTGCCCGGCGCCGATCGCCTGCCGTTCGGGCTGACCGTCCCCGAGATGGCGGCGGTGATGGGCGGGCTCGGCGCCCGGCGCGCTATGCTGCTCGACGGCGGGATCTCGGCGCAGCTCCTGGTGCGCGAGGCCGCGAACGAGACGCGGCGCTGGCCCGGGCTGCGCCCTGTGCCGCTGGCGCTCGTGGCCGGCACGGGCGGAGGCCGCTAGCGCCCATGCGTGCCGTGCGCCTCGCCCGCTCCCTCGGCCGCGCGCTGCTCCCCGTGGTGTGGGTCGCCTGCTCCGAGTCCCCGACCGAGCAGCGGGAGGAAGCGCTCGCGGCCGCCCAAGCGCGCTGGCAGGCCGCCGGCGTCGCCGACTACGAGTTCGAGCTGCAGCGCATCTGCTATTGCCTGGACGACGCGGTCCGTCCTGTCACGGTGTCCGTCCGGGGGAGTGCATTCGCGGGCCTCCTGCACACCGATGACGGCACCGCCGCCGACACGGTCTTGTTCCGCGATTTCTTGACGATGGAGCGGGTGTTCGACTACCTGCAGCGCGCCGTGAGCCAGCGGCCCGCCGTGTTCACGGCTCGGTACGATGCGGACTTCGGCTATCCGGCGCGCATGGAGCTCGACGGAGACCGACAGATCGCCGACGACGAGCTGTGGCTGCAGATTCCAGCCTTGCGCACGGTCCCACGCTGAGCTGAGCGCCGCCGCGATCGAGCGGCGGTCGCAGCCCGCAACGACCACGAGGGCCCTGGACAGGGCCCTCGTGGTCACTGCGTCGAATCAGTTCTTTCCGCCGCTGCCCGCCGTCAGCCGCTCCATGACCTGATCGACGCCGAAACTCGCCGGCTTCTGGCGCGGCGGGAAGGTCTTGAAGCTCTCCAGCCACTTCGCCACGTAGGCCGAGGCCGGCAGGAGCAGGTAAACGCGCTCAAGTCGCCAGCGCTCGTAGTCGATCCCCTCGTCATCGGCGCGCTCGAAGGGATCGGCGCGCAACGAGAAGAGCTTGGGCACCCTCAACGGGACAAGGGGCTCCTGCCAAACGTCGAAGCTGTGGGCCCGCTGCTCCATGAACACCACTTTCCATTGCTCATAGCGCAGCCCCGCGAGGTCCCCGTCGTCGGTCCAGTAGAGGAACTCCTTGCGGGGGGCCTCCTGGACCTCCCCCTTGAAGTACGGCAGAAGGTTGTAGCCATCGAGGTGCACCTTGAACTTGGGAGCCGCCCGGCCCGTGCCGATCGTGTACCCGGTCAGCAACCTGGCGCCGATATCCGGCTGGCCCGCCACCGCCAGCAGCGTCGGCAGCATGTCTTCGTGGGCGAACACGTCGTTGTAGGTCGTGCCCGGCTTGATCACCCCCGGCCACCGGATCATGCTCGGCACGCGGTAGCCGCCTTCCCAGTTGGTGTTCTTCTCACCCCGGAACGGCGTCGTGCCCCCGTCCGGCCAGCTCATGACCTCCGCGCCATTGTCGGTCGAATACATCACAATCGTGTTGTTGGCGATGCCCAGCGCATCCAGCT
>CAZVSO010000254.1:0-2069 GCA_964629425.1 uncultured Gemmatimonadaceae bacterium
GCTGGCTCGCGGCCCGCGGCGCCCGGGCCATGATCGACGTGTCGGACGGGCTCGCGGGCGACGCCGCGCACCTGGCCGCCGCCTCCGGTGTCGCGGTCGAGATCGCGCTCGAGCGCGTGCCGTGCTGGCCGGGCGTGGAGCCGCTCGCCGCGGCGGCGAGCGGCGAAGAGTACGAGCTGCTCGTGGCGCTGCCGCCGGCCTTCCGCGAGCCGCAGGCCCGTGCGTTCGCGCGTCGGTTTCGTCTGCCACTCACCCGGATCGGCGCCTGCGCCCGGGGCGCGGGCGTGCGGCTGACCGACCGCGGCGTCGCGGTGCCCCCGCCGGCCGGCTACGATCATTTCGCTCCGTCGCCCGCGTGATCCGCACGCTGTGGTTCTACGTCGTGCTGGTCGTCTCGACCCTGGTGCACGGCGGCGCGGCGCTCGGCGCCGGCCTGCTGCGGGTGCGCCGCCGGCCGGGCGGTGTGTACGACTGGACAACCCCCTCGTGGTCCCGTTGGATCCTCCGGGCCGCCGCCACGCCGCTCGACGTGCAGGGCCTCGAGCGGGTGCCGCACGACCGGCCGGTGGTCTTCGCCTCCAACCACTCCTCGATGTTCGACATCTGGGCGCTGGCGGCCGTGCTGCCGGGGTCGGTGCGCATGGTGGCCAAGGCCGAGCTGGGCCGCATTCCCTTCTTCGGCCCCGCGATGCAGCGCACCGGCCACATCACCATCGACCGGTTCGTGAAAACGCGTGCGTTCGCGGCGTACGACCGCGCGGCGGCGGCGATCCGGAGCGGCCTATCGGCCGTCGTGTTCCCGGAGGGCACCCGGACCCGCACCGGCGAGCTGCTGCCGTTCAAGAACGCGCCGTTCGCGCTGGCGATCGCGGCGCAGGTGCCGATCGTCCCGGTCTACGTCCACGACACGTTCCGCATTCTGCCCAAGGGCCGCTGGCGGCTGCGGCCGCAGCCGATCCGGATCCGCATCGCGTCGCCGATCGAGACGGCGGGCATGACTGCCGATGACCGTGACGCGCTGCGGGAGCGCGTGCGGGCGACGATCGTGGACCTGCGCGGCCGCGTTGACGCCCCGGGTGTCGCTCACTAAGGTTGGGCCACGATGAGCACGATCATTTCGGTACACGCGCGCGAGATCCTGGACAGCCGCGGCCATCCCACGGTCGAGGCCGACGTGGCGCTGGCGAGCGGGGCGGCGGGCCGGGCGGCAGTGCCGTCGGGCGCCTCGACGGGGGAGCACGAGGCGGTGGAGCTGCGCGACGGCGACGAGAAGCGGTTCGGCGGCAAGGGCGTCCTCGAGGCCGTGCGCAACGTGAACGAGGTGATCGGCCCGCGGCTCGAGGGCATGGCTGCCGAGGACCAGATCGCCGTGGACCTCGCGATCCGCGCCCTCGACGGTACCCCGAACAAGAGCCACCTCGGCGCCAACGCGCTGCTGTCGGTCTCGCTGGCGGTGGCCCGCGCCGCGGCGCAGGACGCGGGGCTGCCGCTGTACCGCTATCTCGGTGGCCCGCTCGCCCGCGTGCTCCCGCTGCCGTTGATGAACATTCTGAACGGCGGCGCCCACGCGTCGAACACGGTGGACGTGCAGGAGTTCATGGTCGTGCCGATCGGCGCGGAGACCTTTCCCGAGGGGCTGCGTGTGGGCGTCGAGGTGTTCCACGCCCTCAAGAAGGTGCTCGCCAAGCGCGGGCTCGCGACCGCGGTGGGCGACGAGGGCGGCTTCGCGCCCGACCTGCCGCACGACGAAGCGGCGCTCGAGGCCATCATGGCGGCGATCGCGGCCGCGGGCTACGAGGCGGGCAAGGACGTGGCGATCGCGCTCGACGTCGCGGCGTCCGAGCTGTACCAGGACTCGAGCTACGTCTTCAAGAAGAGCGGCGGTGGCAAGAAGTCGGCTGACGAGATGATCGCGCTGTACAAGACCTGGATCGACCGTTACCCGATCGTCTCGATCGAGGACGGCCTGGCGGAAGACGATTGGGCGGGGTGGGCGAAGCTCACCGAGGCGCTGGCGTCGCGGGTGCAGCTCGTGGGCGACGACCTGTTCTGCACCAACGCGGACCGGC
>CAZVSO010000255.1:0-2056 GCA_964629425.1 uncultured Gemmatimonadaceae bacterium
ATCAGCGCGTGTCAAGATGCGGGTTCGGGTGCCGCAAGTCCGGGACACGACCTGGGACGAGGC
Source organism: uncultured Gemmatimonadaceae bacterium (assembly GCA_964629425.1). Classification (GTDB taxonomy): domain Bacteria; phylum Gemmatimonadota; class Gemmatimonadetes; order Gemmatimonadales; family GWC2-71-9; genus CAZVSO01. Next base: position 64 of record CAZVSO010000255.1, read on the forward strand.
AGCCGTTTCGGAACTCCCGCGATGGGTGACCGCCGTTTCTTTTGACCGCGCGGGCTTACCGCCCACCTCGTAGGGGAGGCTATTTTCGCAGTCGCACGAAAAGCTTGATCGGCCGCCGATCTTACTCTATAAATAGAGTCAGAATGAAGGGGAAGGCGAAACCGCGAGGCGAGCCGGCCGCGCAGCTGCGGCAGCGGAAGTTCGCCCTGCTCCGCCGGTACCAGCTGCCGGAGGGGTTGGTGGCCGATCTGCTGCCGGGGTCGTTGTCACAGAGCCGGCGGCGGTGCGGGAAGCCGACGTGTCACTGCGCCACGGGGGCCGGCCATCCGAGCTGGTATCTGGCGTTCATGGTCGAGGGCAAGCAGCGCGTAGTGCATATCCCTGCGGCCTGGGCGGCAGACGTGCAACGCCGGGTGGCCGCCGGGCGGGAGTTCAAGCAGGCGATGGCCGAGGTCTTAGCGGCCAATGCGCAGCTGCTCGTCCTGGAGCGGCGACAGCCCCGGCGGTGACCCGGCCGACGCCGCGGCGGCTGTGGAAGTATCTGTGTGGGCCGTTGCACTTGACGGCGTACTTCCGCGGGCCGGGGGATGGCCGGCGGCGGCCGCAGATTCCGGCGGCGGTCCTGGTGTGGGCGCTCGTGCTGGGCCAGGTGCTGCGGGAGTGCAGCTTTCACGGCGTGGAGGCCTTGGTGCGCTCGCCCGCCCGGCGGGCGTTGCGGGTGGCGCGCCGGTTCGGGGACGACGCGCTGGCCTACTTCACGGAGCGGCTGGATCCGGGGCCGACCCGGGCGGCGCTGGGGGCGACCGTGCGGCGGGCCAAACGGAACAAGGCGTTCAGCCCGAGCCGCTGGATCGGCGTGGCGATCGACGGCACCGGGGCGGGGCACGGGCAGGCGGCAGGCTGCCCGCTCTGCCATCCGGTGTGCAACGCCGAGCACCAGGTCGTCGGCTCCCTCCACCACTTCGTGATGATCAGTGTGGTCGGCACGGGGTTGGCGCTGCCCTTCGATGTCGAGCCCTACGGGCCGGGCGACAGCGAATACGTCGCCGGCCAGCGGGTCTTGCAGCGGGCGATCGCGCAGGTGGGCCGGCGCTTTGCCGATTACGTCGTGGCGGACGGCGAGTTTGCGACCGCGCCGTTTCTGCACGTGGCGGGCGACCTGGGGTTGCGCGTCGTGGCCCGGCTGAAAGACAATCTGCCGACGTTATTCGCCGCGGCCGTGGCGCGCTTCACCCCGCAGCCGCCTACCCTGATCGTGGAGGAACGCGGTGAGCGCATCGAGCTCTGGGACGCCGACGACTTCGACCCCTGGGAGACCCTGCGGTGGCCCACCGTGCGGGTGCTCCGCTATCGGCAGCACAAAGCCGATGGCCGGGTCGTCGAGGCGTACTGGCTGACGGACTTTCCGCCCGCGCGGGTCGGCAGCCGCCAGCTCTACCGCTTTGCCAAGAGCCGCTGGGAGATCGAAAACGAGGGCTTCAACGACGGCAAGACCCGGTACGGCATGGAGCACCTCCGGCACCACCACGCGAACAGCGTGCTGGTGATGTGGCTGCTGACGATCTTCGCCCTCACGGTCGAGCGGCTCTACCGTCTGCGCTACCTGCATCGCGGCCGCCACCGGCCCGCGACGCCGATCGAGTTCCTCCGCATGCTCCGGCTCAGCCTGTGTCCCCGGTCGCTCGACACCAGCTGACCCGCCCCTACTGACGCGCGCCGCCCCGGCGCGCCTCCCGACGATCCGCGACCCCGGGCGCTCGCCCGGGCCGGACAGGTGTCTCCCCCCTCGCCATTTGCGCCCTCTCCGTGCGCCAACCCGGCCTCGCGAAGATAGGCGTACCCACGCATGTTCCGTAGACTGCTGTTCCTGCATCGTTCTGCGCGGCTTCGCTGCCCAAGTTCCGAAACGGCTGGCATGCCGGGCCGCGTCTTGTGCGCGCCCGGCTGACGCGCTAGGCTGGCCGGGCGGTCGTCGCACACGGCGATGACGCCG
>CAZVSO010000256.1:0-2054 GCA_964629425.1 uncultured Gemmatimonadaceae bacterium
AACGCGGTGGTCGCCGCGGACGTGATGGTGATCCCCCGCTCCTGCTCCTGCTCCATCCAGTCCATCGTGGCCGTGCCCTCGTGCACCTCGCCCAGCTTGTAGGTCCGGCCCGTGTAGTACAGGATGCGCTCGGTCGTAGTCGTCTTCCCGGCATCGATGTGGGCCATGATGCCGATATTCCGGATCCGATCGAGCGGTGTCGTGCGCGGCATTGCGTTCCTTCTTGTTATCCCCGGGGCCACGCCCCGGGGTCGTCCCCGGGACCACGCCCCGGGGTCCAGCAAAAATGCGGGGCGACCGGTCGCCCGCCGAACACGGGCCGGTCTCGCTCCGCGGTTGGGGCGCAGGCATGCTGCGCCCGTACTGGTTTCCCTACTGACCCCGGGCGCACGCCCGGGGAGCCCCAGAGCCTAGCCTACCACCGGTAGTGCGCGAAGGCGCGGTTCGCCTCCGCCATCCGGTGCGTGTCCTCTTTCTTCTTGACCGTCTCGCCCTCGCCCTTCGAGGCGAGAATGAACTCGGCCGCGAGGCGCTCGGCCAGCGTCTTCTCGCGCCGCGCGCGGCTGTACTGGATCAGCCAGCGCATGCCCAGCGCGGTGCGCCGCTCCGGCCGCACCTCGACCGGCACCTGGTACGTGGCGCCGCCCACCCGGCGCGACTTGACCTCGAGCGCGGGCTTCACGTTCGAGAGCGCCTGCTTGAAGACGTTCACACCCGGTTGCCCGGTGCGCTGTTCGATCAGGTCCATCGCCTGGTAGAACATCCGCTCCGCCAGCGACTTCTTGCCCTGCAGCATCAGGTTGTTCAGGAACTTCGACACCGTCTGGCTGTCGTAGCGCGGGTCGGCCGGTACGGGGCGGCGGACCGCCTTCTTGCGCCGGCTCATGCGCTCGCTTTGGGCCGCTTGGCCCCGTACTTCGAGCGCGACTGCTTACGGTCGTTCACACCCGCAGCGTCGAGCGTGCCGCGAATGATGTGATAGCGCACCCCCGGCAGGTCCTTCACCCGGCCGCCACGGATCATCACGATCGAATGCTCCTGCAGGTTATGCCCCTCGCCCGGGATGTAGGCCGTCACTTCGAACCCGTTGGTCAGCCGCACACGGGCCACCTTGCGGAGCGCCGAGTTGGGCTTCTTCGGCGTGGTCGTGTAGACGCGCGTGCAGACGCCCCGCTTCTGCGGGTTGCCGCGCAGCGCGGGCGCCTTCTCTTTCTTCGCGACGTCACGGCGACCCAGCCGGACGAGCTGGTTGATGGTCGGCATACACTCCCGGAGCCCGGGTCCCCGACAGACTCGAAAGCTAAGTGGCTGCTTTGACTTGGGTCAACCCCCACCTGTTCGGCGGCTGGAGCGGGTGCGGAGATCGCTGGCGCGGCCAACGAGGACGCCGCGCGACGGCGTTGCTGAGACCGGCGCGTTCCCTGCGTCGCGGCATCGGGAAACCGCGAGGTCGCGCCCCAAAACGCCCAGCGCCCGGGATCGCTCCCGGGCGCCGCGCCTTCCCCGTGAGACCACCAACGAGAACGCCCCACGAGGGCCTGCCGAGACCGGCGTGTCCGGCAGCCCGAGCGGGGCGTTCTCGTTGTGGTCCGGACGGTCAGCCCGCTTCCACCGCCTCGGCCACCGGCACCACGCCCGGCGCGATCGCCGTCACGGGCGGCGTCGGCGGCACGAACCCCTCGGGCGGCTCGGTCTCGATCTCGTGGTTGCGGTACAGCCCCGTGCCCGCCGGAATCAGGTGGCCGATGATGATGTTCTCCTTCAGGCCCAGGAGGTCGTCCTTGGCGCCGCGGATCGCCGCGTCGGTCAGGACGCGGGTGGTCTCCTGGAACGACGCTGCCGAGATGAACGACTGGGTCGTCAGACTCGCCTTGGTGATCCCGAGGAGCAGCGGCTCCGACGTGGCCGGCCGGCCGCTCTTCTTGACCACGCGCTCGTTCCGGTCGCGGAAGATGAGCTTGTCCACGTTTTCGGCCTCCAGGAAATTCGTGTCGCCCGGATCCACGACGTGCACCTTCTGCAGCATCTGGCGCACGATCACGCCGATGTGCTTG
>CAZVSO010000257.1:0-1635 GCA_964629425.1 uncultured Gemmatimonadaceae bacterium
CCCCCGCAGATCATGATAGAGGAGCCGCGCCATGACGCGCCGGCGGTACTCCGCGTTCGAGCGGATGTCGTCGATCGGCGCCACGTCCTGCGCGATCGCGTCCCGCAGGTCGTCGGGCGAGCGCACCGGCGTTCCCGCCGCGAGCAGCCGCTCGAGCGCGGGGCAGCGCCGCACCGTGGGCGCCATGCTCGCGGCGACGACCCGCCAGCCGGCCGTGGAATCGGTGACGGCGAGCCCGACCTTGGCGATCGCCTGGGCGCGCCGTGACCCGACCTTCTCGAACACGGCGACGCGATGCGGCCGCCGGGGCACGCGCACCGCGACCACCAGCTGGTCCGGTCGGCGACGCAGTTGCTTGTAGCCCAGGTACAGCCGATCGAGCGGCACTTCCTCGCGACCCGCCAGGGACTCGAGCACCACGACGGCGTCGTAGGCCATCAACACGGGGACGCCGTCCGCCGCCGGCGACGCGTTGACGATGTTGCCGGCCCAGGTGCCGCGGGCCTGAATCTGGACGGCGCCCACCTGCCGTGCCGCGGTGACGAGCAGCGGGAACTCCCTCCGGGCCCGCTCGTCCCGAATGATGTCCCAATAGGTCGTCAGCCCGCCCAGGATCAGCTCGTCCGCGGTCCATCGGGCGGGTGTAAGCTCGGTGACACCTGAGAGGTCCACGTACACGGTCGCGTCGTCCGCGGGGCGGGCGGGCCAGTGCACCAGCAGATCGGTCCCCCCTGCGACCGGTACGGCATGCCGGCCCCCGGCGGCGAGCATCTCGAGCGCCTCGCGCACCGTCCGCGGCAGGAGGACCCTCATCGCCCGCCTCGGCGCTGGGCCGCCGCCGCCACGGCATCCACGATGCCGTCGTAGCCCGTACAGCGGCACAGGTTCCCGGCCATCAGCTCGCGGATCGCGTGCGACTCCAGCAGGTCGGGGTGCTCGCAGATCCACCGCCCGGTCATCACGACGCCGGGCGTGCAGGCGCCGCACTGCGTCGCGCCGTGGCTCAGAAACGGCCCCAGCGTGTCCGGATCCACCGACTCGATCGTCTCCACCCGCGCGCCCCGCACCTGATAGGTGGGGACGAGACAAGAGTCGACCGGCAGGTCGTTCAGGTACACGGTGCACGCGCCGCACTCGCCTTCGCCGCACCCCTCCTTGGTCCCCGTCAGCCGCAGGCGGTAGCGCAGAGTATCCAGCAGGCGCTCGGCGGGATCGACGTCGACGGAGACCGGGGAGCCGTTGAGGGTGAAGGAGATCGTGAGCGCGTCGCTCATGAGACGTCGGGAAAGTGACCACGATCGATCAGGGCCATCAACCGCTCGGGAGTCAGGGGAATCTCACGCGGGTCCACGCCGGTCGCGGCCGCGACGGCATTGAGCACCGCCGGAGCCGGGCCGTCGATCGGGAGCTCGCCCAGTCCCTTCGCGCCGTTGGGCCCGTGAGGATACGGATGCTCGAGGAATGCGACCCGGATCGGCGGCACGTCGTCGCTCGTGGGGATCAGGTAGTTCGTGAGCTGGTTGTTGGCCATCGCCCCGTCGCGCCAGACGCATTCCTCCAACAGCGCCCAGCCGAGCCCCTGCACCACACCACCCTGCACCTGCCCGCGGGCGAGCGGCTCGTTCAGCACCGTGC
>CAZVSO010000257.1:1645-2032 GCA_964629425.1 uncultured Gemmatimonadaceae bacterium
CGTAGGTGCGCATGTCCACCTCCACTTCCGCCACGTACGTCGCCCACCCGAACGCGCCGTACGCGTCGCCGCGGTAGCGCGCGTCGTCCCACGCGATCCCCGGCGGCCGCTCGTAGGCGGCGGTGCCGACGAGCCGCTCGCCGGGATGCTCTCGGTGCCAGCGGACGATCGCCCGCTGCAGGTCGGCGCCGCCCGCGCCCGCGCCGAGCCCCAGCCCACCTCGCAGGTCGTCGCACGCGCGCTCGACCAGCCGCCCCACCACCATGGCGGTGCGCGACGCCACGGTGGGCCCCGAGTTCGGCACCCGCGCGGTGTCCGCCTCGGCGATGACCACGTCGTCGGGCGCGAGGCCCAGCCGGCCGGCCGCGATCTGGGTGAACAGGGTCA
>CAZVSO010000258.1:0-2005 GCA_964629425.1 uncultured Gemmatimonadaceae bacterium
GGACCGCTTCTCGCAGCTCGCCGTCACCAGCGCGGGGCTTGCGCTGGAGGACGCCGCGTTGCGGCCGGCGGGCGAGAACAGCGACCGGGTGGGGGTGATGATGGGCTCGGCGCTCGGGGGGGTGGCCCACGCAGAAGCGCAGATCGGGGCGTTCATAAAGGAAGGGCCCCGGGGGCTCGACCCGACGCTGGCCCTGGCCGTGTTCGCCGGCGCGGCGAGCTGCAATATCGCGATCGCGTTCGGGTTCACCGGTCCGAACGCCACGAACGCGATGAGCTGCGCGTCGGGCACCATCGCCGTGGGCGACGCCTTCCAGACCATCCGCGCGGGCCGGGCCGACGTCATGCTGGCGGGCGGGGCCGAAGCGCCGCTCGCGCCCATGACCTTCGGCGCGTTCAGCGTGATCCGGGCGATGAGCACGCGCAACGACGATCCGAGCGCCGCGTCCCGGCCCTTCGACCAGGAGCGGGACGGGTTCGTGATGGGCGAGGGGGCGGCGGTGCTCGTGCTGGAGGAGCGGAGCCGCGCGCTCGCACGAGGGGCGAAGATCTACGCCGAGGTCGCAGGCTACGCCCAGACCAACGACGCGTACCACATGACCGCGCCCCGTCCGGACGCCCGCCAGGCGGCGCGGGCCATCCGCCTGGCGCTGGAGGACGGTCGGGTGGAGCCGAGCGAGGTGGGCTACGTCAACGCCCACGGCTCCGCGACGCCGCTCAACGATCCCACGGAGACCGCGGCGCTCAAGCTCGCGTTCGGCGAGCGCGCCTACCGGCTGGCGGTCAGCGGCACCAAGGGCTACTACGGGCACGCGCTTGGCGCGAGCGGGGCGATCGAGGCGGCGATCTGCGCGCTCGCCGTGGCGCGGCGGTGGCTGCCGCCGACGATCAATCTCGAGCACCCCGACCCCGCCTGCGATTTGGACTGCCTGCCCGGTGAGGGCCGGAGCGCCGAGCCCGAGGCGGTGGTGTCCAACTCGTTCGGGTTCGGCGGGATCAACGCGGTGCTGGTGTTGCGACGCCCCTAGCCCCCCGGTAGATTGGCGGCCGCTCTCCTACCCCGAGGTGGCACTCGTGAATGCAAAGTTGGTGCGGCCGGTGACGGCCGAGCTGGTGGCGACCGCGCTGTTCGTGTACGTGGGCGCCGGCAGCGTCGTGATGAACGCCGTCTCCGGCAACACGCTGGGAACACTCGCCGTGGCGCTCGTCCACGGGATCGCCCTGGCGATCCTCGTCTCGATGACGATGGGCATCTCGGGCGGGCACGTCAATCCGGCCGTGACCGTGGCGCTGCTGGCCGCGGGGAAGGTGGACCGGCGCACGGCGGGGGTCTACATCGTTGCCCAGCTCGCCGGGGCCGCGCTCGGCGCCCTGCTCGTGAAGCTCACGTTTCCGCTCCAGGCCGGCATCGTGACCAACCTGGGCACGCCCGCCATGTCGGCGCACGTCGGCTCGTTTCTCCAGGGCGCCGCCATCGAGGCCGTGTTCACGTTCCTCCTCGTGAGCGCCGTCTTCGGCACCGCCGTCTCAGCGGACGCGCCCAAGATCGGCGGGTTCGGGATCGGACTGGCGGTCTTCGTCGGGGCCGTCGTGGCCGGCCCGCTCACCGGCGCCGCGCTGAATCCCGCGCGGGCCTTCGGCCCCGCGCTGGTCGCGTGGAACTGGCACAGCCAGGCGGCCTACTGGATCGGACCGCTCGTGGGAGGGTTGGCGGCGTCCGTCCTCTGGAAGCAGATCCTGCTTCCCAGAACACCGTAAGGCGTCGAGGGAAAACGTCGAGGAGAAACGTCGAGGGGAGGCGTGGACGTTCCTCCTCGACGTTTCACCTTGACGTTCTTGCTTGACGTCTTTGGTTTCGCCGATGCTCCGTCGTATCCGTTCATCGTTAGCGCGATTCTGCGTGCGTCGCGCCGCCGTCTGCCAGCGGTCCGCGCCGCGCCGCGCCGGCCGCTGGCTGCAGCTCGGCTGCGCCGTGACGCCGCGGTTCGGCGAGCCGCACCAGGCCC
>CAZVSO010000259.1:0-1615 GCA_964629425.1 uncultured Gemmatimonadaceae bacterium
TGATCAACTGCATCGCGCCCTTCGGCGGCTACAAGCAGTCCGGCGTCGGCCGCGAGCTGGGCCCCCACGGCCTGAACGAGTACACCGAGGTCAAGCACGTCCACGTCGACCTGACTCGGGACCCGGTGCAGAAGATGTTCGGCCTGCTGCTGAGCGAGTAGCCGGCATGGATGCCGGCCGCTAGCTACTTCCCCCGGATAAACCGGGGAGCGTGAAAACGGCCGCGCCGGGGTGTTGGCGCGGCCATTTTCTTGAGTGGATGGTTTGCTCTTGCGAGCGCCCGCATGATCTCAGCCCGCCAGGACGGCCAGGGTGTCAAGGTCGTAGGCGAGGATCGCCCAGCCGGTCCAGGTCTGCTGGCCGGCGTGGCCCTTGAGGCGCGAGCGCCGCAGCCCGTAGCGGCGCTTTAGGTGGGAGATGCGCCCCTCGATGCCGGTGCGGTAGCGGCGCAGGCGCCGGCGGGTGCGCGGCGAGCCGGGCTCCCGGCGGCCCGAGACGAACACCCGCTCTGGCCCGAGCGGGGCGAGCTGGGCGTCTGAGCGGAGGTGGCCGAAGGCGCCGTCGAGCGCCACCTCCCGCGGCCTCAGCGAGAGGCGCTCGAGCTCCGCGGCGGTCTGGGCCAGCAGCGTGTTCTCGCCCGGGTTGCCGGGCGCGGTCGCGGCCGGCAACACGAGCCCGCGCGCCCCGGGCTTGGTGTTGGGGGTGAGCTCGCAGATCTGCGCCACGTAGCCGAACTCGTTCGGCCGCCCCGCCTTGCCCTTGCGAATCGGGCGGGCGTCGGGGTCCGAGAGCGAGACGATGCGGTCGGGGATCGGCTTGCCCTGCGTGCGCGACCGGATCTGCTCGGTGACCCGCTCGCAGCGCTCGGCCAGGGTCTCGAGCTCTCGGGCGGCTTGTAGCTTGGCCCGGGCGCCGCGGCCCCGTGCGCTGCGGTGAGCGCTGGCCGCGAGCCGCTTCGCCTCCCTGACCGAGCGCCGCAGCAGCTCGCCGGCCTCGGCGTTCAGGCCGATCACGGCCTCCCGTGCCTGGCCCGTGCGGCGGCCGAGCGTGCGGCTGATCTGGCGCACCCGCCGCCCGATCGCCCGTGACCGGTCGCGCACCGCGGTCTGTCTCTCCCCGATGCGCTGGGCCAGGCGGCGGCCCTTGCGCGCCAGTGCCCGCGCACCCTGCAAGGCCAGCCCAGCGTCGGAGGGGTAGCGCACGTCGGCCTCGATCACGGTCGAGTCGATCCGGGCCGCTCGCGGGCGGAAGCGCCGCTCGCGGGTGGCCTTCTCCACCAGCGCCCTGGTGATGGCGGCGACCGTCTCGGGGCCGAGCCTCTTGGTGAGCTTGCGCACGGTCGACTCGTCCGGCACGCGCGCGCCCAGGGGGATCAGGCAGAAGCGACGCAAGTGCAGGGAATCCGAGACCTCGCGCACAAGCGTCTCGTAGCCCCAGCCCGAGCGCTGCTTTGTGACCATGAGGCGCAGGTAGGTCTCCATCGCGAGCGTGGGCCGGCCATGCGCCGTCGCCGAGCGGCCCCGCTCCTGGCCCTCGCGCCGCCAGTGCTCCGCGATCGGCCGAAGCAGGCTCGGGTCCCGCAGCAGCTCGTCGATCCTCTGAAGGTCCTCCGGTA
>CAZVSO010000259.1:1625-1847 GCA_964629425.1 uncultured Gemmatimonadaceae bacterium
ACCTCGACCGGCAGCACCTCGTCCCACAACGACTCCGCCTGCGCGCCCTTCAGCCGCAGCATCGAACACCCCCATGAATCGGAAACCATCCACTTTGCAGGCAAATTGTCCGTCCGGAGGCGGATGGAACCGTCACCTTGATGGGGACTATTTCCGGGGGAAGTAGCTAGGGCGCTGGCGGCACCTCAGTCCGGGTGCGCCGCCTCCTGGCGCTCGCGGGCG
>CAZVSO010000260.1:0-1819 GCA_964629425.1 uncultured Gemmatimonadaceae bacterium
CCCCGCGCGCCGAGCGCCGCGCGGATCACTTCCTCGACGCTCGTCTTGCCACTCGATCCCGTCACCGCGACCACCGGGCTGCCGGCGGGCAGCGCGCGCCGCCGGGCGCGCGCCAGCAAGCCGAGCGCGTCCAGGGTGTCGGCGACCTCGAAGAACGGCAGGCCGTCCAGCGGCGGGGTGCCGCGCCGCACCACCGCGCCCGCGGCGCCGCGACGCCGCGCTTCGGCCAGGAATTCGTGGGCGTCGAAGCGGTCGCCGCGCAGCGCGACGAACAGCTCGCCCCCACGCAGCCGCCGGGTGTCGGTCGAGACACCCGCGAAACTCGGGCCCGCGGGCGCCGGGAGGCCGAGCGCGGCGGCGACCGACGCGGCGCTCCAGCGCGTCATCGGGCGCCGAGCTCGCGCACGATCGCCCGCTCGTCGAACGGGTGCTTGACCGTACCGACGACCTGGTAGGTCTCGTGTCCCTTGCCGGCGAGGAGGATGGTGTCGCCGGCCTGCGCGAGCGCGAGCGCGCGGGCGATCGCGGCACGGCGATCGGTGATGCGCTCGTGCGCCTTGCCCGCCATGCCGGCCACGACGTCGTCGAGAATGCGCTCGGGGTCCTCCCCGCGGGGATTGTCCGACGTGGCGATCGCCACGTCAGCGAGACGCGCGGCGATCTCCCCCATGGGGGCCCGCTTGCCGCGGTCCCGGTCCCCGCCCGCACCGAACACCACGATCACGCGTCCGGCGGTGAGGGCGCGCACGGTCTCGAGCGCGCGCGCCAGGGCGTCGGGCGTGTGGGCGTAGTCACGCAGCACGGCGCACGGCTCGCTCGCGATGCGCTCCATGCGGCCCGGCACCTGCGGCGCCGTCCGCAGCCCCTCGGCCACGGCCTCGACCGGCACGCCCAGTCCCCAGGCGCAGGCCGCTACCCCGAGCGCGTTGCTCACGTTGAACCGCCCGAGCAGCGGCAGCCGCACGCTCGCGGTGCCGACGGGCGTGACGAGCTCGAAGCGGGTGCCGTCGGCGCCGGCCTCCACACGGCGGGCGGTGACGTCACCGCCGTGCTCCCCGAAGGTGATCCGGCGCCGCCCCGGCCGCAGGCGCCGCCACGCCGGGTCATCCGCATTGACCACCTCGAGCCCGGTCTCGGCGAGATGGCTCGAGAGCCTCGCTTTGGCCTGGAAGTACTCCTCGAGCGTCGTGTGGTAGTCGAGGTGATCTCGCGTCAGGTTGGTGTAGACCGCCGCGGCGAAGACGAGCCCGTTCACCCGGCCCTGATCGAGGCTATGGGACGACACTTCCATCGCGGCGCCGCGGGCCCCGCGCGCCACGAGCGCGGCCAGGGTGGCCTGGAGGTCGATCGGACCAGGCGTCGTCAGGTTCCCCGCCTCGCTCGGCACCGGCTCGCCCACCGGGTCGAAGGCCCCCAGCGTGCCGATCGCCCCCATCGGCTCGAGCGCGCTGAGCACGTGCCGGGCGAGGAGCACCGACGTCGTCTTGCCGTTGGTGCCCGTCACACCGACGAGATCGAGGCGACCGGCCGGGTGATCGAACCACGCCTCCGCCGCGACCGCGGCCGCCCGCCGCCCGCCGCCCTCGCGCACGACGATCTGCGGCAGCGCCACGGGCTGCTCGGTCTCCACGAGGGCCGCGGCCGCGCCGCGCTCGGCGGCCATGGCGACGAAGCCGTGGCCGTCCTGCGCCGTGCCGCGCACCGCGCAGAACAGCATGCCGCGCTCCACCCGCCGGCTGTCGGCGGTGAGCCCCGTGATCTCGGGGCCCGGGTCGGGGGCCCGGACCAGCAGGCCCGCCTGGCGCAGCGCCGCGACCAC
>CAZVSO010000261.1:0-1778 GCA_964629425.1 uncultured Gemmatimonadaceae bacterium
TATCGGTTCGGCGCCACGGCCGGCAATCCCGGCACGGCCGCCGAGCTGGGCAACCCGATCGCCGAACGGCTCAGCGCGATCGCGCGCGCGGCGGAGCCGGCGCGCGAGTGCGCCACGCAGCGCACGCGCGCGGCGCTCCCGCGGGCCCTCACCGCGGCCGCGAAGGCGATCGCGCTGGATCCCAACCTGCCCGCGGCGCACATGTGCACCGCGCTGGTCTACGAGGCGCAGCGGCAGCCGCCCGACAGCATCATCGCGGCGGCGCGCCGCGCGCTGCGCGGCGACTCGCTCAACGGCCAGGCGTGGCGCCTCATCTTCTCGCAGGCCCAGGTGAAGGGCGACACTGCCGCGATGTTCGAGGCGCTGAGCGCGGACATGCGCGGCGACCCCACCAACACTGCCCGGCGCATCGGCTACGCGAACCTGCTGCACCAGATGAAACGCTACGGTGACGCCGCCGCCCTGCTCGACCAGGGGCTCGCGCTCTTCCCGACCGACAAGGGCATGCTCGAGCTGAAGGCCCGGGTCTGCATCGAGGGCGAGCTGTGGAGCTGCGCCCTGGAGTCCCTCAAGGCGCAGGCGCTGAGCGACAGCACCCGCCTCGCCGACTCCACGTTCCTCATGTCGGCGATCGGCGTGGCGCAGAAGGCCAACGACGGCGAGCACCTCAAGTTCTTCGGCTACTACGCAGTGGCCCTCAACCCTAGGAACCCGGCGTTCTGGAAGACGCTCGGCTCCGGTTTCGAGCTCGCCGGGCAGCCGGATTCGGCGGTCTGGGCGTACAAGAAGGCGTTCGAGATCGACCCAAGCGCCGGGAACGGTCTCCTCGTCGCCAAGCCGATCGTGGAGGGTGCCACCTACGACACGGCGGCCGTGGGGCGCTGCCGCGGCGACACGGCCTGCGTGGCCCGGTTGCGCCGCCAGCTCGTCGCCCGGCTCGACTCGGCGCGCGCCTACCTCACCCCGGCCGCGCAGTCGAGCGACACGCTGCTGCGCGTCGGCGCTGCCTCGTTCATGCGCACGGCGGGCGAGAAGCTGGTGCGGGCGGGCGCCCTGGACCCGGCCTATTCCTGGCTCGACCCCGCGCTGCGGCTCGTCGCGCCGCGCACGCCGGCCGACACCCACGGCGTCCGCCACCGGGTCCGGGTGAACACGAGCTTCTGGTACGTCTTCCCCGCCGTGCCGCGACTGGGCCAGGCCTACCCGGCGATGACCAAGAGCAAGAGCTGCGAGCGAGCCAAGGCCTTCAACGACGACCTGGTGCGCACCCGGGAGGCCTACGAGCTGGGCAAGCGTGTGCACGCGGAGTCGATGAAGCCATACGAGAAGCCGCTGACGCAGATGGGCGAGGCGATGCCGCAGGTCAAGCGGGCGTTCAAGTGCACGAATTTCTGAGCCATTGAACCGCCCCCCGTGCGGACCTATATTGCGGCGCTGCATCGCAGGGGGCTGTAGCTCAGCTGGTTAGAGTGCCGGTCTGTCACACCGGAGGTCGCGGGTTCGATCCCCGTCAGCCCCGCCTGAGCCCGCGTCGCGGGAAGAAGGAACCGGCCCCACCTGCGGCAGCAGGCGGGGCCGTCGTCTTTTTCGGAGAGGAGAGCGAGGTCAGGCGAGTCTCGACTGATCCCGGGCGCGAGCCCGGGGCGACTGAACCCGGGGGCAAGCCCGGGGAGCCCGGGGAGGCGCCCTATCACGTGCCGGTGCTGGCCGCCGCCGTCGCCGCCTGGGCCGAGGGCGGCCGGCGCGCGGTGGACGCGACCGTCGGCGGCGGCGGGCAC
>CAZVSO010000262.1:0-1602 GCA_964629425.1 uncultured Gemmatimonadaceae bacterium
GTCTCGAGGTGGTGGTCATCCCCACCAACCGCCCGGTGCGACGCGTCGACCGGCATGACCTCGTCTATCTGACACGGCGCGAGAAGTACAACGCGATCATCGACGAGATCGAGCGCCAGCACAAGCGCGACCTCCCCGTGCTCGTGGGCACGGTGAGCGTGGACGTGTCCGAAACCTTGGCGCGGATGCTCAAGCGGCGCGGCATCAAGCACGAGGTGCTGAACGCCAAGTACCACGAGCGCGAGGCGGAGATCGTGGCGCAGGCGGGCCGGGCGGGCGCCGCCACGATCGCCACGAACATGGCCGGCCGCGGCACGGACATCAAGCTCGGCCCGGGCGTCAAGCGCTGCCAGGTGTGTGGCATCCGGGCCCACCAGGCGCCGTTCGGCCAGCAGCTCGAGAAGCCGGACCTGACGGAACCCGAGATCCGGGAGCTCGGGTGCAATCAGGACCCGCCCTGCGGGTTGGTGATCATCGGCACCGAGCGACACGAGTCCCGCCGCATCGACCGCCAGCTGCGCGGACGCTCGGGCCGTCAGGGCGACCCGGGCCAGAGCATCTTCTTCCTCTCGCTCGAGGACGACCTGATGCGGCTCTTCGGCTCGGACCGGATGGCGCGCTGGGTGGGACGCAGCGGCGCCGAGGAGGGCGAAGTCCTCACCCACCCCTGGCTCACGCGCGCCATCGGGCAGGCTCAGAAGCGGGTGGAGCTGCAGAACTTCCAGGCACGCAAGCGGCTGCTCGAGTACGACGACGTGATGAACCAGCAGCGCGAGGTCATCTACTCGCTGCGGCGGTTCGCGCTCGAGGGCGGGGAAGAGCTCAAGGCCGAGGCCGTGCGCATGATCGAAGCCGCCGTGGAGCGACTCGCCGCGCAGACCGTGGCCGGCGTGGACGACCCCGGCCAGTGGGACCGCGACCGTATCGAGACCGAGGTCCTGCAGCGGTTCCTGCTGTCGGTGCCCGACGTGACCGACCCCGCGCGCGTGCGCAACCACGCCGAGCTCGTGCGCGTGGCGCACGAGGCCGGGCGGACCGCGTTCCAGGCCAAGCTGGGCTACCTCAAGGACCTCGAGGTGAAGGTCGGGGCCGTCAACCTGGGCGGCCAGGCGCTGGCCCACGTCATGCTCATCGTGATCGACGAGAAGTGGAAGGACCACCTCTACGACCTGGACCAGCTGCGGGCGGCGATCCAGTACCGCGCCTGGGGCCAGAAGGACCCCCTGATCGAGTACAAGCAGGAAGCCTACTCGATGTTCGTCGATCTCATGCACGACGTGCACGCGACCTTCACCGAGCGCTGGTTCCGGTTGCAAGTGGATATCGGCCCGCCGCCGGGCACGTCGGGACGCCCGGGGACCCGCGCGGGCGGCCGCGCGGCGACGGCTACCGGTCCGCTGGGTGGCGCCCCGCGCCGCGGTGCGCCCGTGACCGCCAGCAGGGCGGAGACCGACGGCCTCGTCGGACCCGGGACCACGACCGGCCCGCGCCCGCCCGCCGGACGCCCCGGCGAGGTGCCGGTGGCTGCCGGGGACCCCTACGCCGGCGTGGGCCGCAACGACCCCTGCCCGTGCGGCAGCGGCAAGAAGTTCAAGAAGTGCC
>CAZVSO010000263.1:0-1562 GCA_964629425.1 uncultured Gemmatimonadaceae bacterium
ACCGCGACCAGGCGGGGGCGCTTCGCGACCCGCCGGAAGTCCTCCACCGTGAGGTCGAGCCCGACCACCGCCATCACGAAGACGACGACGGCGGGGATGACGACGTCGACGAGGAGGTCTCCAGCCATCACGGCCTCGCCGTGGCCCGGGGTCGTGGCCCGGCTGCTGGAATGGCATGAATGCGAGCGCGGCCGCATGAGGCCCGGCGGGCGCGCTGGGCGAGTCGGATGCGGAACGGACCGCGGCCCTGCCCGATGAGCTGTCCGTGAACGACCAGATCTGAGGCGGCGAGCCAGAGCCGAGCGTTGCCCGAAACACCCAGCGGGCTACGACTCACGCCGTAGCCCGTTGATTTCCTTGGCGGGGGCTGGATTTGAACCAGCGACCTCTGGGCGACGAGGGCGATCCCGGGCACGACGCCCGCCAGGTCCGCCCCATCGATCGCGTACCGAACCGGGGAGTCTAGCTGCTCATTCGAGCGTCAGGGTGCCGGGACGATCTGATAGGCCACTCCCCCGCCCTGGTAGACGGGCTGATAGAAGCCACCGCCGCAGTTGAAGTACTGGACCCCATTGACGACGGCAGCGCTACAGCCGGCTGGCAGCGCATACACGACCGTGCCGACCACGACGGGCGCCGGAGCGGCATAGACCACCACGGGGGGCGGCGCGACGACGACCGTGGGCGGTCGAGCCGCCGAGGCCGCGGCGGCTCCCACCACCGCGCCGACCGCCACGCCCGCGACCGCCGCGCCGGCCACCGCCCCTCCGCTGTAGCCGTGATAACAGCAGCGGTTGCCTCCTACCGCGACGGCGCCACGATTGCCGCGCGCGGCAACCCAGGCGTGGGCGGGCGCCACGATCGCTGCCAATAGGACCCCGGTGACCGCCAGGATCGTGAATCGCTTGCTCATGAGGGCTCTCCCATCCGCTGGATTAGCTGCCCGGCGGAGCCGTCTTGAGCTCCACCTGGATCGCCTGGGGCGGCTTGACGAACACGAAGCGCCCGGAGGGGATGCTAGCGCTCAGGTTCCAGTCCGAGAAGGTGGCGACCACTCGAGGGGCGCCCGGCGCCGTCTTGTAGACGATCGAGAGCCGGCGCGGCAGCGGGCGCTTGCCGTCCTCGACCCAGAGCTGCCAGTCGGCGTCGTCCTCGCCGAAGAGCAGGTGCCGGACCCTGATGCCGTCCACGCTCACGACTCCGAGGTCGACGGCGGTCTTGAGCCCGTCCCGCATCTTCTCGTAGGGATCGGCCAGCAGGACCCCGGCCACCGGGAACGAGGTCTGGAACTTGTCCATCAGCAGCATGAGCGTGTCATCGATGGTCGGAGGCGCCTCGATCTGCGAGTAGAAGCGTTGGGTCGGGTCGAACAGCGTCACGATCTTGCCGTCGTACCGCAGGATGGTGTTCCAGACGGTTCCGGTGACGTCGATCCGCAGCTTGTTGGGGCGCGTGAGCGCCACCCTGGCGACATGGAGAAAGTCCACGATCTGCCCGGTCTGCGCCACCTGCTCACGCGCCGTGCGGTACGTGAAGGTGAAGCTCTTGGCGCCCTTGAGCAG